>CAXTGE010000007.1:6271-10760 GCA_964243645.1 uncultured Acidobacteriaceae bacterium | reverse complement strand
ACCTCCGGAAGCTACACGTTTACAGGGTTGGGGCCGGGGTTCTATATAGTCCGTGCGGTGGCCCCCGGGATGAGTGCGCAGGCGATGGTGGATCTGTCCAAAGGTGGGTCAGCGAGTCCCCGACTGACACTTCGCGCGAAGCGGAGTGACACTGCGGACCCCGGCTCCTCGGGCGCAACCCACCAGGAGATCGAATTTTCAGATCAACCGAATTTCACCGTGGCCGGCGTGACCGACTGGACAGCGGTGGGGGGGCACGGATCTGATTCGACCTTGCGGGCAAGTGAGGATTTAGCACGGCAGACACTGATACTCAAAATGTCGGACGGGGGTCGTGACGGGATTGCCGAACCAAATGAGAAGCGCAATCAAGCTGAAGAAAGTCAGCTGCGGGCTGCTCTTGCGACCAACCCAAAGAGCTACGCGGCGAACCGTAATCTGGGTGAATACTACCTGAGGTCTGCGCGGTATCAACAAGCGGTTCCACTGCTCGAGGCCGCGGCGACCGCCGGAGGGGACAGGCCAGAGGAGGAATATGACTTGGCATTGGCTTGCCGGGGTGTGGGTGATGCGGCCCAGGCGCGACGCCACGTACAGCGTGCGCTTGCTAAAGGGGATCGGGCGGCCTATCACCAACTTTCGAGCGAGCTCGAAGAGCAACTCGGCGATCCGCTGAAGGCAGTCGGGGAGGCAGAGCGCGCCGCACAGCTGGAACCCAGCGAGGAGAACCTCTTCCACTGGGGATCGGAGCTGCTCCTGCACAGGGCCGTGTGGCAGGCCGAGGAGGTCTTCGCTCGCGGTAGCAAGGCGTTTCCGAATTCAGCCAGATTGAAGATGGCGTGGGGAACCGCTCTCTTTGCCGGAGCTCGCTACCGTGACGCAGCGCAAGAGATTTGTGCGGCCTCCGATCTAAACCCTTTCGATTCCCAGCCGTACCTCTTCCTCGGCAAGGTGAACCTGGCCGCCCCTGCAGCGTTGCCCTGCGTGGAACAGAAGCTAGCGCGATTCGTCCAGCTGAAACCAGACGACGCGGTTGCGCACTACCTGTATGCGATGGAGCTTCAGCGGCAGGATCATTCAGCTGCAAATGGGCGGGTCAAAGAGCTGCTCACAAGGGCGGTGGTGCTGAACCCTCAGTATGCAGAGGCATATCTGGAGCTGGGAATTCTCTCATCTGACGAAGGCAGATTTCCGGAGGCGATCTCGTTTTACGAGAAAGCGGTGCGAGCCGATCCTTTGCAGGGGGAGGCGCACTACCGGTTGGGCATCGCCTATGACCGAGTGGGGGAGAAAGCGAAGGCTCGTCAAGAACTTCAGTTGCACGACACGCTTGAAGAGCAACAGGCCGACGCTGTGGAGCAACAGCGACGACAGGTAAAGCAGTTCCTCGTTCAATTGCAGGATCAGCCGCCCGCCGCAGAACATCGATAAGAAGGGCTACGCTCGAGGCGATGGCCCCGGCTTGATGGAAAAAATGATCCCATCTCCCTCACGGATCGTCAGGATTTGGTTGGCCTTGATCCGCGTAAAAATCTCGATCTTCTGCGTCGTTGGCCACTTCACTTCGATTTTGTCGACGAGCTCATTTTTACCGAGGCCGAAGTGAAGGCGCAGATCGCTCTGAGACATGACGCTGGAACCGCTGTGCACCTCGTTCATCTGCTGGTGAGTGCCCGTACTGACCCGGACGCGCGCACCGATCGCGGTCCGATTGCACTGCTTGCCTATAAGTTTGATCTTGATCCAGTTCTCCTGGTTTCCGCCGTTGTTGTGGAGGAGTGAAGGAGCCTCATTCATGTTCAGGATCAGTGCATCCATGCCGCCATCATTGTCATAGTCCCCGAAGGCGGCACCGCGGCTGGAGAAGTGCTCGTTGATGCCGGGTCCCATCTCAAGAGAAACGTCTTTGAAGCGGCCATTGCCGAGATTTTTGTAGACGAGCCTGGGATTCTTAAACTTCTGCCCGAAGCCATAGCTGTCGATCTCGGGGTAGACGTGCCCATTGATTTGCATCAGGTCCGGCCAGCCGTCATTGTCATAGTCGAGGAAGCCGCAACCCCACGCCACATACTGGTTGTTCAAGGCGACGCCGGCGCGAAAGGATACGTCGCTAAAGGTCCCATCGCCGTTGTTGTGGTAGAGGTTGGAGGTGTCGTCGGCGAAGTTGGTCTTGAAGATGTCGAAATACCCATCGCAGTCGTAATCCGCTACCGCGACGCCCATGCCTGCCTGTTCATGACCTCCGTCACTGTAGGCGCAGCCGGCTTCGAGGGCGACGTCCGTGAAGGTCCCGTCGTGATTGTTCTGAAAGAGGATGCTCGGCTGCGAGTCTACGGCCACGTAGATATCCGGCCAGCCGTCGTTGTCAAAATCATAGGAGACGGAGGTGATGGAGTACCGCGGCCCGGGCTTTAGGATGCCCGCGCGCTCAGACACATCGGTGAAGGTTCCGTCCCCGTTGTTGTGGTAAAGGATATTGGTGTCGCCGGGAAGCCCGCGCGGACCGCACATGACCGGCACCCCCTTCCACTGGCAGAAGTGTGTGTCGCTGGCCGGAGGAATCTTGTCCGGGTCTAGGCGGAGATAGTTGCAGACGAACAGGTCAAGGTGACCATCCCGGTCGTAGTCAAGAAAGCTGCAGCCTGCGCCCCAGCGAACCTGCGTCTGCACTAGACCAGCCTTGCTCGTAACATCCGTGAAAGTGCCGTTGCCGTTGTTTCGGAATAGGATGTTGTGACCCCAAAAGCAGCAGAACAGGTCATCCCAGCCATCATTGTTGTAGTCACCCACGCAGACTCCGGTCTGCCAGCCGGCTACTCCGAGACCGGAGCCTTGCGTGACATCGGTGAAGGTACCATCGCGATTGTTCCTATAGAGATGAGCGATGGGTGCCTTGCCCGTGGGCCATTGCGTGTTGAGCCGGTTGCCATTCGTGAGATAGATATCCAGCCAGCCATCATGGTCATAGTCGAAGAAGGCAAGCCCGCTGCCTTTGGCCTCGATGATGGAGCGTTTGTGGTCGACCCCGCCCCAGACGTTAGGGGCAGTCAGCCCGGCCTGCGGCGCGACATCCGTGAATTGAACCTGCGGAGGCAAGGGATGCAACGAATCCGGACCGGCACCGGTGACGGCCAGCATCTCTGCCTTCCCCCACCGCCAGAGAGGACTGGTTAGCGCCTCCATCAAGGGACCGCCGAGCATGAAAAAGGAGGACCCGAGGAAGCGTCGGCGCGGAAGCAGCATGCGTGATGATTATAGTTCGGGGCTCCGCCGTCAATCCTCTGCCGTGATCTGTACTGATCTTCGGTTAGGGCATGGAGGCAAGGATCTGAAGGGCTTGCTTTCCGGCTGCATTCTCGGGTTCGAGACGAAGCAGATCTCCGATGGCCTCCTGTGCCTCGGCTTTCTTCTGTTGCGTCATGTAGAGCCGAGCGAGGTTGAGATAGGACTGATCGAACCTCGGCACCAAACGGACGCAGGTACGGAACTGCTGTTCCGCTGCAGCGTAGTCCCCTTCACGAACGAACAAGACGCCTAGATTATTCAGAGCCTCGGGATACGCTGGACGCAGCGCAATGGCCTTGCGCAGAGAGTCCGCAGCCGATTGCATCTGGTTTTGCTGAGCATAGAACATGCCAAGGCTGTAGTTGGCCTCCGGATCGTCGGGTTGTAGGCTAAGCGCGCGCGTCAGGGTGTTTTTAGCCCTCGGGACATCTCCCTGTCGGCGATAGACGTTACCAAGATTCAGCAGGGCGATGGCATAGTCCGGTCGTAGTTGCAGGGATCGCTGAAAGCTTTGAATGGCTTCTTCTGAACGACCCTGCTGCGCGGCCACCATACCGAGGTTGTTCCAGGCCTCGGGATAATTCGGCCGCAACTTCAACGTCTGCTGAAAGTAGGAGCGCGCCTGCGCGAGATCGTTGCGACGCAGGTTCAACGTACCTAGGTTGTAGTAGCCCTCCGCGTCGTCCGGCTTGGCTGCGATGACCTGTAGAAATGAGGCTGCCGCCTGCTCCAGGTAGCCGTGCTGGAACATTGCGACGCCATAGGTAAAGTCGTTGCGCTGAAATTCGTTCTGGTACGAAGTGCCCGCATAGGGCAGCGCCTTTCGTATGCGTTCCACCGGTGTAGACGGAATCGCAGGCACATCCCGGAGCAGGGCGGACGGCGCGACCGGTCCCCCGTATAGCTTGATGATGAAGCCTTGGCTGTCGAGTAGAAATGAGGTTGGTAAAGGGAGGTCGCGCCGCCGATCAAAGAGGTAACGGTAGACGAGATTGTAGATCCCGGCGATCTCCTCGGTGGCGAAGAGCACGGGAAACTGGAATCGCTCCTGGGCTGCAAAGGACCGTGCACTGCTGCGATCTTCCTCGCGATCCACGTTCACGGCCAATACCCGCAGCCCGGTAATTTTGAGAGCGCTATATCGCAGCTGAAAAAGGCTTAGCTGATCCTGCCATTTCGCCGAGCGAATCGACCAAAGGTGCAG
>CAXTGE010000007.1:4889-6171 GCA_964243645.1 uncultured Acidobacteriaceae bacterium | reverse complement strand
TCTGGCGAAGCGTGCCGACCTCAAGGGTGATCGCCGTTCCGATTCCATCGCGATTGCTCCTGGTCCCCCGCAGCCGGAAAGCGACCGACTCGCCCAGATCTGTCATGGCGTTGTGCAGAATGCGCAGCTGCGGTGCGCTCCGGTTCTTGAGAATGATTTCTAGGCGGCCGTCCCCGTCGAGATCGGCGAGCGCGAAGGAGCGGCCATCCTCCAGAAAGTCGAGGCCGACAATGGCAGAGATCTCGGAAAAGGTGCCGTCCCCGTTGTTGGCAAGCATGACGTTCTTCTCGTGCCCGCTCCATGAGTTATCTGACCGAATGAGTTCGTGCAATGCGTTCCAGCCGTGTTCATAGGCCAGTGACGGTGTGGTATCGTCCGGAGATTTTGCCACAACCTGCCGCCAGAAGAAGCTTCCCAGATCCGTAGAGGTTGGCTCCGCATCGGGCTGCGTCCCAGGGCTGCCGGCCGTCGAGGCAGTGGCCGAGATGTAGCCGTTGGTGATGTACAGATCAGAGTAGCCATCGTGATCGAAATCCCAGGCGTCGGACCCCCAAGCCCAGCGTCCCATGTCAGCGGCGGCCTGCTTGCCGTAGCTGCGAAATGTACCGCTCCCCTGGTTTTGGTAGAGCGCATTGCCCTCGGCATGCCGCTGATAGAGCTGCCGGATACTGTCGGGCGCCTCGGGATGAAAGCGCGCCTGTTGCGAGACCCGTTGCCCGGCGGCCGACCACATGTTCGCGACGTACAGGTCTGTTCGGCCATCGTTGTTGAAGTCCGCCCAGCAGGCACTCATGCCGGCGCCAACGTCCTCAACGTGCGCTTTGCTCGCGTCTGAGCTGAAGGTGCCGTCGCCATTGTGTCGGTAAAAATTGTTGCGGCCGAAGTCATTCACCACATACAGGTCGGGTAGGCTGCTTGAAGATGACTCACCCCACGCGCACGCGAAGCTGTAACGGTCGTTGTCGACGTTCAGGCCAGCGGCTTCGGTTCGGTCGACAAAGACGCCATCGCCTTCGTTGTGAAACAGGAAGTTAGGCGGTCCGTTGCGGGCATCGAAGTATGGGATAGGGTAGTGGTACTGATCGAGCCCGAGATAATAGCTATAAAGGCAGCAGTAGATATCGAGTCGTCCGTCGCGATCGTAGTCGGCGATGGCCGCGTGCGTGAAGGTGCCCTGGGGAGCGCGTGCGAAATGAAAGGCATCCGGCTTGCGCTTGAAGGTCCCGTCTCCCTGGTTGAGAAAGAGCAGCGGGCCGTTGCCGCACACCACGAGCAGGTCCTG
>CAXTGE010000007.1:2509-4789 GCA_964243645.1 uncultured Acidobacteriaceae bacterium | reverse complement strand
ACCGTACGCCAGTGATCTGAGCCCTCCAGCAACTGCGATCGGTATGAGGCCGTGCTGCCCAGGGCCTGACGGCTTACATCGACGAACGCAGGCCCTTTCATGGTGGCGAGCGTTTCGGTACCCGCCTGCCAGCGTCGCAGTTTCCACGGGTGAACCTTTTCGGCGCTATGCACCCATTCCGTGAGACACGAACCCACCTGCTGGGTGCGCTCTGCATTCTTTTGGCTGGTCACGATGTTGTAGCGGAGGCTCAGCCGAACCGCAAGGGGAGCGCTCGCCACTACTTCAATCGCCGTGATCTCGAAGTCTGCGGTCTGCAAGTGCGCATCGACGCCGATCCAAATACGAAGCTCTTCAACAAATTGATCTGGTCCGGACGTGAGGATCTCAGGATAGTCCCGCCGAATGCTTTTGATCGGTGCACCAGAACGGAGCGATGTCTCCCGCGTGGGACGAAGGGAGGACGCCCTAAACGAGGGGTGGAGAAACTGGTGAACGCCGAGGAGGTCGCCCTCTTGGAGCAGCCGCTCGCAGTGACGGAAAATAGCTCCGATCTCGGCGGCATATTGCTCTTCGGTGTATTCGTCGGACCCAAGAGGTACAAGGCGAAGAACCGCTTCCAGCGGCGAGGGTGCCGGATATATGGGATGCAGGCACACGTCGGAGAAGTCGAGGGCGCTCGCGGTCGAGTACGGGGAACCCGCCGGCAGGAGGTGAGCGCCGAAAAAGGGGGATGCACGAAGCAGAAGCGGCGCGACAGCCAGGTTCTTCAGCAGCGCCCGCCGGCTCAGACACGAATCAGTATGGGAGTGAAACGACATTCGATCGTCTGCGTGACCGTCCGGACCCTCAGGCTACCTCAGTTGCGATAGGGGAGACAACGAGGCATGTGCTTGTCCAGGTTTCTCTGTGCAGCCGCGCAGTATTCCGATGACCAACGCGATAGCCAAGCTGCTCGATAACAGGCCGCCAGAACTAAGAATTGACATCGCTCCGCCCTCGGGCATAGAGTGGCCGCCGTTAAACAGAATCAGTTCCAATAACCCCGAAGCCGATCTCCCCTTTGTATTAAGGACTTCGTCATTCGGAAGAAAGCTGGATTACCTGTATGGCTTTGGAGTCGGTGTTTCAGCGTGGGTTCTCTCTGACCCGCATCGCAGTCCTTATCATGCTCAGCTTCCTTCTTGGAAGCGCCACGCTGGCCATGGGACAGGTGGATGAAGGTTCCGTTACGGGAACGGTGCAAGACACGACTGGTGCATCGATCCCCAATGCTGAGGTCACCCTGCTGAATACGGACCAGGGCATCGTTCTTAAGACACACAGCGGGGCCAGTGGCACCTATACGTTCTCCCCGGTACGAATCGGTCACTACACCGTGACCGTGGAGGCAGCAGGATTCTCTTCGGTGAAGCAGGAGAACCTGACGGTTGCAGTAGGGCAGGATTTGCAGGTGGTTCTCAAGCTGCAGGTCGGTGCGAGTTCTGAAACAGTGACGGTCACTTCGGCTCCACCACAACTGCAGACGGAAGAGGCCTCCGTCGGCCAGGTCGTCGACGAGCACACGATTGTCACTCTGCCTCTAAACGGCCGCAACTTTACGTTTCTCGCTCAAATTAGCGCTGGTGTGAATACTGCCCAGGCAGACACGCGTGGCAACGCGAGTTCTGGCGCGTTTACAGCCAATGGGCTGCAGCCCTCGCAGAACAATTATCTGCTGGACGGCATCGACAACAACTCCAACGCCGCTGACTTCCTGAACGGCACAAACTTTATCATCCTGCCTCCCATTGATGCTCTCTCTGAGTTCAAGGTCCAGACGGCGGACTTCAGCGCGGAGCTTGGACGTTCCGCGGGCGCCGTGCTGAACGCAACAATCAAGTCCGGCACCAACGAGATCCACGGTGCCGTGTGGGAGTTTTTCCGCAACGACAAACTCGACGCGGCGGACTGGTTTGAGGACAACGGCGGTATCAAGAAGGGCGAGCTGAGGCAAAACCAGTTTGGCGCTTCGATCGGCGCGCCGATCATCAAGAACAAGCTATTCGTTTTTGGCGACTACGAGGGTTTGCGCCGTGTTCAGGGCACCGTGCTCCCGAGTACCGTGCCGACGCTGCTTGAAAGAAACAGCGGCTTCACGAACCTCTCCGATCTCATTACGGGGCAGGGCGGTACGCTGCGCGCGGATGCGCTTGGCCGTCAGATTCCGGCAGGAACGATCCTTGATCCTGCGACCACCCGAGCTGTCACGACAGGCATCGTTGATCCGGTCTCCGGCAT
>CAXTGE010000007.1:0-2409 GCA_964243645.1 uncultured Acidobacteriaceae bacterium | reverse complement strand
ATTCCCGGCAACTTCGGCGGTATCGCCGACGGTGGTGCCTTTCAGGAGGGCTTACAAACGGCACAGTCACTCCAAGCAGTGGCAGCCTACACGCACGTGTTTTCGAACTCAGTCATCAACGTGGGCCGCGTCGGCTTCAATCACCTGCATACAACACGTTTTGGACCTTCAGGTGGAGTCTCCGGCATCCCTGCCCAGTTCGGGATCCAGGGCATCCCTCAGGGAAATGGAAATGGTGGTCTTCCTGATATCTCTCTCTCTGGCCTGAACCAGCTAGGCAGCGGCGACTTCCTTCCCTCCGACGAAGTCAGCCAGACACTCCAGGTGACAGATGATTTCACCAAGATTTACGGAAAAAACAGCTTCAAAACTGGGTTTGAGTATCAGGACGTTCATTTCAATACGCTACAGCCGGCCTACTCACGCGGAGAGTTTGACTTCACCGGCAACTTCGAAGGAGTTCCCGGTGCTGGCGGTGACCAGACCGGCCGTGCGCAGTTCTTAATCACACCGACAGCCACTACCGTGCCGAATGGCGTCAGCTACGTCGGTGGTGCCAATCAGGTACAGGCCTCAAACATCAGCAAGGTATATGACACCCGGAACTACATCGCGGCCTATCTTCAGGATGACCTTAAGGTCAATCCCAAGCTGACCCTGAACATTGGCCTGCGTTGGGACTACTTCAGCCCTATCTCGGAGGCTAACGGCGCTCAGGGCAACTTTGTGCAAAGCGGACCTCCAAATGGCGTACCAACGTTCTTGATTCCTGCCTCCGGCAAGGCAGAACGCAGCCTGTCGTCAACAGCGAACAATCCTTCTCTGGACGGCCAGGGCTTCGTCGATCTGCTCGCAAAAGACGGAATCAAGCTGGAACAAACTGACCAGTACGGAAAGGGCCTGGTCCAAGTGCAAAAAGACAATTTTGCGCCACGGGTTGGCTTTGCGTATGAAGTGTCGCCAAAATTGGCAGTTCGCGGAGGCATCGGACTTTTCTTCAACTCCTTTGAAAATGCGGGTTTCGGACCCAATATCGCAAGAAACTATCCGTTTGCCTACAGCTTCAACTTCCAGGGCACCGGCTCCGATGCGGCTCCGTTCAGTGCCGGTCCGAATCCGTATGGCACCTGCGCGACAGCGGGTCCGGGCGGAAGCGCAACGATCGGGTCGGGCCTGTCCTGCGCGGCCTTTACGCCGTTGGCGGTCAACGCGTCCGGTCTAGGGCTCCAGGGACTCTCCTTTAAATTCTCGACGCCGAGCACGCTCAGCTCGAACCTGAGCTTGCAGTACGCGCTGACCCAGAACTTGTCTCTTACGACCGCCTACGTGTACACCCATGCGAGTCATCTGCAGGTGGGCATCGGGGACAACGAAGTTTCCCAGATTCTTCCCGCAAACATCAGCACAACACCGTATGTACCATTTCCTGATTTCGGACAGGGTGGGAGTTATCAGAGCACCTTGGGGGCCAGTATCTACAACGGTCTGCAGACAAAGCTGGAGCAGCGGCTATCCCACGGCCTCAACTACCTCGTCACGTACACCTACTCGAAGACGCTTACCGACGCAGGAGATCTTCTGAATGGAGGCAGTACAGGTGGATACCGCGCTCCATATGTTCCGGGTGCCGGGATTCGCTACGACTGGGGTCAGGCCGCCTTTGACATTCGCAACGTCTTTCACATAAGCGGCGGGTATGAGCTGCCCGTCGGCAAAAACAAATACTTCCTTGGAGGCTCTGGCAAGCTGACCAATGACCTCGTAGGAGGCTGGAGCTTGAACTACCTTGCCACCCTGCAAGGCGGTCAGCCCATTACCTTGAGTTGCCCGACCAGCACAACCTCTGGAACCAGCTGCTATGCACTGAAGGTTGAAGGTCAGGATCAAAAGCTCGGCCTCCACACCGATTCCAACAACCGGCTCAGCTGGTTCGGAAACCCGGCAGCCTTCGCGCAACCGTGCCCGCTGGGAAGCAGTGCCACACCTGGCTGCGTTCCGGAGACCGGCCTGGGCTTACTAGGCGGCGGTAACACGTCCACCTACGGACCGGGCTTCCATCGCTTTGATTTCTCGGCGTTCAAATCAGTTCAGTTCAGCGAGCGCATTTCGGTCCAGTTCCGAGCCGAGTTCTTCAATATCCTCAATCACCCGAACTTCAACGCTCCAGGCTTTGGCGGCAACGGTGTAACTTCGGTAGGTGGTTCCAGCAACTTCACCAGCTCCACGTTTGGAGAGATCGGTTCTACGCGCGATGCGCCCTATGATCCGCGACAGATCCAATTCGCTCTGAAGCTGTACTACTAAGGTGTATCGTCAACGTAAGTATGATCCTGGGACGCCTTTCTGGCGTCCCAGGGTATTTGCAGGGAACAAAAGAGGGCGGACGGCACCGCTCTCCAGTAGGGCATG
>CAXTGE010000006.1:32076-37588 GCA_964243645.1 uncultured Acidobacteriaceae bacterium | reverse complement strand
TGACGCCACCGCCGTGACATTGGGCGCGCTCCTGAGCGTGTTTGAAGCGGCACTGCGTTTGCTGTCACCCTTTATGCCGTTCCTCACGGAGGAGCTATGGCATGCGCTGCACGGGCAGGTAGGCGTCCCCGCGCCGGCGAAGTCGATTGCGTTGACGCGCTACCCGCAGCCTGCTGACTTCCCTGCTGACGGCACCAGTACAGAGGCCATGAGCACGCTGCAGGAGCTCGTGGTGACCGTGCGTGCCCTGCGCAAGGAGATGGGCGTGCCGGAGAAGGAAGCGACGCCCATACAGGTGCATGCGTCCAACCGGATTGCCGCGCTGGCCGATGCGCATGGGGATCTGCTGGCGAAGCTGGCGCGGGTGAGTACCGTGGAGCTGGTGAGCTCGCCGCTGAGCAGCACCAACGCACGCTCCACGACGCTGTTCGATGTGGCCGTGGTGTATGAGCGGCAGGTGGATGTGGCCGCGGAGCGGGAACGGCTCACCAAGGATCTCCTGAAGTTTGATAAGGGCCTGCAGGCGGCTGAAAAGCAGCTGGGCAGTGAGAGTTTTCTCGCCAAGGCACCCCAGCATATTGTCGACGGCCTGAAGAAGCAGGCCGGTGAAACGAAGGCATTGAAGGAGAAGACCGAAGCGGCCCTGGCAGCGTTGCGACAGGACTGAAATCAGTGGGGCGAGTGCGGGCACCTTCCCACGCGAGAGCCGACGTCTGAGTAGAGCGAGGACTGATGCCATGGCAATCCAGAAGACCCCACACACGAACACGGAGCCGGATGTGAACTCGGCCGAGATGGATCTTGAGCCGAACATGAATCCTGAGGATTCGTACCGCAGCGACCCGGAGCTCTACAACAACAGTGACGGTGCCCAGACGGCCGGCAATCGCTCGTTTCACTCAACGGCAGGGCGAGATCACCAGCCGAAGTCGCTTGATGAGGGCACAGCGAATACACCGCCGAACGGACCCACGCTGCCGCAGGGTGAGTCACAAGGCGTGACCAACAGCGCGGGCAGCAAGGAACGGGCGACGCAGGAGAAGGTCATAAATAGCTAATTGCTTTTCGGGACGAGGAATAGGGGCGCCATATATTGGCGCCCCATTTCTTGTACTTAGCCATCCTCACGCGTTGCGGTAGGTCTCTGCGGCGCGACCGTCTTTGCGAGTGCTCTCTTCCTTGTCCACAAGGGCACGCTGATCGCCTACAGCTTTGGTGTGCGCCTTGGGCCCGGACTCATGCGCGGCGGGTGAGTGCGCGTGTGCACCGCCGGGAACCGCGTCGTTCTGTCCAGTGGTATGCGCATCGTTCTCGTGCATTGCGTCGAGAGAGTCTTTGCTTGCGTTCTCGTTTGCCATTGTGGCTCCTTGTGCTCGGTACCTTACTAACCCCTCATCAGATGACGCCGCAGCAGTTGACGTTAGCTGTGCTTCCTGAGCGGGTTGGGACCCGTTTGTGAGGCTACTTCTGAACGGCCTGCGGTGATGGGGAGAGCGCCTCTTGTTCCACGGCGATGGTGACATTTTCGTGCTTGATCTCAAGGCGGAGGCGATTGTAGAGATTCATGTAAAAGTTGGCGACCCAGACCAGGGCGAACCAGGCGACAAGGTAGCCGCGCCAGCCTGTGTACAGCAGCTGAAATCCAAAGAGCAGCAACGCCAGCGCAGAGACATAGTGCGAGAAGCAGTACTCGCAGGTGAAAAGGTAAAAGAACTTTCGCTTGGGAAGTGCTTTGCTGGTCTGGCTTTTCTCCTTGCAGAAGTCTCGGGGCTCACGGAAGACCTCTTCGTGGGTCACCGTCCACGCCGCGCAGGCCACGGGCAGGCCGAGGATCAGGAGCATGGCGGTCTGATGGGTGAGCGGGCTGGCCAGGAGCGTGGACATGGGCTGACGAGTAGGATGCGCGGGAAAGCGCTCCGGAGCACGTTACGATAAGCCGTTATGGCCCCGGATCTGCGTCAGGGAAACACGATCGATGCCGCGGAGGTGAATGCGGCGCTGGAGCACACGGTGTTGGCGGGCACGGTGCGGCACCTCGCGGAGGTGCACTCGACCAACGACCTGGCGCTGGAGGCAGCGCAGGCCGGCGTGACGCATGGGGTGTGGGTGGCCGATGCCCAGACGGCCGGGCGCGGGCGTGGTGGGCACACGTGGATCTCCGCCCCGGGCGACGGTCTGTATGTCAGCGCGCTTTTTTCTCCGCGGCTACCGGCGACCGCCTTTGACCTTTCGCTGGCAGCGGGACTGGCGGCGTGGGATGCCGTACGGGAGGTGACAGGCATTACAGCCGACATCCGCTGGCCCAATGACCTGGTGACGCGCGACGCGGGAGGCAGCCGCAAGCTCGGGGGCGTACTGGTGGAGTCGGCGGTGCGCGTGGCGACGGGGAACCCCGAAGCCCGGCCGGCCGCGATGCTTCGGTATGCCGTGATCGGCATGGGCATCAACGTGGCGCACCGGGCATTTCCGCCAGAGCTGGCGGGAGCGGCCACGTCGCTGTTTCTGGAGGGATGGCAGGTACCGGACAGGCAACCGTTGCTGCTCTCCCTGCTGGGACACCTGTGCCGCAACGTGCGCAGCCTGGAGGACGCCTACCTGGAGAACGCCTACCGGGGGGGGCCGCAAGGTCCGGGCGTGCTGGCCAGGCTGGAGCAGACCTCGACGTGGCTGCGCGGCAAGCGCGTCCATGTGCCGGAGGAGGGCGGCTATACTGGCGTGACAGCCGGACTGGATGCGAGCGGTTTTCTGCTCGTGCAGTGCGGCGAGGGTGCGGGGCCGGGCCGGTTGCGAACCGTGCGCTCCGGTGGGGTGCGCGAGGCGTAGCGTCCGCGACCCTGGACGGGAGTAGGACTGCGGCATGCTGTTGACCCTGGATGTAGGCAACTCAAACACAGTGATGGGCCTGTTTGCCGATCCGGAGAGCGAGACCCCGGAGAAGGTGATCGCTGACTGGCGTATCACGACGCCGAACCGCCAGACCGCCGATGAGATCGCCGTGCTGTTGGAAGCGCTGTTCCGGATGCGTGGGCTGAAGACGAGCGATGTGACCGGGGTGGCGATCTCCTCTGTCGTGCCGCCGCTGGACCCTACGTTGCGACGGATCTGCGAGACGACGTTCAAGGTCCGGCCGCTGTTTATCGAACCGGGTGTGAAGACCGGGGTGCCGGTGCTGACCGACAATCCGAATGAGGCCGGTGCGGACCGCATCGTGAACTGCGTGGCTGCTTATGAGCTGCTGGGCGGCCCGGCGATCGTGGTCGACCTGGGTACCGCGACGACCTTCGACGTGGTCTCGCGCAAGGGCGAGTTTCTGGGCGGCGCGATCGCCCCGGGTCTGGGCATTTCAGCCGAGGCGCTGTTCTCCCGGGCGGCCCGGCTGACGCGCGTTGAGGTCAAGAAGCCCGCCAAGATCATCGGCACGAACACGACGGATAACATCCAGATTGGGCTGTACTACGGCTATATCGGCCTGGTAGACGGCATTCTGGAGCGCATGCTCGCGGAGCTTGGCCCGGACACCAAGACCGTGGCAACCGGCGGGCTCGCCGGGCTGATCGCTCCCGACTGCAAGTATGTGCAGCGCGTGGAACCGATGCTGACGTTGAATGGTTTGCGATTGATATGGGAGCGGAATCGGGGGAAGAAGTAAGGAAGTGAGGAGTTAGGAGAGAGCGAGAGAGACATTGCACTCATGATCGGCAGTTCACTCCTTACTGCTCACCCCTTACTGCTCACCCCTTACTCCTCACTCCCTCACTCCCTTTATGAACTACTTCGAATACTTCAGCGAGATCGAGGAACGATTTACGGTGCGCCGGGGATCGCTGCTTTTGTTGTCGACGCTGGATTGGGCGTTGATTGAGACGTGGCGTGAGGCGGAGATTCCGCTGGCGGCGGTGCTGCGGGGCATCGATATTGCGTTCGATAAGTACGACGCGCGCAAGACACGGGCCAAGGGGCGTTTGACCAAGGTGAACGGCCTGGCCTGGTGTGCGCAGGCCGTGATGGAGGCGGCTGTCGAGATGGCCGACGCATCCATCGGCGGCCGGCCTGCCGAGGCAAAGCCAGAGCGGGAGACCGGCTTCGAGATAGAGCGGGTAGCCGGGTATCTGGAGGCGAATGCGGGCCTGCTCGGCAGGGCGGGAGCCGAGGAGATCCTGCGGACGACGGCAACCCGGCTGAGGGAGCTTGCCGGGGAGGTGCGGGCCGGCGCACACCCCGCGCTGGACGAGTTGGACCGTACGCTGACGGTGCTGGAGGAGCGGCTACAGGCCTCCCTGCTGGCAGGTATCCCGGAGACGGAGCTGCTGGCGGTGCGTGAAGCCGCCGAGCGGGAGCTGGCGCCGTACCGGGGAAAGATGGGCGCGGTGCAGAGGCGGCAGGTGCGCGATCAGTTCGTGCACAAGCGGCTGTTTGAGGCGCGACGGCTGCCACGGCTCAGCCTGTTTTACATGCCGCTGGACGACGGTGGCGACGAGGCCATGTCCCAGGACGGCGCCAGATGAGCGGCGAGCCGCTGCGCGTGGAAAAATCCGTCTACGGCGGTGACGGCCTTGCGCGGCAAAAGAACGGCGAGGTGGTCCTTTTGCCGTTCACGCTGCCCGGGGAGCTCGTCGAGCGGAGAGGCCCGGGCGATACTCAGGCCCAGTTCCAAGTGCTGCAGCCTTCGCCGGAGCGGGTCCAGCCGGCGTGCGTGCACTTCGGCGTGTGCGGTGGATGCCAGTACCAGATGGCAGACTACGGCGCGCAGCTACGGATGAAAGGGGCCATTCTCGCCGAGACGCTGGAGCGCGCCGGGATGGCGAATTTGCCGGAGATCCAGGTCGTCGGATCGCCGGAGCCGTGGGGGTACCGCAACCGAGTACGGCTGCGCGTGCGCGAGCTGGACGGCGCGGTGCAGCTGGGCTACAGCGTACGCGGAACGAATACCTTTCTCGCGGTCCGCATGTGCCCCATCGCGGCTCCCCCTCTGTGGGCGGCCGCAGCCGTGCTGATGCGTATGGCGGAGGAGGATCGTGAGGCTGTGGAGTGGTTGCGGGCTGCGGCTGAGGTGGAGCTTGCCTGCGACGCCGAGGGAGCCAGGGTTCAGGTGCAATTGCTCTGCACGGGTGCCGTACCGCGGAAGGGAGGCGGCCTTGAACGGCTGGCAGAGACGTTGCAGGGGTCCGGTGTTTCGCTCGCATCGGTGGGTGCCTCGCGGCTCCATGTGGCCTCGGGCAGAGCCACGGCAGAGTTGGCTGCGTGGGGAGCGAAGGGCGTTGCCTACGGGGTCGGCGAGGACCGGTTCTGGCTGGGGCGGGGCAGTTTCTTTCAGGTGAACCGCTTCCTTGTGCCCCACCTGGTGGATCTGGTGTGTGCGGCGCGCCGGGGCGGGCTGGCCTGGGACCTGTATGCCGGGGTGGGATTATTCTCGCGCCGGCTCGCCCGGCAGTTCGACGCGGTGACCGCGGTGGAAGCCAATGCCCTGGCAGTCACCGAACTACTGCGGGGCCTGGGGCGGCCGGGGGATCAG
>CAXTGE010000006.1:29966-31976 GCA_964243645.1 uncultured Acidobacteriaceae bacterium | reverse complement strand
GGCGATCGGGGAAACCACGCTGGCCTTTCTGCGCAAAGCGGTCCTGCAGCGAGAACGCCCGCAGCTGGTGGTGCTGGACCCACCCCGGGCGGGCGCGGGTGAAGAGGTTTGCGGGTTGCTGCTGCGGCTGGCACCGGCGGAGATCGTGTATGTGTCGTGTGACCCGACGACGCTGGCGCGGGATCTCCAGGTTCTGGGGGCAGGGTACGGTGTCTCAGAAGTACACATGATCGACCTGTTTCCCCAGACGTACCACCTCGAAACGGTGATGGTGCTGACGAGGAGAACTGTGGCAGGCTAGCGGCAGCTGAGAGATTCGCCCACACTGTGGGCGGCAGCGCACCCTATGCCGAGCCCCGGTGCTGCCACATTCTGGATGAACGGACGCCCGCCCGTGGAGCCGCTGCGGCCGCGGGGCGTGCCGATGCTGCTCGCCGCGCTGGCGTTTCTCGCGGGTCTGCTGTCTGCGCGCCAATGGCACCCGCCGTTGAGCCTGGCAGTCAGCACGGCGCTGCTGCTCGGCCTGGCATGTGCCAGCCTGCGATGGGCACCGCGCGTTGCGTGGTTGCCCGTGCTTGGTTTCTGGATGGCGGTGGGTTGCTGGTGTGCGCAGGTGCAGTCGCCCGCAACCCGCCCCACGTCGTTGCATCCCTATGCCGATGGGCTAAGCCGCACCGTACGCGGGCGCGTCATGGCGGTGCGCTCGTTGCGGGAGGCCGCGCCCATCCAGGGAACGCCCGTTGCGCCCGTCCAGCCCTGGCTGGTGGAGCCCGGCGGCTGGGATGCGGAGAGCGGCCCGGAGATACAAGGCGTCGACCTGGCCCTAGAGGCCGTGGAGCAGGTCACCCCGGATCTTTCGACGATGCAGCCGATCACGGGCGGGCTACGGCTCACGGTGACCGGGGGTGTGGTGCCGCTCCGGTGCGGCGAGGAGATCGAAGTCCCGGTTCGCCTGCGTGAGCCGGAGGTGTATCGGGATCCCGGGGCTTTCTCGTACGCGGACTGGCTGTTGTCCCAGGGTGTGGCGGCCCTTGGCACGGCCAAAGAACACCAGGTGCGGGTACTCAGCGCCGGGACGCCGGGCGTGCAGTGCCGACTGGCCGAGATACAGCACCTGGCGTCCAGGCGGCTGGAGCAGCTGCCGTTCGCACGTCCGATCCGAGATCTGCCCGGACCGCTGCGCCTGACGAAGGAAGACGCGGGCATGCTGGCCGCGATGCTGTTCGGCGACAAGTCCCAGCTAAGCGAGGCGCAGCGGGCGGGCTTCGAGCGAACCGGCACGTTTCACCTTTTTGTTGTCTCCGGCTTCCATGTAGCGCTCGTCACAGGGGCGATCTTCTGGCTCCTGCGCCGGTTTCGCATGCCGGAGTTCCCTGCCGTGGGCCTGACCATTCTTTTAGCGCTGGCCTATGCGTTGACGACGGGGTTTGGCGTGCCCGTGCAGCGTGCGCTGGCGATGAGTTCGCTATACCTGATCGCGAGGGCGCTGGACCGTCAACGGTCGGGGCTGAACGCGCTGGGGGTGGCGGCGCTGTGCATCCTGGTCGCCGATCCCAGGGCGTTGTATGAGGCCAGCTTTCAGATGACCGCTCTGGTGATCGTCGCCGTGGCGGGGATCGCCGTGCCGCTGGGCGAGCGTCTGCTAGGTTCCTGGCGGGCCGCCGTATGGCAGCTGGAGGTGCTCGAGGTGGACGCCTTTCTGCCGCCGTCCGTGGCCGGCCGGCGGGTCTGGCTGCGGGTTTGGGGCAGCCTGCTGCGTGATCTCACGGGACGGCGTTGGGCTCGGGACGCGCCGGTGGGAGTCCTGCGCGGGCTGCTGGTGATTGCAGAGGCCGTTCTGTTTTCGGTAGCGATCGAGCTTTGCATGGCACTGCCCATGGCGGTGTATTTTCACCGTCTGGTACCCTCAGCGCTTCCCGGCAACCTGTTCGTGGCACCCCTGGCCATGGCGCTGGCCGGCGGTGCGGTGCTTACCTTTGCCCTGGGGCTGCTGAGCCCGTGGATCGCGGC
>CAXTGE010000006.1:27677-29866 GCA_964243645.1 uncultured Acidobacteriaceae bacterium | reverse complement strand
CCGGCGGTGCGGTGCTTACCTTTGCCCTGGGGCTGCTGAGCCCGTGGATCGCGGCCTTTCCCGCAATCGTCACTGCGGGGCTGATGCATACCGTGCGGGCCGTTGTGGATGCGCTGGGCAGGGCAAGGCTGGGGGATCTGCGCACGCCGTCCCCGTCCGCCTTTGCCGTCGCGCTATGCCTGGTGCTGGCTGGATTTGCGCTATGGGCGCTGCGGGCGCGACGACCCGGTCTGGCGTGGCTTGGGGCCACGGCCGCGCTTGCGCTGCCGGTCGGGGCACTGTGGCCGGCAGCGCCCCTGCTGCACGCCCGAACGCTTGAGGTGACGGCCATCGACGTCGGACAGGGCGATTCGCTGCTGGTGGTCTCGCCGGAGGGCCGGACGATGCTGGTAGATGCGGGTGGCCCTGTGGGCAGGATAGCCGCGAAGTGGGATGTGGGTGAACAGGTCGTGGCACCCTACCTTTGGTCGCGGCGCCTGCGGAGGCTGGATACCGTCGTTATCACCCATGGGCACAGCGACCACATCGGCGGCATGCCCGCTGTCTTGCGTGATCTGCGGCCGCGGGAGCTGTGGCTGAGCCTGGAACCGGGACAATCCGTGGCGATCCGCGATCTGCTGAAACAAGCCGATCAACTGGGCATCAGCGTCCATTGGCTGGCCGCAGGCGATGCCTTTGACTGGGGAGGAGTGAAGGCGACGGTGCTTTCGCCGGAGCGCGGCTATGCCAACTATGGTGATGCACGGAATGACGATTCCCTGGTGATGCAGCTCAATTGGCAGCGGGCGAGTGTTCTGCTGGAGGGTGACGCGGAGGCCCCGAGTGAGGCGGCGATGGTGGCGCGGGGACGGCTGCGTCCGGTGACGCTGCTGAAGGTGGGACACCATGGGAGCCGGACCTCGACCAATCCCGAGTTCCTTGCGGCTGTCGCGCCAAAGGACGCCGTCATCAGCGTGGGGCAACACAATACGTTCGGCCATCCGCGCCCGGAGGTGCTCGAACGGCTGGAGGCGCGTCATGTAAAGACCTTCCGGACAGACCGCGAAGGTGCACGGACCTTTCTGCTCAGCGGGGACGGCACGGTTACCGAGGAGGCGGCGTATAACTGAGCTACGCCGGAGCCCTCCGGGCGGGGAGGTGTGGGTGAGCGAGCCGCACAAGGAGCTTGAAAACGAGGAGAGTGTTGCGAGTCAGACCTCAGGAACCCCGGCCCCAGCGTCCGATGCGCTGAGTGCGGCGGCTCGGCAGGAAGAAGCCAAGCTGATCCGGCGGCTGCAGATCATGATGAACATGGTCATGGGCGTTATAGCGCAGGACAACACGCTGAGCTACGACGACGCCGCGACCATGGTGGCCGATGCGCGCAATGCCGCGCTGGCGATGTTTCCCGGCAAGGAGCTCGCCTACGACCTGATCTGGCGACCCCGGTTTCAGCGGCTCATGCGGGAGCGCTTCCGCCTCATGTAGTCGCCGATGAACCCTCCCTGGGGTTTACCAGGCGGGTTCATGGCAATTCCCGCAGGCCTGCATCTGGTAAGCAGAGGTATGGTGTCGCGCGCCGGCCCCCTTCGTTTCCTGATTGCCGTATGTCTCGTCCTGGCCGTGCCCGCTCGGGGGCGCGCTGCCGCGCATGCGGACTGGACCACCCCGATCCCCCCGTTCCGGATTGCCGACAACCTGTATTACGTGGGCAGCCGCGATCTGGCAGCGTACCTGATCACGACGCCGCAGGGTGACGTGCTACTCAACGCCAACTACACCACTTCGCCGCCGCAGCTGCGCCACAGCGTGGAGCAGCTTGGGTTTCGGTGGCGCGACATAAAGATCCTGCTAATCAGCCATGCCCACGTGGACCACGCCGGGGGATCCGCGGAGATTCTGCGCGAGACCGGCGCGAAGTTCGAGGTCATGGACGGCGATGTCGACGTAATGGAAAGTGGCGGCAAGACGGATTTTGCCTTTGGAGGCCCCGGAAGAGCGCTGCAGTTTCCGCCGGCCCACGTGGACCGCACCCTGCATGATGGGGATGAGGTAACGCTCGGGGCTGTCACGCTGGTCGCGCATCGAACGGCCGGCCACACCCGGGGAACGACGACCTGGACGATGCGGACGCATGTGCCGGGCGAACCTGCGGGCACGTTGCGGAACGTGGTCATCGTGGGCAGCTGGAGCGTTCTGGAAGAGTACAG
>CAXTGE010000006.1:20699-27577 GCA_964243645.1 uncultured Acidobacteriaceae bacterium | reverse complement strand
GCACGTTGCGGAACGTGGTCATCGTGGGCAGCTGGAGCGTTCTGGAAGAGTACAGGCTGCTGGGCGTGCACGGCGGCAAAGGGGCGTCGTACCCGGGGATTGCGGGGGACTACGCGGCCACCTTTTCCCTGCTCGGCAGCCTGCCCTGTGACGTGTTTCTGGCCTCGCATGGAAGCACCTTCGACATGCTGCCGAAGCTTAAACGCATGCCGGCGGAGGGGGACCGGGTCTGGATCGATCCCGCGGGCTATAAGGAGGCGCTAACTGAGGCGCAGCATGCGTTTGAGGCGGCGTACCAGCGGCAATCCCTTGCGGCGGAACGTCGGCCGGCGAGGTGAACGACGCAGAGGCGGGTGCACCGAACGGGAAGGAGAAGACGGGCCTCGAAGGCCGGCTCCACGGCCTGGACACGCTGCGCGCGTTCGCCATCCTGTGGGTGATGCCCTTCCACCTGAACGGGCATTTCCCTGAGGCGCTGCAGGCACCTTCCCACTACGGCTGGATGGGCGTGGACCTGTTCTTTGTCCTGAGCGGCTTTCTGATCGCCTCCCAGCTGTTTCGACCCATCCTGAGCGGATCCAGGCTCGCCGTCCGGGAGTTTTACGCGCGCCGGGCGTACCGCATTCTGCCCGCGTTCTTTGTCGTTCTTCTGCTATATGTCTTTGTCCCCGGCTGGCGAGAAGCGCCGGGCCTGCAACCCGCGTGGCAGTTTGCGACGTTCACCGAAAATCTGCTGATCGACTACGGCAGGAATCAGGCCTTCTCCCATGCGTGGTCGCTTTGTGTGGAAGAGCATTTCTACCTGGTGCTGCCCCTGCTCACCATGCTGATGATGCGGAGGCCGGCGGCGTGGAAGGTCTACGCGCTGCTGGCGTTCGTCTCCCTGGCAGGTGTCGGTATGCGGGCCTATGTGCTGGTTCACGTCCTGAGGCCGCTGGGGCCGGACAATGACCGGTTCGGCACAACCTTTATCGAAACGATGTATTACCCCACCTATGTGCGGCTCGATGGTCTGCTCGCGGGCGTCGCGCTGGCCTCCCTGCGTGCCTTTCGGGCCCGCTGGTGGTCGGTGCTGATGAGGCGGGGTCACACACTGGCCTTTGCGGGGGTTGGCCTCGTGGCCTTCGTCGGATGGAGCGCCCCGGCACGGTACCGCGCGGTTACGGGCCTCGCCGTCTTTGCCGATCTTTTCTGCTATCCGTTGCTCGGTCTGGGATTCGCCCTGCTGACCGCCTCGGCACTCAGCCAGAATGGACTTCTTGCACGATGGCGTGTGCCCGGCGCAAAGCTGATCGCCCTGCTGGCGTTCAGCTTGTACCTAACGCACAAGGAAGCAGTACATCTTTTGCTGAAGCTTTTCCCGGGGCTGCCGGACAACACCTATCGCGTCCAGCCGCTATACTTTGCCGTCTGCCTTGCGGTCGCCGGAACGCTCTACCTCGGCGTGGAACGTCCGTTCCTGCGTCTACGGGAGCGACGCAGGAACGGCTTTCCCAAGGGAGCAACTGAGCTGCAGGCCAGAATCGATCCAGCTCTATAAGGGGCGTGAGGCTATTCGTTGCTGACTTTGGCAGCGACTTTTTCCAGCTGAGAGACGTGGTGGACGTCATGTCCGGCGGCGATCTCGATCACGGTCCAGAGTGTGATCTGGCCGAGCTCTGGGTGCGTCGCCGGCCGTTGCTTTTGCTCCTCGGTCAGACTTTCGAGCAGAGCGAGATTCCAGCGGCGGGTGGCGCTCCAGGTGGCGCGAGCGGCCTCGGCCGTGTAACCGGGCCCCTCGTAGGCCTTGGCCCAGGCGTCCTGTTCGAAGGGTTGCAGAACCGGGCTTTCCGAGCCGTAGACATCGCGGAAGCGCCAGGCCCAGACGATCTCGCAATCGGCCATGTGACACAGGATCTCGCGCGTAGACCACTTATGAGGAGCCGGCTTGAACTCGATCTGTTCCGGCGTCATGGAACCGAGGGCCTTGGTAAGCCGCGCCGGGATGGAACGTAACACGTCAACCGGATCACGACCTTCCAGCAGGTGGACGTAGGGGCGGGCGATTGTTTGCTCTTCGCTCATGGCTCTTCTGATGCGGCTTTGCCCGGCATTGCCGCTCGGTGCTGTGCCGTGCGTTGGGCGCACCCCCAAGGAGGTGGTCTTTGCGGACCGCACTTCGCGACAGGGAATCCCCGGGCAGCACCACTGTCGCCGCAGGTGGCATCTGTACAGAGGCATCGGCTTACCGGCGACAATAGGAAGCGGCCCGGGGTATACGCCGGGCAAGGGAGTGGCAGTGGCAGATCTGGAACGCGTGGTCGGCATCGACCTTGGAACGACAAACTCGCTGGTGGCCTACATGCAGGGTGATCAGCCGGCCGTGATCCCGGGCGAGGACGGGTCGGCGATTGTGCCCAGCGTGGTGGCGTTTCGCTACGACGTTGCCGAGGACAACGGGCCCGACGATCAGGGCTGGGCAGTGGGCAACGCCGCGCGCGACGTGCTGCTGGAACATGCCGAAAACGCGGTGTATTCGGTAAAGCGCCTCATGGGGCGCGACCTCGCCGACGTGACACCGGAGTTGAAGCTCTTCCCTTTCAAGCTGGCCGACGGGTTGAAGCCGGGTGAGGTGTTGCGCTTGCATGTGGGCGGCCTGACGCTGACCCCGCCGGAGATCTCGGCCTACGTTCTGCTGCAGCTGAAGCGCAACGCCGAGCGATTCTTTGGGGCCCCCGTGACCAAGGCGGTGATCACCGTCCCGGCCTACTTCAACGATGCGCAGCGTCAGGCGACCAAGGACGCCGGCCGCATCGCCGGGCTGGAGGTGTTGCGCCTGGTGAATGAGCCGACCGCGGCCGCGCTGGCCTATGGGCTGGACAAGCTGCACGGCGGGAAAGACGGTGTGATCGCCGTGTATGACTTCGGCGGCGGCACCTTCGATATCTCGATCCTGAAGCTGCATGAGGGCATCTTCGAGGTCATCTCCACCGGCGGCGACACGCACCTCGGAGGCGACGACATCGACAACCTGCTGCTGACGGTGGCCCTGGACGACATCAAGGGCGACCTCGGCATTGATGTGAGCGACCGTCCGGAGACGATCCAGGCACTGCGCAAGGCGGTCATTGACGCAAAGATTGCCTTGTCTTCGCGAGAGAGCGTACGCCTGCAGCTGGAACTGCCGGAGGGCAAGCAGTACCTCCGCGAGATCACGCGGGAGCAGTTCGAGGGCTTGGTCGCCGGCGTGATCGAGCGCACGGCCCTGCCCGTGCGGCAGGCGTTGAAAGACTCCGGGCTAAAGCCTGAGCAGATTGACGAAGTGGTCATGGTGGGCGGATCGACGCGCATCCCGGCTGTGCGCGCGTCCGTGGTCAAGGTGTTTGACCTGGAGAGCCGGGGCAAGAAGCTGCACACGGAGCTCAATCCGGATGAGGTCGTGGCGCTCGGCGCCGCGGTGCAGGCGCAGATCCTCTCCGGGGTGGAGAATGCGGCGACCGACGAGCTGCTGCTGCTGGACGTGACGCCGCTGAGCCTGGGCATCGAGGCCCTGGGCGGCGTCGTGGCGAAGATCATTCAGCGCAACTCGACGATTCCGGCGAGCGCGACCGAGCACTTCACGACGGGCGTGGACGGTCAGACAAACGTGGCCATTCATGTCCTCCAGGGCGAGCGAGAGCTGGCCAAGGACTGCCGGTCGCTGGCGCGGTTCGACCTCAAGGGCATACCGCCGATGGTCGCCGGCCTGCCGCGCATCGAGGTCAAGCTGCTCATCGACGCAAACGGCATCCTCAATGTCAGCGCACGCGAGCAGCGCAGCGGACAGGAGGCCCAGGTGGAGGTGAAGCCCACCTACGGCCTCACCGATGAACAGGTCGAGTCCATGATTCTGGAGAGCTTCGACATGGCCGAGCAGGATCTGCACGAGCGCCAGGTGATCGAGGCAAAGAACGAGGCCGGCACCATCCACGAAGCCGTGGAAAAGGCCCAGACCCAGCCCGTGTGGCAACAGCTGACCTTCGTGGAGCACGAGGAGATCAAGGCCGCGATGCTGGAGCTGAAAGCGTCCATGGAGGGCGACGATCATCGCGTGATCCGCAATGCGATCGAGCGGCTGGACAAGAAGACACGCCGGCTGGCGGAGCTGATGATGGACTCCGCGGTGACAGGGGCCATCGGCGGCAAGACGATGCAGGCTGCTGGGGAGAGCCTTGGCGAGGGACCCACAGCGCCACACCCGTTCGCCCCGGCGCAGATCGACTCGGCTGGGGCCCCGGGCCCGGATGGTGCGGCGAACGGTGCGGGCGAGGATACGACTGCGACGAAGACGGATCAGCAAACGGCCGCCGAGTCTACCGAGGACTAGGCTCTACACTGGGTTTGCCATGTCTGAACACGAAGAGAAGCCGTTGCCCGCCGTCGACCTGTCCTTTCCGCCCGCCCCGAACATGGTGCGCGTGACCTTTAAGCCTGAGAACAAGACCGTCGAGTTCCCCTTTGGTTCCCTGCCCTACGACGGCCATGGCGAGCCGATGAGCTTTCTGGATGTCGCGGAGAACTACGGGGTCTTCATGGATCATGCCTGCGGGGGCGTGTGCGCCTGCACGACGTGTCACATCCATGTGCTGGACGGCACGAAGAATCTGTCCGAGGCAGAGGAGAAAGAGCTGGATCGCCTGGATCTCGCGCCCGGCCTGCAGCTGAACTCGCGGCTGGGCTGCCAGGCAGTGGTGGAAAAGCCCGGCAGCTACGTGGTGGAGATTCCCAGCTGGAACAAGAACTACGTGCAGGAAGGCAAACCGGTTACCCCCAAGTAGCTGCCCAGCCTGCCTGGCTCCTGTGATGGCTAGAACAAGGTGGGGAACTCGAGCATCGAGTGGCGCTTGAAGTCCTGCTGCAGCGTGAGGCTGAGCTCGTGGCGGGCGCGCATGACGGAGAGTGTAATCGGCCGGCCTTTGGAGGCGTGGAGACGTTTGGTCCAGTCCGCGGTGTTGCGCATGGTGTAGAGGTCGGCCCGCACGACCACATCGCCCGCACGGAGGCCCGCGTCGGCGGCAGGGCTGTTCGGCACAACCGAGTGGACCAGGAGGCCGGTACCGACCGGCGCACCGAAGAAGCCGGCAAGCTGCGGCTCCATGGTGTCCAGGACGGCGCCTGTGTAAATGCCGCCATGCACGATATGGCCGATGAAGCCGGAGCCTGGCGGCGGCGTAGCCGGGGCCGTCGGCGGGGGAGGTGACGCCTCGCTCGCGTTGTCGGCAAACCCGAAAGCAGGTGCTGTGCTGTCTGTCGCCCCGGGCACGGGCAGTGGTGCCGAGCTGTAAAGGCGCGCCATCGCCGCGCGGGTCACCTCGTCCCGGTCCGCCAGCATGGCGGTGAGATTGAGCGTGTTGCCGCCGCGAAACACCGTAAGGGCAATCTGCATGCCCGCGCCTGCGTCGTGAATCATGCGGCGAAGGGCCTCGGCGCCTGCCACGGCCTGGCCATTCAGGCTGACGATGATGTCATGCGCGCGCAGACCGGCTTTACCCGCCGGTCCATCGTGATCCACCATCACCACCTCAACCCCATGGGTGCTGACGGCGTGAGCGTTCTTCAGCTGATCTTCCGGAACGTCATGGAACTCGATGCCCAGGTAGCCCTGCGAACGGCCACCCACGGCACCCCGTAAGGCGGGGTGCGCCGGCTGAGACGGGCCGGGGAAGGTCCACGCCATCGGGGTAGCGGCTACAGCAATGACGCCGAGCAGAGCGGCCTGGGTGAGTCGCGCCGGCGCGACCCCGAATAGGAAGTGGCTCGCCATAGCGCCTACTCGATGTCCGAGGCAGTTTGCAGCACCCGAAAGGAGGCGGTGCGCACGGCTGGATTGACGTCCTCGGTGGAGGCCGTACGGAGCGCCTGACGCACACTGGAGTCGGCTCCCACGGGCGAGAGCATGGAGATGGCTTGGGTGCGCACGGCCTCATTGCGGTCATGCATGAGCGCTTCCAGCACCGCATCCCGCACGTGAACATCCTCGGCGACATAGGGCTGCAGGCCGTTCAGCGCCTGGAGTCTCACCGTGGCACTCCTGTCGAAGCGCAGGCTGTTGACGAGCGCCCGGCGAAGCTCCCCGGAGCCGTTGTCGGCCTCGGCGTTCTCCCCGGAGCTGCACGCGTGACCGGTCCGGCATGTATCGGCGACCATGGTCACGGCAGCCTCGCGAGCCTCCCTGTTGGCGGCCAGCTTGGTGCCCAGCAGCAGCAGATTGCGGATCTCGGGGCTACTCATCGAGCCCTGGACCGTCTCCGGAACGACTCGGTTGTAGTCCACCTGGACGAGGTCGGAGTTTGGCGTCTGGCGGATGCCGGAGACACTGGCGACGTCGCCCTGCCCCGGCCGGGAGATCACCACCGGCGTGGGCTTGATCGGCGCATGGCTCACCTGAAAACGGGTCAGCGTGTTGCCCCCCAGAAATCCAATGCCGAGCAGAAGCGTGGCCAGCGCCGGCGCTCCGGTAAGGAAGCCGAGCCAGCGATAGGCGCTCGCGGCGAAGCGATGCACGACAGAGCTGGGAGGGATCGCATCGAGTGCCTCATCCAGACGCATGCGGGAGGCCGCCAGCAGATTGGGCGAGGGTTCAAGGACGGGGTCGAGATCCAACGCCTCGTGCAAGGCAAGCTGCACGTTCCATTCGCGGCGGCACTCGTCACAGGTGTTCAGGTGCTGTTCCAACGGCAGGAGCAGCTCATCGGGGAGCTCGGCGTATTGGGCTAAAACTATGCTTTCTTGCGTGTCCTGGCAGCGCATGGGTACGGTCCTCGTGGCCTCTTATAAGGGTGGTGCGGTGCGGGTCGGTATGCGAGTGCCCGCTTGGGTGCTGCTGGGTGGTGCGGTTGTAGGTTTCACGTTCTAGGTTC
>CAXTGE010000006.1:19130-20599 GCA_964243645.1 uncultured Acidobacteriaceae bacterium | reverse complement strand
TCCTCACTGCCTTACCTCACCTCCGCCAATCTGGCGCGCAGCTTGCGGGTGGCGCGGAAGAGGGTATTTTTTGCGGTCTCTTCGGTTGTGGACAGCATCTCGCCGATGGTGCGCAGCTTCAGGCCCTGGTAGTGCTTCAACTCAAATACCGTGCGCTCGCGGGGGGTCAGCTCGCCCAGGGCGCTCTGGATGGCCGCGTGCTGATGTTTCCGGACGAGCTCGCGATCCGGATCGGCACCGGCACGATCGTCCTGCACGTTGGCCATCAGATCCATCTCTTCGCCGGAGGAGTCGAGCACGGTCCCGGGATCCTCGCGGCGGCTCTTGCGCCGGCGCAGCTGATCCAGGCAGAGATTGGTGACGATGCGGTAGAGCCAGGTGTAAAAGGAGCACTCAAAACGGAAGTTGGATAGGTGGCGGTAGGCCTTGATAAAGGCTTCCTGGTGCACGTCCTGCGCATCTTCCTCATTGCCGAGCATGTGCAGCGCGAGGCGCAGCACGCTGCGGTCGTAGCGGCGAACGAGCGAATCGAAGGCGGTCCGCTCCCCTTTTTGCGCGGCGCGGATAAGGTCATCGTCCTCGGCGCGTTGCAGGGCCCGGGCGTCGAGCTCTTTTTGCGTGAGCTTTACACGGGCACCCCCGGATTGTGCGGCAACCTTGGGCATGCTGGCTGCCGGTGATTCTACTGCGACGGCTCCCGGACCGGTCGCGGGGGTCTCCTGGAGTCCGAGCGCAAAGGGGCTGACGCGCCGACGGGTGATATCGCCGGGAAGAACGATCGCGGGGGAGAGGCTCATGCGTTAGCTGACTCCGGAGTCAGGGTGTTCCTACACCGGTATGGACGAACCGACCGGGCCGGGGTGAGCAGGCGACGCGGGGGGGGTACGGGCAGGGGGATAACCGGCGTACCGTCACGTACTTCGGGGCGGGTACGGCATCGGCAGGGAGCACGCGAATTCCCGGCACGCCGGAACCGTTTCGCATCTACCGTTTTCGCATCCTAAGCAGCGTATGTCCCCACCGCTCCCCGGGCGAGCTATGGGGACCGGAGGCTCGTTTCACATGTCGGGAAAGCGTTGGGGAATTGCCCTTGCAGCGGTCGTTTTGCAGATCGCCCTGGGCGCGGAGTACGCGTGGAGCATATTTCGCACGCCATTGATGACCACCTTCAAGTGGAACATCGACCAGGTGACACTGGCGTTTACGATCGCCATCTTTGTGCTCGGTTTTGCTGCTTACTTTGGCGGGCAGTGGAGTACGCGCCGTGGCCCGCGCGTGGTCGCCATGACAGGCGGTCTGTTGTACGGGCTGGGCGTGGCTCTTGCAAGTCAATCCAATCACGGACTTTGGTGGCTTTACCTCACCTACGGTGTGATCGGCGGTATTGGGGTTGGTTTTGCGTACATCATCCCTGTTGCGGTGCTGGTGAAGTGGTTTCCGGATAAACGCGGTCTGATGACGGGCATCGC
>CAXTGE010000006.1:12509-19030 GCA_964243645.1 uncultured Acidobacteriaceae bacterium | reverse complement strand
CTGCGGACGTGGCAGTGGTGGGCTCTCTGGCTGCTGCTTTTCCTGAACACCTCCGCGGGCATCTCGGTGATCTCGCAGGAGGCGCCCATCTTCCGGGAGCTCGCCGGGGTGACGGCGCTGGCGGCCGCGAGCATGGTCGGGATTGTGAGCTTCGGCAACGGGGCCGGCCGGATCTTCTGGGCGTGGATCTCCGACCTGATGCCGCGGCGCTTCGTCTTTCTGATCATGTTTCTGCTCCAGGCCGTGCTGTTCTGGGTGCTGCCCGGGGTGAGCACCAAGGGGTCTTTGACGGTTGTCGCCTTTCTCATCCTGCTCTGCTATGGAGGCGGCTTCGGCACCATGCCCGCGTTTGCAGCAGACTACTTTGGGCCCAGGTTCGTGGGGTCGATCTATGGCCTGATGCTGACGGCGTGGGGCTTTGCGAGCGCGTTCGGGCCGCTGCTGATAGCCCATACCCGACGCTCCACCGGCCACTACGTGAGCGGTCTGCATATTCTCGCGTTTGTGCTTCTTTTGTCGGCTATCCTGCCGTTCTTCGTGCGTCCGCCGCGTAGCCTTGCGGGTGCTCCCGCCAATTGAGGGGAGCCACTGGGAGCCCCAGGGAGCCCGGATAGCGCCACAGTCGCTGCCAAACGAAAAGGAACCGCGGCGCAGGCGAGTCAAGACGGCGACGGCGTGCGTCCTATTGCCTGAGCCACATACCACGTGCTCTGTGAGGCTAAGTTTGTCTGACGACCAGCAGACCCCCAATCGCCGTACTTTTTTGAAGCAGACGGTTGCCTTCTCTGCCCTTGCCTTTGCCCAGCCGGGTGCCCTGTTCGCGGCAGCCCCCAGCGGCTTTGGGGAGGACTCCCCGACCCCCGGTCCGGCCAACCCGCACATGCTCCTGCTGGGTGACTGGGGAGCAGAGCACTACCTGCAGCAGCAGCGCGCCGTCGCCGACCAGATGAAACGGTACGTGGACACGCGACAGGTACATCCCCAGGCTGTTTTCCTGCTCGGTGATAACTGGTACGGCAACATGATCGGCGGCTTGAGCTGCCCGCGGTGGCAGACCGACTTCGAACAGATGTATCCGACGTCGCACATGAACTGTCCCTTCTATGCCGTACTGGGAAACCATGACTACGAGCACCGGATCGACAGCAAGGCGGAGCTGGAGCTTGCCTACCCGCAGCAGGTGAAGACCCGCTGGACGATGCCCGCACGCTGGTACACGTTTGCGTGGCCGCCGGCGAAGCCGGTCATCACCTTTCTCTGTCTCGATTCAAACCTGCCCGGAACCAAGGACGACCCTTTCCCGTGGAGTTCGACGATGTCTCACAAGCACGCCGAGGAGCAGGAGGAGTGGTTCCGCGGGGAGCTGGCCAAGCCGCGAACGACACCATTTATCGCCGTGGTGTGTCACCATCCGCTGTTCACGAACGGCATTCACAAGGACAACTCCCTGCTGATCAAACGGTGGGAGCCCATGGTGCGGCAGGCCAGGGTCGATTTCTGGATCACCGGGCATGACCATGATCTGCAGCACATTGAGTTTGCCGGCCATCCCACCAGCTTCGTCATCTCTGGCGGCGGTGGGGCGGAGCTGGTGGACTGGACCACACCCCCCGAAAAGCGCGGACCCTTTGGATCCAAGGTGCTCGGCTTCTCCGACCTGGAGATTGTGGACGGGGCTGTCGTTCTGCGACATATCGACGTGTCAGGTCAGGAGCTGCATGCCTTCCGCAAGACCCCCGACGGCAAGGTCACGGTACTGAAACCGCTCGGCGTTGCGTAAGGACCGAAATAAACAGGGGTTGCCAGAGTGCGGTCACTCGATCGAGAAGTCGCCAGCTACACTAAGCGCGATGGTTTCGTTGTTTCCCGATGATCGCCGGCCCCCGGGCAACCGGGCCCCTTTTCGAAAGTTCCCACCCCGCCCCAAGGCGGTCGAAACGGAACTGGCTCCCCTGCCCGAGGGCTGGATCCTGGCGCACTGCGATGGCGGCTCGCGCGGCAACCCCGGCCCGGCCGGTTTTGGCGCTGTCCTGGTGGACGCCGCCGGTCAGCCGTTGGCGGAGCTCAGCGAATTTCTGGGGTTCAAGACCAACAACTTCGCCGAGTATTCCGGCCTGCTCGCCTCGCTGGCCTGGGCGCTGGAGCACGGGCACGGCAAAATGCGGGTGATTTCCGACTCTGAGCTGATGGTGAAGCAGATTCAGGGCAAGTACAAGGTGAACTCGCCGGACCTGCGCCCCCTGTTTGAGGAAGCACGTCGACGCATCGGGCAGATGGAACAGTTTGAGATTCACCATGCCCTTCGGCATAAGAACAAGGTGGCGGACGGCCTGGCGAACGAGGCCATGGACCGCGGCATGGGGAAGGCCGCTGCCCCGGGCAGCGAGCTCCAGACCGCCCGTGCGACGCCCTATCCCCAGCGCGCCACGGCACCGCCTGTTCCCAAAAGCATGGAACCGCCGTCAAAGCCCGTGGAGGGGTCGAAGGCGATGCTGCGTGGATTTGTGCGGGACGGCGTCATCCATCTGCTGGACGGCGGGACCCTGGCGGAGAACTCTTTCGTAAAGATTGTGCCGGAGTAGCCGATAAGACAGCCTATGAAGGCAAAACCCAAACTGCAGTCGGGGGACAAGCGGCCCGGTGACGGCATGCTGCGATCGGGTGTGCGCGCGTTTCTCGTCCTCTCTGCCTGCTGCAGTCCGGGCTTGGCCGCACGGGCGCAGACGCCGGATGCCTTGGCAGCCCTGAAGCTGGCGGTGGCGGCGGAGTTGAACGCCGCCAAGACCGACCTGGCACCGTGGCGGTATCGCGACCATGACATGCAGCCCGGCAAGGACACGGTATCCCAGGTGATCGAGACGCCGCGAGGCGACCTGAAACGGCTGCTCGAGCTGAATGGCGCGCCCCTGACCGGGGCCGCCCAGGCAAAAGAGTTGGCACGACTGCGCGACTTCGTGAACAGCCCGGAGGAACAGGCGCGCAAGAAAAAGCTGGCGGAAGCGGACGACAAGCAGGCCCGCGAGTTTCTCGGCATGCTGCCGGAGGCGTTCGTCTGGACGACCGTGAGCGAAAATGCCCAGACCCTCACGCTGGCTTTTCGGCCCAAACCTGATTTCACGCCACCTGACACCCAGTCGCGCGTGCTGGGCGTGATGGCCGGCCAGCTGGTGATTGCGCGAGGGGCGAACCGGATCCAATCCCTGCGCGGTGCGCTGACGGACGATGTCAAGTTCGGCTTCGGCCTCTTCGGAAAGATCGACAAGGGCGGCACTTTCAACGTGGAACGCCGCGAACTGGCCCCAGGCCACTGGCAGATTACGGAGACGCGCGTCCACATCGGAGGGCATGCCCTGTTGTTCAAAACCATCGGACAGCAGGAGGACGAGATCAAGACCAATTGGCATCCCTCGACGGCTCCCGACCTCCCCACGGCGCTGGCGCAGATCGAGAGATGACGGACTGCCACGTGCATTTCCTCGAAAGAAGTCGCATCCCGAGCTGGAGCATGGCACTCTAAAGGAGCGTGGATTTCCGTCCGAAACTTTTTGCGGCGGCCGTAGCCGTCTTTGTTCCGGCTGCGATCGTCGGTGCCCAGACACCCGCTACGGTACCGGCCATCCCTGACGCAAGTGCGCCCGCGGCAGCGAACGCGGCGCCCTTCCCCGTGGCTCCGAGCACCCTGCTTGCGACACAGGACACCGGGAGTTTGCGCCCGGCAGGCTCAGGCCTGACCTTTGCCGCGCCGGCCACCCTTTCCGGTCCGGGTGGCTTTGCCGTTGAGGAGCCCGCCAGCGGTCCCCTGTCGCTGTCGCTGGATGATGCGATTTCCCTTGGACTCAAGCGGAATCTCCGGTTGAAGTTCGAGCATGCCAATCAGCGCGAGGCCCGCGGATACCAGGGGCAGATTATCAACGCTCTGGTACCCGACCTGCAATTCAAGGCAGCAAGTACGGCGCAGCAGCTGAATCTCGCGGCACTGGGCTTCAATCCCAGCAAGGTTGGCCCCTTGCTGGCCCAGCTCGGCGTCGACCCCAGCACCTTGCGGACAATCGTGAAGGTGAACACGACGACGGTACAGATCAGCCTCGATCAGCAGCTCTTTAATATGCCGGACTTCGAGCTGTACCGGGCGATTAAGCCGGAGTTGAAGTCGGTGGACCTAAACGTTGCGGACTCGAACGAGCAGCTGGTTCAGGCTGTAATTACGGCGTATCTGAAGGTGCTCGCGGATCAGGCCAACCTACGCAACACGATCGCGCAGGAGACCTCCGCGCAGGTTTCGCTGGATCAGGCGACACAGCTTGACCTGGCCGGTGTCGGTATACGACTGGATGTGCTGCGGGCTCAGGTGGAGTATCAGCAGCGCCAGCAGGCGCATACCTCAGCCGAGGCGCAACTGGATAAAGACGGCATTCAGCTGAATCGGGTGATGGGCCTGCCTGCCGGACAGCAGCTGGATTTGACCGACAACGCACCGTTTCAGGAGCTGGGCGATCTGGACCTGAACCAGGCCCGGCAGACGGCCTACAGCCGTCGCAGCGATCTGCTCTCACTGCAACAGAGCATCCTTGTGGCGAGTCATGAGGCCAAGGCGGTCCGGTACCAAAGGCTGCCGACGCTTGCGGTGAACGGTTACTACGGGATTCTTGGCGAGACCACCGGCTCGTACCACGGCGTTTTCACAGCCGTGGGCAGCCTCAAGGTTCCTGTCTTCCGCGAGGCGGGGCAGCGTGGGGAACAGCAGACGGCCGAAGCTCAGTTGCAAGGGATGCGGGATCAGGAAGACAACCTGCGGGGCACGATCGAGGCGCAGATCCGGACCAGCATGCTGGACGTCGACACCTCCGCCCAGCTGGTCAAGGTGGCCCAGAGCAATGCTGAGCTCTCCGTACAGGAGCTGGCCGACGCACGGGACCGGTTCAACGCCGGCGTGACGGACAATCTCGAGGTGGTGAACGCGGAGTCGGCGGTGACCGGCACGCAGGCGCAGCTGGTAAGCGCTCTGTACCAGTTCAACGTGGCGAAGGTCGGTCTTGCGCGGAGTACGGGTGTGCTGCAAGGGCGCTACCGCGGCTTTCTCGGGATGTAGGTAGACATACGGGAGCAGGACGGGACAGGAACCTGAGAGTTCGTTGGGCAAGTGCGATCGCTGTTGGTCTGGGTTTCGGCTTGGGTTTCGGCCCGGGCCTGAGTTTCTTTAGCAGCTCTATGGAGGCGCAGGTGCTCGCGCGGCCAGGCTGGGCAGGCTCTGGTGTCGTGACGGAGCCCTGGTGGCGGCGTGCGGTCCTGTACCGGATCGACCCGGCCCGGTACCAGGACTCCGATAGGGATGGCCGGGGTGATCTGCGGGGCATTGCCCAACGGTTGGATTACCTGCAATCTCTGGGTATTGATGCCCTTCTGCTCGACGGCAGGCTGGAATCCGGCGACATGGACGCCTTGGGCGACCTGATCCGTGAGGCGAGCCGGCATCAGCTTCGGGTGATTGTGACCGCCGACCCGGAGCCGCTGGAAACTTCCGGGGAAGCCGTGAGGAATGCCGTGCGCGGATGGCTGGATGCCGGAGCTGCCGGGGTGTGGGTTCCCAAGGCAGCGGAGGCAAAGACAACGGACGCGGGCTACGCTGCTTTCGTAAGCACCCTGCGCGGGTTGGTCCAGAGCTTTCCGGGAGAACGGGTTCTGATTACCGATCCGACCCCGGTGTCGCTGACTCTGGCACCCAGACCGATACGGGTCCGTCACCGGATTGATCCGGTGAGCTTCCAGGCGGCGCGCGGCGGTCAACTGGTGACGGCGGCGCTGTTCCCTGTCTCCCCTCCCGAGATCGCCCACCTGAGGACCAGCCTGGGTGCGGCCGGGGAAGAGGCCTCGCCGAACATGAATGGGCTGCTGCGATTCCTGCAGCCACCTGCCGGGAACTCGCCGGACGCGGCCGGCGATGCAGCCCTGCTGCTTGGCTCGCGGGGCGCCGTTGTGCTGGATTTTGGCGAGGAGATCGGGTTGAACCTGTACCCGGCGACCGCCGTCGGATCTGCCGGAAAGACCGGGGCGCTGCCTATCATGCAGTGGACCCCGTCAAACCAGACGGTAGCCCCGAAACAGGAAGAGGCTGCCGGCCAGACAACCTCATCGGAGCCGGAGTTCGGCGCTTACCATCCCTATGTGCCGCCGCCCCGAGGCTTGACCGGACCTGGACCTGGGCCTGCCAGGGTCACGCCGGATCTCAACGTCGCGGAGACACTCCCCGATCCGGCTACCTTGCCCGGGTTCACCAGGGGCACCTTGCCTGCGCCACCTATCGAAGGTGGAACACGGAACGTAACAACGCAGGATCGCGATCCAGGATCGCTGCTGAACGCCTACCGGCAACTGATTGCCTTGCGCCACGGCAATCCCACGTTGCGCAACGGAACGCAGTATGTGCTGAACAGGGACGCGGAAGATACGCTGGTGTGGATCAGGCGCGCCCCGGCCGGCTCGCGGACGGCGGCCAACGTGGTGGGGGCGGTGAACCTGTCAGA
>CAXTGE010000006.1:9409-12409 GCA_964243645.1 uncultured Acidobacteriaceae bacterium | reverse complement strand
TACGCCGCTAGGACGCGTTCAAAGACCGCGTTCCAGGAGCAGGTCTGGGCATAAGCGCGAGCGGCCTGGCCCATGCGCGCGAGGCGCTCCGGAGCTGCGATCAGGCAGGCGATCGCTGCGCCGAAGTCCTCATCGCGGGTGATGGACCCGGTCACGCCATCGCTCACAATGTGGGCGGGCCCACCGTCCGGGGTGACGATGGCCGGCACACCCGAGGCAAGCGCTTCCAAGACCACGTTGCCGAAGGTATCGGTATGCGATGGAAAAACCAGCAGGTCCATGTTCGCGTAGGCAGCGGCCAGCGCCTCGCCACGCAGAACGCCGGTGAAGGTGGCACGCGACCCGAGTCCCTGACGCAGCACACGCTCCTCGGCACCGTGGCCGATGATGACCCAGTGAGGGTCCAAACCGCGGGCACGCAGGTCTCCATCGATCACCGGGAGAAGAGCGACGTTCTTTTCAACCGAAAGACGACCGACGAAGCCCAGGGTGAGCGGTACCGGGCGGGAGCGGTTGCGTCTCTCAGGCGAGAACAGGGCGGTATCCACGCCACGCTGCATGAGATAGCAGGGACGCCCTGTCCTGGCGTGCAGCAAGTCACACAGCTGTGGGTTGGGAGCATAGAGGACCTGAGCGAGCCGGTAAAAACGGGCCGAGACGGCCAGGGATCCGGCTTCGGCAGCCAGACTCAGCGCGCTTCCGAGGCGGCCCAGGCGTTTTGCCCTGGCAGCGATGCGACGCCCTGCATACTCGTGCACATTGGTGTGCCAGCTTGCCGCGAGGGGGATACCGAGACGCCAGGCGAAATAGGCACCGAAGATGCCGAGCTCACTGGGGCCGGTGATGTGGAGGACATCGGGCCTGAAGTTTTTGAGCGCCTTGCCGATAGAGTGGGCATGACGAAAGAAGAACGGATCAAAGGAGAGATCCTGCTCCATGCGAACAGACCAGGGGCCTCGCTCGAGCTGCAGCGTCTCGACACTGCCCTGCTTGACGAGCTTGTCTGCCGGGCCACCGGCGCGGACGCAGAGCATGGGCAGGCCGCGGCGCTCGGCAAACGCAACGAAGTTACGCGCGGTGTGGGCGACCCCGTTGACCTCGCCGAAGCTGTCCGGAAAGAACGCGATACGTGGCATGAACGTGTTTACCGTAGTGGGACGCGGTTTAGGACATCTTCCGTCTCACAGGGCGCAACGGTCGCCGGAACGATGCCGCTTTCTGAGATCTTACCTGGCAGTTGGCGTAGCTCATTCGAGCTAGCGGCCCATAATTGCACACACTCTCCAAGTTCTTCCAGTCAAGGGGACGAACCCGGGTTCAGTACTGAAGATCCTAGATTCTAGGGCTCGTTTGCTGTTCAGCGTTGTAGCGGTGTGCTTCTTATCCTGGACCGAAGTGCTTGGCTATAAGTACGCCACCGATGATGAAGGCTGCCCCTAACAAAATTCCAGCAGTCGTAATGCGGGAACGCGTCCACGGCTCGGGGGGAAGTCCATTCTTCTGTCTGCGCCTCAATCCCCAACCCGTATACACGGCGTACAGACTCAGTACAAAGGCAAAAGGAGCAGTGAAGTGATCTATGTTCCTAACGAGCCAAGTCATCTTATTCCCTCTAAAATCCACAAGCTAAGACATGGCCAGCAGTCCAGGTTGCGGCAGCGGTACCGCCCCATAAGGAGATTCCGGCCCATGCTGCCCCTACCAGCACGGGAGCTGTGCCAGCACTCATTACGGCTATCACAGCGAACGCTGTTCCAACGGCAAACAATAGCGCCCCATCAGCAGCGCAATTGTATCCACCTTGGTTAACCTTTCGGATGTGCTGAAAGCTTGCCTGTCCAGGATGGAAGACTGCCGGCTCAGGTTGAACAGGCGGGGGATTTGAAGGAGGGTTGGAAGCCTGCTTGGCCATACCAGTTGCCGTGCTGGCTGCTTGGCCGATGTAGTAAGAGAGCCCGTTTTCTTGAATGTAGGTCACAATCCCTTGTATTTGCGACGCCGGTAGAGAATAGATCGTTTCCAATCTTGCCTGAATCTGAGCCGCTGTAGCATTGGGCTGGTACTGCTGAACAGCAGCCAGGATCGGCGCTACAGGAATGTTGCCAGATGTAATCGTCGAGGACGACACCTCCTGATAAGCAGGCATAAGGATGCCATCGACATTCTGTCATTTTCCAGTTCGACTGGAGTACCGCCATAGTTTGTGCGATGTTCGTCCAGTCACTAGCTAAACATTTCCTCCGGCATAAGCACCAAAGGTTTGCGCATGTGAAGCGGTAGTTGCATTGCAAATACCCGGCGTTACTGTCGAGCTTTGGGCTTCACTTCGTTCACCGAATCCAATAAGTGCGCCACTCGCTGCGGTCGCACCCGCGGTAGATAGGAATGCACTGCGGTTCATTGAGACCCTTTCAGTAGAACGTGCACTTAAGATGGACGAAGGCTCTACTGCGCCGCCGCTCAGACATTGTGGTACACCGAATATGCCACTGCATCAGGTGCTAGGTTGACGCACATCATTTTTGGAGATCTACCGTCGCGTCACAACGCCTGAAACGCTTGCACCTCTGTAATCCAGACATATAGAGAACGACTAATCGCCTCTGTAATTGGCCAGCAGTGGAAGACGACACAGGGGGACCAACCTCGGCGAGGTTCTCTTACCTGTATCTGTCTTGCCGAAGCAACGTCCAGCCATGCTGGACAATCACACAAAGGATTTCCAGAGCGCATTTAAGTTCCTGTCCAACATCAACCGCGTTCGTAGTGGATCAGGATCTCCTGCTCGCTGGCGATGTTCAGGCCGTTGCGAGTGGCGGGCGTGAAGATCCAGTCACGCAGGGCCTGCATGACGGTCTTGTCGATGGGCCCGCTAAGCCCCTTCACGAGCGTGGTCGAGGTGACCTTGCCGGCGTCATCAATGACGACATCCACGACGACATCGCCGGCCGTGCCATGGGGCAGCCCGGTGAGATCGGGCTGCGGGCGGGGATGCACCTG
>CAXTGE010000006.1:7642-9309 GCA_964243645.1 uncultured Acidobacteriaceae bacterium | reverse complement strand
AGCAGCGCCAGGGCCAGCAGATGCCATGCGAGGGAGCCGGCAAACGACCGGAGCGAGCGACGAACGGGATCTATCATTGCACCTCCGCCATGCCTGTGGGACTCCATCATCGCACCTCCGGTGAGCCCGCAAGCCGCGCAATCAGGGGCGGGTTCTGGCGATATCCGGCCCGAGTTGTTCCTGCGCACTGGCCGCCGGCTCGCTGGGGACCTCACCGATGTCCGTGTCCGGCTTTTCCCCAAGGTAATGCTGTGTCAGCCCTTCCGTAAGGAGGTGGAAGGCCTCCTCCGGCGTGTCCGCGAACTGGAACAGGTCGCAGTCCTTCGGCGAGATCGCTCCCTTGTCCGCGAGCAGATCCATGTCGATCACGCTCTTCCAGTATTCCGAGCCATAAAGGATGACGGTGATCTTCTTCGCCAGTTTGCCTGTCTGGTCCAGCGTCAGCAGCTCAAACATCTCGTCCAGCGTGCCGAAGCCGCCAGGAAAGACGATCAGCGCCTTGGCCAGATACGCAAACCAGTACTTGCGCATGAAGAAGTAATGAAAGTTGAAGTTCAGCTCCGGCGTGATGTAGCGGTTGGGCACCTGCTCGAACGGCAGAACGATGTTCAGACCGATGGTCTTCGCTCCTGCCTCCCAGGCACCGCGGTTGGCTGCCTCCATGATGCCGGGACCGCCGCCGGAGGTGACCACAAAGCGGTGCCGCCGGCCGGGTAGCTTCTTGGCCCAGGTCGCCATCCTGCGGGCCAGGGTGCGGGCGTCCTCATAGTATTGCGCCATCTCCACAGCGGCCTCCGCGCGTTTGCGCTGGAGCGCGGTCGTGTTGCCGTCGCCGAGCTCCTCCGGCCGCGCGGGCTGCTCCTCGGGCGGCGCGAGCTCCTGCGACCCCGTGTTCGCGAGCAACCGGAGCTGCGCATGCGCCTCGTCGAGCGCGTGAAAGCGCGCCGAGCCGAAGAAGACAACCGTGTCCTGGATACGCTCGCGACGGAAGCGCGCCATCGGCTCCGAGTACTCCGCCATAATGCGAAGGAGACGGCCATCCGGCGAGTTTAGAAACTCTTCGTTCTCATACGCCAGTTCTGCCTGTTCAAGTTGTTGAGGCTGGGCCGAACCCTGACTGTTGGGTGCTATTTCACTCATGCTGATTCTTGCTCTCTCGCTTGCAAACAACCTGAAAGGTTTGCGGTTTCTTGGCATCCGGGTCAGGTAACGCGAACTGCGCCATGTCTTTGTCCGGCAGCTCTGATTTGGGAATCTGCTGCCAAAGGTCGGCAGGCAACGGATGAGTGACGGGACCGGCTCGCAGCGGGACAAACCCGTCGATGCAGAAGCAGCTCATCACATCGCCGCCCCCATTCAAGCCGCAACCATCTATTGCTGAAGCAGGCAGGGATCGATGCGAATCCAGATCGATCACTCCACGCTGCCACTCAAAGTGCCTCGGGACTATCGTGACAGTCACGAGATAGGTCTTTGTTGTTTCCGGCACCTGCGGGCGCTCCTGAGCGGGTGTCAGGACGGTACCGTCCGGCAGCTTCGTGCTGGTCGCCATCAGCGCTTCCAGCCGTCGTAGACGATTCGAAGCCTGCCACTTAGAGTGAGGATCTCTCCGTCGGTCAGGTGCCGATCACGGCGCGGAGCAGAAGCCTGCATGCCTGCCGTGAGCA
>CAXTGE010000006.1:4883-7542 GCA_964243645.1 uncultured Acidobacteriaceae bacterium | reverse complement strand
TCGGTCAGGTGCCGATCACGGCGCGGAGCAGAAGCCTGCATGCCTGCCGTGAGCACCAGAAGCACTGCCAGACGACCCCTTAACGAAAACATGCAGGAAGCATACCTCCTCAAGAAGACACGGAGGTGACTACCGCCGGACGTCGCGATAGTGCAGCAGTTCACTGACGCCGATCCACAGATCCAGCAGCCCGATACCGCTCACCAGCCCACGTACCCAGCCGCGCAGGAGCAGGCCGGCGGCTGCGGGATGGCTCATGATCCAGCCATTGCCGCTCCAGTAGCGTGGCGACCAGGGCAGCAGCGTCATCAGGCCGCCGATATACAGGCAGAAGATGACCAGGATGATGAGGCTGAGCCGCTGCAGCCAAACGGGGGCCAGATCCGTGTGCTTCCCGGTCGACAGGGAGGCAGGCGGGGTCTCCGGAAAAAGCTCACCTTGGCTAGGCGACGGCATATGTCCACGGTAACAGGGGGGTACGGTTCCCGTCTTCCGCGCAAAGGCCTGCGATTTGATCGCACTCAGTACGGGCGAGCGCGAGTTGCTCTTTGGGTTGCAACGGCCTGACTTGCCTGCGCACGCAGACGGACAGCGGCGCGATGCGCTTCGGCGGCGGCCTCCAGCGTGGGTGCGGCTGCGGCCCGTTTGTCTTCGGCGTCGGCCTCCGTCGCCAGACGGCGCGCCTTGGACATCTCGCGCTTGTCCTGGTCCTTGGCCTTCACTTCGGCCAGCATCTGCTTTGGGGTAGCGTCCACGCCGCCCAGCGCGAGACCGAAGTGGATGTCCCCCTGCGTTCCAGAGATCTCAATCGGCAACTCAATACCGGCACCGTTTTTCTTGAGGTAATGATCGAAGGGCTGCAGCAGCAGCTCCTTCCATCCCCCTACCATCTGCGAGGCCGTGGCCTGGGTGCGGACATGGCCCTTGAACTCAAAAAGTTTGCCGTCCATGGAGTACACGCCGTTCATCTGCACGTCCGCGCCCGGCAGCACGTACTGCGCGTCGCTCACCGTCACCACCCCGCGGCCGATCGTAAAGCGGGAGGACAGCTCCGAGTGCACCGCCGTCTCGTGATCATGATCGACGTCCAAGACCTGCTCCGGATGACCCTGCGCGCGAGCGCTCAACTTGCCCAGACGATCCGCCCAGCGCGGGTTATTCCATCGGACGCCGCTGACGTGAAAGGCCCCGGTCATCTCCATCTTCAGTGGAACGCGTTCGTGTCCGGGTGGAATGTGCAGCCTGGCCTGGAGGGTCAGCGTGCCGTTCATCAGGGGTGGGCTGGTCTTTACCGCCAGACGAAGGAAATCCTGCATGCGTCCGTGCGGGATCTCCACGTCGAGCTGAATGTCGTGTCCCTCGCCCTTCCGCTTCACGATCTCCCCCCGGGTCGTGAAGTCGGAGTACCCCAACCGTGCGTGGACCGGCTCGAGGAAGGTGTCTCCACTGGTGCTGTCCACGATCGCGTGAAAGGTCGTGTGCAAGGGCATGGGCCGGTCGCTGAGATCGAGCGAAAAGGCAGGCACATCGGCGCGGCCGTCGATCGTGAGATGGTCCAGCACACCGGCAAAGTGCCCCGTGGAGGAGAGCGTACCCCCGATCCCGCGAATGGTATTCAGATCGGCATCACCGAAGTTGTACTCGCCGTCGAGGGGTGTCTGCCCGGGATCGGGCACCGGCGTGTGAACGCCCTGTGACGCGGCGGAAGTGGTTCCCCCCCAGGGACCAAAGTGCCCCGTCGCGTGGATGGGACCGGACGGCCTGGGATTGGTGAGCTGGGCATCGTAAAGCATGGCCTGGTTGCGCCCCAGGTTCTGCAACTCCAGCGAGGCGATGTTGAAGAGCAGAGGATCTTTGCCGGGCTTGCCCGATTCGAGAAAGAGCTTCACATCGCGGCAATGCAGCTGGTCGACGAGGATGGCTATCTTCGCCTTTGGGTTGCGGTCGTCAGCGTCTATGCGCCACCCCAGCAGCCGCTTTCGCTCCTCGGGCGGCGGGATGTGCAGCTCCATGCCGTCCACCTGCACACCCGCTACCTCGGTCGGCTGGCGCAGCAGACCGCGCAGGGTGGTGCGGAAGGCGAAGTGCTGCACGGCGATCAGGGGGTACGTCGGCTGGCTGGACGTGCCGGCACGGAACGGGATCCGCAGGCCGGTGCCGGAGACCTCGATGCCCTTGAAAAGGGAGATGTCGACCCTGTCGAGCTCGACGGGAGCATTGAAATGCGCGGAGAGCGTTTCGATGATGCGCTGGCGCAGGATGGGCTCGGCGTGATGCAGGATGTACTCGCCGGCGATTACCAGGCCGGCGCAGACCAGAACCGCGAGGGACGCTGTCACCCTGAACCAGGGGTTCTGCCACGGGCGGCGGGTGCGTCGCGCGAGCGAAGCGGGATGGGAGTTCAGGTCGCCGTGCACGGATCTTCTTCTCTGGCTGTTTGACGCAGCCAAACGAGGTCAGGGTGCGGTTTGATGCTGTGACCCGCCGTGCTCTGCGAGAATAGAGGGGCGATGCTGCAACTCTCCGGCGCCGGAAAGCGCTTTGGTCACAAGCTCCTCTTTGATGAAGTCAACTGGCTGATCACGCCCAACGAACGCACGGGTCTCGTGGGCGGAAACGGCACGGGCAAATCGACCCTGCTGAAGGTGCTCGCCGGCAT
>CAXTGE010000006.1:0-4783 GCA_964243645.1 uncultured Acidobacteriaceae bacterium | reverse complement strand
GTGCACGACATCTACACGCTCGACGCGCAGGTCGGCGCGGTGCTGGGCGGCCTCGGCTTCAGCAAGGAAGACTGGGAGCGTCGCACCGAAGAGTTCTCCGGCGGCTGGCAGATGCGTATCGCGCTGGCCAAACTGCTGCTGCAAAAGCCTTCCCTGCTGCTGCTGGACGAGCCGACCAATCATCTCGATCTCGAATCGCGAAACTGGCTCGAAGAGTACCTGCAGACCTACGAGAACGCCTTCATCCTGATCTCGCACGACCGCTATTTCCTGGACCAGACCGTGGCCAAGACGGTCGAGGTCTGGAATAAGCGGATGCATGTCTATCACGGCAACTACTCCAAGTACCTGACGCTCAAGGACGAACGCCGCGCGCAGCTGATGAGCGCCTACAAGAATCAGCGCGATCGCATCGAGGATCTGGAAGCTTTCATCAATCGTTTCCGCGCGCAGGCGACCAAGGCCAAGCAGGTGCAGTCGCGCATTAAAGAGCTCGATAAGATCGAACGCATCGAGGTCCCTGACGAAGAAGCCACGATCCACTTCACCTTTCCGCAGCCCATCGCGAGCGGACGCACGGTGCTCGAGATCAGGGGGCTGACCAAGCACTACCCTTCCCCCAACGGCGGCGTGAAGCGCGTGCTGGACAACGTGGAGTTCAACATCGAGCGCGGCGACCGCATCGCGCTGGTCGGGGTCAATGGCGCGGGCAAGTCCACGCTGTTGCGCATGCTCGCCGGCCTGGAAGCTCCCACCAGCGGCACCATCAAGCTTGGCCATAACGTCGCGGCGGACTACTTCGCGCAGGACCAGTACAAGGTCCTGAGGCCCGAAGCGCAGATGCTGGATGACATCACTGGCTCCAACCCTCGGGTGGATGTGGTCACGCTGCGTTCCCTGCTGGGCTGCTTCATGTTCACCGGCGACGATGTCTTCAAGCGCCTGGGCGTGCTTTCCGGCGGCGAACGCAACCGCTATGCGCTGGCCAAGATGCTGGTCTCGCCGGCCAACTTCCTTCTGCTTGATGAGCCCACCAACCACCTGGACATGCGGGCCAAGGATGTGCTGCTGGAAGCGGTGCATAACTTCAGCGGCACCGTGCTCTTCGTCTCGCATGATCGCTACTTCATCGATGGCCTCGCCACCCGCGTGTTTGAAGTCGAAGAACGCCGTGTGCACATCTACCCTGGCAACTACGAGGACTACATGCACCGCAAGACCGGGGGCATGCCGACCAGCACCTCCGAGACGGCCTCCCGCATGAGGACCCATTCCTCCACCGGCGGCACCATCGACGCTGCCACCGGGATGTTCAAGCCGGTCAAGCAGGTGGGCAAGGTTGAGCCTCCACCCGCGCCGAAGCATCCTGATCCGCTGCCGAGCCCGGAAGAGGCTCTCGCTTTTGAGACCGTTGCCTCGACCCATGAGGTCGAGGGCTCGCTTACGTCCGTGATTTCCGCGCCGAAATCGGTGGCCAAGCGCCTGAATCCCCTCAAGCTCAAGCAGATTGAAGATCGCGTGGAGGCCATCGAAGAGGAGCTTCCCCAGCTTGAGGCGCGCATCACGCAGGCTGAGCAGCAGCAGAGCGTATTCACCACCGCCCATGCGGCTCGCGATCTCGCCGGGGAGCTCGACGAGCTGCGCGAGCGCCAGGTGATGCTGACCTCCGAATGGGAGGAGCTGGCCACGCAGCTTGAGGAGCAGGCCACAGCGTAGGCAACCGCTTGAAAGGTAAGGCAACGATGAAGATCTTGATGGTTGGGGCAGGAGCCACGGGCGGTTTCTATGGCGGCTTGCTGCACCAGGCGGGACGGGATGTCACCTTTCTGCTTCGTGAAGGCCGCGCACAGAAGCTCCGGGACAGCGGCTTGCAGATCGTCACCCACAAGGGCGAGCCGCTGGTCCTGCACCCGAAGATCGTCTCCGCGGCTGACCTGAAAGCCGCGAGAACCCCCTTCGACCTAATCATCCTGAGCACGAAGTCGTATCAACTGGCGAGCGCCATGGACGACATCGCCCCGGCAGTCGGTCCGGGGACCACCCTGTTGCCCATCCTGAACGGCATGGCCCAACTGGCCATCCTCAGCGATCGTTTCGGAGCCTCCCACGTTCTCGGCGGCTCTGTCCGCATCGTCTCCTACCTCGACGGAGAAGGCCGCGTCGTTCAGATGACCTCTCTCGACGAAATGAGCTATGGCGAACTCTCCCAGGCGCAGACCCCGCGCATCCTCGCCGTGAGTGACGCCTTGGGCAACGCCGGCTTCACCGCCATCCTGCAACCCGACATCCTCGCGACCCTCTGGCAGAAGTGGTGGATCCTCGCCAGCATGGGCGCCATCTGCATCCTGACGCGCGGCACCATCGGTCAGGCCGCAACCGCACCACACGGCCGGGAGCTCGCACTGGCCATCCTCAAGGAAGCCACGGACATCGCCGCCGCGAACGGCTACCCTCCGGATCCCGCCATGTACGAGCAGCACAAAATCCGTTACACCGAGCGCGACTCCATCCTGACCTCCTCCCTGTACCGCGACATGATCGGGGGCGCGCCCGTCGAAGCCGACCACATCCTGGGCGATCTGCTCGACCACGCCAAAGGCATCTCCGCGCCCCTGCTCACCGCCGCCTACGTCCAGCTCAAGGTGTACGAAGCCAGCCGCACGCAGTAGCCCAGCAACAGGGGCGTTCGCTCCCCCGTTTTTCAGGCGCCGTGGCATGATCAACGGTATGGCCTCCCATTGGCAGCCCGTCCGCTGGTCAGATCGCCTCGCCGAGCTGGAAGCGCGCACTCCCGAGTTGAAGCAGGCGCCGCTGCGTCGCGACATTCGCTCACTTGGCGCGCTTCTCGGCCAGGTTCTCCGCGAGCAGGCCGGCGAGGATCTCTACGAGACCGTGGAGACACTCCGCCGCATCGCCATCGCACGACGCGAGGCCGAAGCTGCGGGCGACGACCAAGCCGCGCAAGAACAGCTTGAGCAGGCGCAGGCCCTGACCCGCCAGGCCGCCGCCGACCCGCAGCGCGCCTACCAGCTCGCTCGCGCCTTCGCGTTCTACTTCGAGCTCATCAACCTGGCCGAAACAAACCACCGCAAGCGCCGCCGCCTGGCTTCCATGCTGGACACCGGCACGCCCCCTCAGCGTGGCAGCCTGCGCGGGACCCTCCGGCGACTGCGCGAGGCGGGTCACACGCGCGAAAGCGTGCTAGCGCTGCTGGCGCGCCTCTGCGTCATGCCGATCTTTACGGCGCATCCCACCGAGGTCGCCCGGCGCAGCGTGATGTTCAAGCGCCGCCGCATCTCCGAGCTCCTTGAAAGCCTGGACACGCTCGGCCTGCCGCCAACCGAGCTCGACCGCCTGCAAAGCGAGCTCTCCGCCGAGATCACCGCCCTTTGGCAGACCGACGACGTGCGGCTCGCCCGGCCCACCGTGCGCGATGAGATCCGCATGGGGCTCGACTACTACGACGCATCCCTGTTCAGCACCGTGCCCGTGTTGTATACCGAGATCGCCGCGGCACTGGACGAGCAGTTTCCCAACGGAGCGGAAAAGACTTCGCTGAACGATCTCCCGGTGATGCTGCAATTCGGTTCATGGATCGGCGGCGACCGCGACGGCAATCCGTTCGTTACCGCGCAGACGACGGCAGAAGCGGTCGGCATGGCGCGCGATCTGCTGAAGGGCTTCTACCTGTCCCGGCTTCACGACATCTTCGATCAGCTGGCGTCCTCCACGCAGCAGGCACCCATCTCGCCGGCTCTGCAGCAGCGGCTGGCGGAGTACCTCGAACATCTACGCGCCTCCGGCCATACCGCCTTCGCCGATCGTTTTCCGTTCGAGGCCGTGCGTCTTGCCATCGCCTGCATTACGCTGCGTCTCGGGGGCACGCCGCCGGTGAGCATGCATCGCAATCTCGCGTTGGCCGACGGCGCCCGGCTGCCCCTGTACCGCAATGCGGCGGAGCTGCTCGACGATCTCACCATCCTGCGGACCTCCCTCGCGGAGAACCACGGGGAGCGGCTTGCCGAGCTCTATATTGATCCCTTCCTGCTCTGCGTGCGCATCTTCGGGATGCGCTTGCACACGCTCGATGTTCGTCAGCATGCGCGCGTGCACGACGCCGCGGTGCATGAGATCTCGGGCTGGCATGTCGATGCCACCGCTCTCCAGCTGCCCTCTACGCCCTCGGAACAAACAGAAGACGTCCTCTCCACGCTGCGCGAGATCGCGACACTTAAGGCGCAGGATCCCCAGGCCATCGCGCAGTACGTCATCTCCGGCGCCGGCGCCGCGGAAGATGCGCTGCGCGTCGTGTGGCTGGCCCGCCTCAGTGCGGTCGCCGTGGAAGGCCGTATGACCGAGGAGGGGCAACGCGATCCAGGTCTGCAGCCTGTGCCCTTGTTCGAGTCCATCGAAGACCTGCAGCGCGCTCCCGAGATCTGCCGCACGCTCTGGAACAGCGAGGTCTACGCTCCTCTGCTCGAGAGCTGGAATCGGCAGCAGGAGGTCATGCTCGGCTACTCGGACTCCAACAAGGACGGCGGCATGATCGCTTCCACATGGGAGATCTGGAAGGCGCATCGCGCATTGCACCAGGTTGCGCGGGACTGCAATATTTCGCTGCGCCTCTTCCATGGCCGCGGCGGCACGGTGGGCCGTGGTGGCGGGCCAACTCACAGGGCCCTCTTTGCACAGCCGCTCGACAGCTTCACCGGTACGCTGCGCCTGACCGAACAGGGCGAGGTGCTGAACTGGAAGTACTCCGACGTGGTGCTCGCGGAGCGCA
>CAXTGE010000005.1:32546-37644 GCA_964243645.1 uncultured Acidobacteriaceae bacterium | reverse complement strand
TATCGAATAGATGGAGCCCTCGCGAGCAAGTTGCAGAATCTTTGGCTACCAAGTACAGACTATTGGGCTAGAGAGACGCCAGCTGGCGGAGATACGCCTGCCAGACATCACGCCGAAACAACAGCTTCACCCCGCGCCCTTCGCGTTCTATGACGACCAGGCTTGCGGCCTGCAGTTCTTTCAGGTGGTGGGAGATCGTGGCCGGACTGATGCAGCCTTGGGCGTAGAGCCCGGTACAAGCAAGCTCCCCGGCCCCGGCGATCTGCTGCAGCATGGCGAAGCGCCGGGGATCGGCCAGGACACGGCTGATGGCTGCAACCGCTTCGCTCGAAAGCTGCACTTCGGGGCCTGGTCTGGACGCACTGCTCACACCTGCCAGTGTGGCACTTCCCATCTTCAACATTCAACGTACGTGGTAGAGGTCCGGCCCAAAGAACACGGAGCAAGCCCGGCAGGAGGGTGGGTGTTCCCTGCTCCCGACCTGCTCCTGTGTCGTTCGGCGATGCTCCCCAGGACGCGCAGGGAAAACGAAGTCGGGTGGTTTACCATGGGAAAAACACATTAGAATCTCTGCGCATCGCAATGATGCGCATTTGCACGTACTTCGGATACCGAAGTAGGGCAAGGGAGATAGGCCCATGCACGGCATCGGAGGCAAACTCCGCACATCACGGCTCCAGTGGCAACTCACCTTGCGTGAGGTCGAGGAGCGCAGCAGTCGCCTCGCTCAGGAGTGGGGCAACCCCGCATACCGCATCTCTGCGAGTTGGCTCGATCGCGTCGAACGCGAAAACCGCGGGCTCTCCGCTACCAAACTGATCGTTCTGGCCTTCATCTATAACCTGACCGCCGAGCAGATGCTGGCCCTGTGCCCCCCGTCGGCGACCTCCGCCGTACAGATGGAACATGCCTCCAGTCCTAATGCCACCCTGCTGCTCACGCAAGGTCCGCTGGAACAGCATGCCAAGCAGTGGCTGCCAGAAAAGCTGGTCACAGATCCGCCACCCGAAGAGACCATGCTTCTGCCCGCAGAGGCCAACACCCTTCCCAGTCACTACAGCCGCGGCATCATTGGACGGCGTGACCGCACGCTGGAGCCGATGATCCGCGCCGGCTCTATCGTGCTGATCGATACGCAGAGACGGGCCATCGCCGCACGCAAGGAGTGGACCCACGAGTTCGACCGGCCGATCTATTTTCTGCTCACCCGCACAGGATACGTGTCAGGGTTCTGCGAACTCGATAAAGCTTCCGAGTGGCTGACCCTGGTGCCGCACGCGCTCTCCTACGAGTCCAACAAGCGCTGGCGATACCGCAAGGAGATCGAAGTCATCGGTACGGTGACCGGCGTGTTCATGCGCCGCGTGGCATGAGTGCCCACGTGATGAGATCGCCTTTAGAGGGCTGTCTGTAATTGCGACCAGCCGGGAACCTGGCTGACCTCGTAGAGCGACAAAACATTCCGTGTCATGGTGAAGTACACCGCGACCGCTCTTTGGGCATAGTCGGGAAACACCGCCTGCAGGTTGCCGCGCCGCTCGGCACCCTTCAGGCGTTCCAGGTGCCACTGGATCTCACGCGCATTCAGCCGCAGCTGCTCCGCCACGGGCAGCGCCTCGGGATACCACGCCTGCACATGGCAGGCAAGGTCGATGAGGACATCGCAGTTGGCTGCCAGGATCTCGATGCCTCCCATGCCACCGAGTATGTCCCATATCTGCCAGTCCTCCAACGCAACGGCTGTTTTCGTCCGCGGAGAAGACTCGTCATGAACTCCGGCGATCACGGAGACCATATCTCGGTCAACCGCGACCAGACGGGCCATCAGTGCCTCCAGGGAGGGACCACCTCTCATTCGCCTGGCTCGCCAAAAGGAATATCCAGCCGCGGCCAGCAAAAGGGCCAATACCAGGGAGACAGCGAGGGCAAAGATCTCTGAACGCGCAGTCACAGTTTTCTCCCGCTCCGGAGTGTGTACAGATCATAGGTAACACGCGCCTGCAGAGCGCGCAGATGTTGGCGGGCAGCTTGGGGAAGCTCCCTTGGTGCCGGGGCATCCTGCCAAAGGGTCACCCCCCAGTACGCCACACATCCGAGATAGAAGATCTTGCCCGCCTCCGTCAGGATCAGATCGACACGCGCCAGATACTCCGAACCATAGAGCGCATGACCGGCCTGAAGCGCCAGATCAAAGATTGCGTAGGCGCCGAGGCCCTGCGCAATGCGCGCCACATGCGTGCGCCAGGGTAGGCCGACAGTTACGGAGAGCATCACCATCCCGAGAAACAGCTCGCTCATGAGAACCGAGATGAAGAAGTTCCCCTTCTGCACGAGCGATTGCTGCCAGAGCAGGCTGACGGGGGTTGCCAGCCAGGCAAGTACGCCGGCGGTGAACAAACTGCCCGCAATCAGCCACGTCATCCCACGCCGGGCATCGGGCGCCCAGTGGCCCAGGGGACGGAAGACATGTCCGGCGGTTTCGTACACCACGCCCGACTGCAGCACCACATCTACCAGGATCGCCAGAGACCAGTACGACAGGAAATAGGTCCGCGCCACATAATGATGCGCAAGCTGAATCAGCACCAGGGTCCTCAGGACACCCCCCGCAAGAAATGCGGTGAACCAGGGAAAATGACTGCCTCGGTGGCGAAGCAGCAGTACAGCAAGAAGAAGGACGTTGCCGAAGAGGCCAGCGGCCCAGAGCAAGGAGTCGAGATCGCTGAGGATCATGGTGACTCTCCGTCCTGGGCCGTCCGACATACCAAGATGCCGTTATCTTACGCGCGCTTCAGGCGAGTCCGAGAAGAACCAGCAGAGCCTGAGCCGCCGCGCTGACGCCCGTACCACTGGTTGTCGCGTTAGAGGTCGGAGGAACGGCATTTTTACAGCCACAGCTCGGTGGCACTGGATCCGTGCCGGTAACCCCGCTGGCGGTGCTGGCCGTCCCATTTTGGGACACGCTCTGTGCGCGGACACTGTCGATCGCAGAGAACGAGACGGTACCGAGGGCAAGGACGAAAGCGAAACGGCGGACTGAGGAAGTGATCACGGAAGCTCTCCTTTACGAGCACGGGGTGCGCTCGAATGCAGACTAGGGAGCTCGCTCGGAAATTCTTACCCTGTTAACCTCCGGGTTGCGTAAGAGAAATCTATGCTTACGACCTCGGACCAAGATGTTCTCTCGTCACACTTGCAAAATTCGGCCATCAACCTCAAATTGGGCTCATGTGTTGTCTATGAGCAACAGACGACGGTATGCTTTTGTCCATCCCCTATCCCAAGCAGAAAGCGATGCTGCAATGAACGATCCAAAGGATGATGAGGTCCAACACATGCTGGTCACGGTCGTTCGGTCCCTGGTTGACCGGCCCGATGAGGTCGTGGTCACGCCCTTGCCCAACGAGACAAGCCTGACTTTCCGGGTACAGGCGCACCCCGGGGACATGGGCAAGCTGATTGGCGTCAATGGTAGGACGGCGCGTGCCCTGCGCATCATTCTGGGCGCCAATGCTGCCCGACTGAAGAAAAATCTCAGTCTGGACATCCTGCAGGCAGACGCAACCACGCCGAGGTCCCTGCTGGATGGCAGCCTCTGAGCAGGGGCCGGTAGCCCGCGGAGCTCACCTTCGGCTCTGATTCGTTAGAGCCGTTCCGCTGCAGGTGAGTGCTGAGCCGGGGCAGTTCGCGCCAGTTTTCCCCAAGAAAACTTGCCTGAGCGTGTCGACCAAAGCCATAGCTTCAGGAGAACAGCTTTATGGGCAGCGAGCGGGCCGGAGGCTCTGCGCACCGCCTACAACGGACGTCAGGCCAGATACACGGTCTGGCAATAGGCCTGGTCGAAGTGTTGGAAAGGGCCAAATTCACGGGCTGCTGCCGTGAGCAGCCAGAAGCCTCCGCTGGCTCTGGCGATGAACCAATCGCCCCATTGCCAAAGGTCGGAATCGATCTGTTCAAACAGGGGTTTGCGCATCGTTCTTCCTCGTGTCTTGGTTTGGGGCAACAGCGCCTTGGGGCGGTGTCGGCCTGTGTCAGACCATAGCGGATGTGACGATGCGGTGAATATACCGCCAACGAGGCAGAACCTTCCTCGGAAACATGCCCGAAGGCACCAGACGGGGAGCCGGCCCCGTACTTAGCGATCCCGCAAGGGAACGACGTACAGCGAACCACCCTGCGTGGTGAGGCGATTGCTTCCACGCTCCAGGTGGAAGGCGGAGTGGATGCCGAGATCCCGCTCATAGAGCTCGCCGTAGTTGCCCACAGCTTCAATGACCTCGGCACCCCAATGTGGTCGGGCGCCCAGCATCCGGGACACGCCAAGACCCTGCCCCAGCAGCTGCTGGATCTCGGGCCCCTTGCCGTTTTCCATGCCCTTCACGTTCGCCTGCGTGATGCCCAGCTGTTCCGCCTGCAATAACGCCTCCACTGTCCAGTACACGGCAGTGCTGAACGAGGTATCGCCGGCCCAGGTCGCCATCGCGAGCGGGTCGTCGCGCATCGTCTCCGGCAGGATGGTGAACTCACCGGCCCGCGTTTCGTCGATGCCGCGAATGTTTGCCAGCTGGGTCAGGTCACTGGAAACCGCGTCGCAGTTGCCTGTAAAGAAGGCTGCCTCCATCTCCCCAGCCTCTGAGAATGGGTACCAGGTGAACGAGATGCCATGCCGCTCTGCGTAGCTGTGCAAGCCCTCCTCCGCAGCCGAGCCGGTCAGGAAGCAGACCCGCTTGCCGGCAAGATCAGCCGGCGTATGCACGGCGGCGTTCTTCGGCAGAAGCACGCCTTGCCCGTCCAGCAGCACGGGGGCGGTAAGCGTTACATCTCCCGTCATATTGGCGACGGAGAGGCTGGCAGTGGCTACCAGGTCAATGACACCGGACTTGAGGGCACGCACGGCAAAGGGCTCATCCGGGTAGCTTTTGACGATTAATCGTGCACCGGGGCCCAATACCGCGACGGCCACGGCCTTGCAAAGATCGATGTCGAACGCCGCACGATTCCCGTGATCTTCGTTGCGCGAGTAATCTTCCTCCTCCTTCACGACACCGCAGGTCAGCGCGTTGGCGGCGTGAATGCGATCCAGCGTGGGATGCGGCAG
>CAXTGE010000005.1:26954-32446 GCA_964243645.1 uncultured Acidobacteriaceae bacterium | reverse complement strand
GCTTAGGGCGTCCAATTGCCGGACGTGGGAACGCCCGGGGTGGAGCCCGGCCGCGGATTGAAGTCCGCCGGCACGGGGTTGGGCTTGCCATGATCGGTTGGCTCGATGTTGAGGATCTGGCAGCCGTTGTTGTTGTATTGCGGCAGGTTCATGTAGAGGGTCTTCGGGATCTCGATGTAGCTGGCCGGCAGTACGGGTTCGGCACCTATCAGACGCGCATTGTCGAATGCCGAGAACAAGTTGCCCACGCCGGGTACGCCATCGTCGGCCGGTCCAAGATACTTCTGGTCCAGCGTCTTCATGCCCGTGGCGCGCGCCTGTTTCTCATCGGGCAGATCGGCAAGAGGTTTCAGGCCATAGATCTCGTTGATCAGCTTGATGATAGAGCTGTGCTCGGCGGCCTCATGCGAGATACCGTGCACCACACCATAGGGGGACATGACGATGGCCGGGATGCGGGGCCCCTGATCCAGCGGCTCGCCATACGGGTCATAGTCGCGGATCACCTCGGGTGCGTGGTCGTACAGGCCATCAGTCTCGTCATAGGCGATGACGATGGCACTGTTCTTCCAGTACGGGCTGGTCGCGATCGCGTTGACCTCCTGCGCCAGCAACGCGCTCGAGATCTGCAGATCGGAGTAGCCCGGGTGATCGTCATTGCCGTAGAACACGGTCTTCAGGGCGGGGTTGGGATCCACGGGGCTCAAGCCCTGGATGTTGTTGTAGCCGCCACGCACGTAAAAGACGCCGCCGTCGCGCGGCAGGTTCTTCGCACTGATATCGCTGAAGAAGTCTGTCAGGCCGTGAAGATGAGGCGTGATCTGCGGATTGTTGGATACGTAGCCGAAGTACTGCGGACCGTTGTGGTGCGGGATGTAGTCCTTGTGGGTCGCGGTCGAAGTCGTATCCGTGGTTTCATGATCGTAGCCCTGCTGATACCAACCCCAGTTGGTGGGCATTTGACCGCTGCCGGTGAGCTCCTTGATGTCTTTCTCGATGTCGGTCAGGTCGGTCTGCGGCTGCGAGTCCTGTTCGGTCAGCGTGCCGGCTTCCTTACCCATGAAGCTCAGCGGCAGCGAGGCAAAGGTGAGATTGACCTGCGGATTGGCGCTGGGCGGGTTGGCCGGCTGATTGCTACCGAAGTAATCGAGCTGCGAGCCCCAGAACGGGTCGCCGTCGCTCACGACGGGAACGCCGTTCCCGCTGATGGAGCCGAAGGCCTTGGTGCTTTGTTCCGGGTGCTTCACCCACTGTGTCTCGCCGGACTGACCCGCGACCATAGCGATGGCATTGGGTGTGGACGCCGACAGCACGGTCTGGTGGAAGTTATCGAACAGCGTGAAGCGGTCGGCGTAGTTCCACATCACCGGCGCGGTATTGCAATCCACGTAGCCCATGACGAGCTCGCCCATTTGCTTCTGGCGTAGCGTCGGCCGCCGGTTGGGCCGGCCGTACTGATCCAGCGTGATGCCCTCTTCCGCGAGCGCGTAGCCATCATTCTTGGTGACGCCGTTCTGCAGATCGATCTTCTGGATATAGGCTGTGTGCGAGTGGTTCACCGAATCCGTATCCGCGGGATACAGCGGCACGGTCTTTCCATTCGCGTCGGTGATCGTCAGGGGTATGCGGAACGGGCTGATGGTGCCCACCTTGCCGGTCGTGTCCACGAGCGGCTGCACAAAGCCGGGGGTCTCGGCAGCGGGCTTGGAGAAGAAGCCGTTGGCGCCCGGGTAGGTGCCGAAATAGAAGTCGAACGAACGGTTTTCCTGAAACAGCACGAACACATACTTGATGTTCTGCTGCAAAAGGGCCAATTTCTGCGCGTGGGTCAGCTTTACCTGGCGCTCCGGCTGGACCATTCTGGCCTGCACGGCGGGGCTGGACTTCGGCCCAAGGGTGACGGTTTCCTCGGTGGTCTGGGCTCCGGCCCAGCTGCACGGAAGCATGGCGGCACAGGCGGCCATCAGGACAGGAATTCTGCTGCGGGACTTCTTCATGCGTACATCTCCAGGGGCAATCGTCAACGCGAACGGCAGGCGCTCTACCCAATGAACCGCACTTCGATGACAAAGGGATGAATAAGGCAATAACACTTTCGTTCTCCCTGTCACGATCCATCCAGGTCCTCGCCTTGGGCGACCGCCGCTTTCGCTGGCGTCCTTTCGCCGATTCCACCGCCGGCGATTCTCCTGCCGGCTGCTAGCTATGGCTGGCCCGTGGGCAGCGGCTGGTCCCGGGGGGTCCGCATAGTCGGCGCAGCCGCGAGCAGGCCCTGTGTGTAGGGGTGCCGTGGACGCGTGAGCACCTCGAGCGTGGAGCCTTCCTCAACGATCTCGCCGTGCCGCATAACAGCGATCCGGTCAGCGATCTGCCCGACAACCGCCAGGTCATGCGAGATAAACAGCAGGCTCAGGCCGTACTCAGCCCGCAACCGCTTCAGCAACGTAAGAATTTGTGCCTGCACGGTGACATCCAGCGCCGTGGTGGGTTCGTCCGCAATCACCAGGCGCGGCCGGTTAATCAACGCCATGGCAATCACAATGCGCTGCCGCTGCCCGCCCGAGAACTGGTGTGGGTACTCCCGCAAACGCCGTTCCGGGTCCGGCAGGGCCACGGCGTGCAACACTCCCAGCACACGCGTGCGCACTTCTTTGCGAGGCGTTCGCGGGGCATGCGCCAGCACCGCCTCAGCTACCTGCCTACCGATAGGCATCACCGGATTCAGCGCCGTCATCGGCTCCTGGAAGATCATGGCGACGCTGCGTCCGCGCTCCCGCCGCATGGCGGCTTCGGAGAGTGCCAGCAGATCCACGGACTGCGCCGTTTGCAGCCGGATCTCGCCACGGATGGCGGCCTGCGGTCCCAGCAGCCGCATCGTCGCCAGCGAGGTCACCGACTTGCCCGAGCCGGACTCACCCACCAGGCCCAGCGTCTCGCCTGGCCCGATCTCGAATGAAATGCCTCGGACCACCTCAGAACCGCCAAAGCTCACCCGGAGATCGCGCACCGCCAGCAACGGCGCCCTGCCCAGCTCGTCCATACCTCCTGAGCATAGCGGAGGTGCGACACGCCTAAGCGCAACCTACGTGGCCAGGACCCCACTCGCAGGGACCGCCTCGGGAGACGACGTTATCCGGCGTGCCTGGGAGCTCGCCACCGCCGCCAGCCCGATCAACGTGAGAGAGCATGCATAGAACTGACCGCGCACGATCGAATACGGCCCGATCCATCCATCCACGATGTCGGTCGCAAGGGGACGGTAGTTCAACAGGGTGGCGACGGCGATCAGGGACCACAGCCACCATGCCCGCCGTCCCCGCAGCGTCTGTTGCGATGCCTGCGAATCGATCAACAACATCAGGGGCATCAACAAGACAATCGAATAGTGGGTCCACGCAATGGGCGCGAACACGGTCGCCGCCATGATGGCCATCATGGCACCGAGCGGAGCTTGGCCTAGATCCGCGCCCGCTCGGCGACGTCGCCAGTCCAGCCACCCGCCCCATGCGGTAAAGAGCAGCATGAGCCCCGAGGAGGCCAGGCGCAAGGCCGTCGGCAACGGCAGGATGTTGATGTCAAAGACCTCGTCCGGCGAATAGAAATGGGCCATCATCCACGCCGCAAACGACTGGTTATTCTGCGACAGCAGCAACACACGCGAGATGCGCCCCAGCCCCGCCAAGTAGGTGTGCATCAGGGCCGGGCCGACCGCGGCCTGCGTCACAAACCACAGCACCGTCGACCACACCGCCGCACTGATCGCGGCCTTCCAGCGCCGATTCAGCAACCAGTACACCACCAGCAGGCCCGGCGTTACCTTGACCGACGCCGCACACGCCAGCAGCAGGCCGGCGGCGATCGGCCAATCCCGCTCGGCGAGCAACAGCGCGGCCACGGTCAGGAAGACAAACAGAATATGCGTCTGATTCAGATACATGGCGTACTGAAACGGCTGCGAAAGCACCAGCGCCACGGCAACGAGCGCGATCGCCGGCGGATTGAAGAACGAGCGCGCCCAGTACTTCGCCGTGAGCCACAGCGTCCCGGCAAAGGCGAGCATGTTCAGCACCGTAAACAGGTGATTGAACGTCAGAAACTTGATGCGCCGGCAAAGTGGCTGAAGAATGTATCCCCATAGCGGGGTCTGCACGTAGGGATGAAGAAAACCGGTGAAACCCCCCTCATGCGCAACATCGGTCCAGGTATCGTCATCACCGATCTCGGCAAAGTCCTGGGGATCGTAGCTGAACAGATCGCGCGCATGCCCTTCGGCCAGCAGACGCGACCCCACGTAGGACGACGCCAGATCCTGACCGTCGGCATGACGGTACCGCAAAGAGCCCCCGCCCACAAACAGGAGCAGCACCGCCACAATCGCGGCCCAGCTTGCAGGCCTGTTCCGCAGGAGTTCTCGCCTCATCACACCTCCGGGCCGACAGGACTCTTCGATGCTAACCGAGCGATCCGGCACATGCGACGGGCTTTCTCGCCCCCGGTCTGGCACACGCCCTGCCAGAGCCGACTTTGCGTCCGGAGCTCCCCGGCCCTCATCCAAAACGCATGGCCACCCCACTGCGTCTTTCGGTCCTGGACCAATCCCCTGTCCCTGCCGGCCACACGCCGGCCGAGGCTCTGGCGAACTCACTGGATCTGGCCCGGCACGTCGACCGCCTCGGCTACACACGGCTCTGGTACTCCGAGCACCACGCAATGGATATGCTGGCCTGCACGGCCCCGGAGATCCTGATCACCCGTGCCGCTGCCGTGACCTCGCACATTCGCGTCGGCTCCGGCGGCGTGATGCTGCCACACTACTCCGCGTTCAAGGTCGCCGAGGTCTTCCGTACGCTGCATGCCATGTTCCCCGACCGCATCGATCTCGGTATCGGGCGCGCGCCCGGCGGCGGTCAGCTGGAGTCCCTTGCCCTGCGCCGCACGCGCGGGGGTCCGCAGCCCGACGACTTTCCGCAGCAACTCGCCGAGCTTCAGGCCTACCTCGACCCGGTGCGCTTTGCGGCCCAGCACCCGGACCACCCCTTTCGCAACATCACGGTCGCGCCGGCGGCCCCGGGTGCGCCCGATATCTGGCTGCTCGGCTCCAGCATGTGGTCGTCGGTGACCGCCGCCGCGGAAGGCCTGCCCTATGCCTTTGCGCACTTCTTTTCTGCCGGGGGCACGCGCCAAGCCATCGAGTTCTACCGACGCAACTTCCAGCCCAGCCGCTTCCCTCACGACGGCCGTCAGACGCCCGAAGCGACCATCGCCATCGGCGTTATCTGCGCGCCCACGCAGGAGGAGGCCGATTTCCTCCACGCCTCCGTGCGCCTGATGCAGCGTCGTATTCGCACCGGCGACCGCCGGCCGCTGGCCACGCCGGAGGACGCTCTGAAACAGCTCACGGCTGTCCCACAGGCGCCCAATCCGCTGCTGTCCTTTACCGCCGGTTCCTTTGACGAACCCGATGAGGAGTTCCCGCGCTACCTCGTCGGCAC
>CAXTGE010000005.1:25503-26854 GCA_964243645.1 uncultured Acidobacteriaceae bacterium | reverse complement strand
GGGCCGAAAGGACAGCTCTCCCGCTATTTGCCGAAGTGCACCACAAGGCCGCTGGAGAAGCTGATCAGGGTGCTCGCCGGATAACTCGACGTCGAGTTGTAGAGTGAGGTGTTCGCGGTGGTCAGCGGTCCATAGCCGATCTCGACGACGCGAAAGTCCAGGCGATGATTCAACGTGTAGTCCAAACCGCCATACACCTTGACCAGGCCCTTGCTGGTCCGCACGGCCGTAAACGGGGCGCGCGTGGTGCCGGCCCCGCCGGAGACCTGCACGTAGGGCTTGAGCCGGTCGCCTACCTTGGCCTGGGCGCGGACGCCGATCAGGAAGTCGTTCAGCAGGGCATTGCTGCCGCGCTGCCACTCGTCCCGTAGATCCAGCCCGAATGCCGCATGGGAACCCTCGGCGAAGAGGTAGGAGGCACCGATCGCCACGCCGCCACGCAACGCCGAGGTATTGCCCTGCCCCAGGTAAGCGAAGGTGCCGGTATCCACCTGCGAGTTCGACACCCGGGTCACGATCGGATTGAAATACGCAGCGTACTGCGCGTGCGCACCCGCTGCCGCAATGCCGAGCAGGCACGCCGGGAGAATCTTTCCCCACTTCATCATTGGTTCCTTGGGAGGCTGTCCGGGGCCGGGTCTCTTTCGACATGCCCTTTGCAATTGCAGGGTGGCAAGCCAGCCGCGATCGCGATCGCAACGGCAAAGGGTCCGGTCCGGATGGGTCGTGAACGGTACCCCAGAGGCGCTGATCTCAGACATACGAAATCCGGGGGCTCCTGGGCAAGACGGGATGGGTTGCATTATATCGACCGCGCTCCCCAGATGGCTGGGAGGCTGGCCCTCGGACGCAGCGACGCCGGCCTGGACAGAGAATCGTCCCCCAACTTGCGTGCAAGTCGGGGTCAAGTGGATAGACTGGCCTGCACCATGAACGTTTCAAAAGAACTTCACCATGCCTGCCCGCACCTCGCCACCTCTCAAGAAGCGAGAGCGGGATCCGGAGTGCTGCGCCTGCGATGTCGTCGCCGGCCAGCCCTGTGCCTGAGCGAAGCGCCACGACGGCTTCGTGGATCCACCCCTTCCATGCCGAAAGGCTGGAGCTCACCTGCAGCCCTGGAGCAGGGCAGGATCTCCCTCCTGAACTGCTGCGGAAAGCCATCCGGGAGGCCATCTGGAGGCTATCTGGAGGCCATCCGGAGGCCATCCGGAGAACGGCCTGATCTGAAGCCAGTGAGGCTTTGCCATTTCTCCAGTAGGCTTTCGGAAGATGTCGAAGCGCGACGAAGGTAGCTCTCAGGACTCCATCCAGCAACACATCCCTGACGAGGGCGCCGGCCAGACCGGCCTGG
>CAXTGE010000005.1:22823-25403 GCA_964243645.1 uncultured Acidobacteriaceae bacterium | reverse complement strand
GTCATCTTCATCTTTCTCACCGTCTGCCTCGACATGCTCGCCCTGGGCATGATTGCCCCCGTGCTGCCGCATCTGATCGAGGGCTTCGTCGGCGGCTCGACAGAGAAAACCGCCGAGGTCATCGGCCTCTTCGGCACGGTCTTCGCGATCATGCAGTTCTTCTTCTCGCCCGTGCTCGGTTCGCTTTCGGACCGCTACGGCCGCCGACCCATCGTGCTCCTCTCCAACTTCGGTCTGGGCTTTGATTACGTCCTGATGGCACTCGCGCCCTCGCTGCGCTTTCTCTTCATCGGCCGTATCCTCTCCGGCATCACGGCCTCGTCGGTGCCCACGGCACAGGCCTATATGAGCGACATCACCCCGCGCGAGCGCCGCGCGGCTGCCTTCGGCATGCTGCAATCCGCCTTTGGCTTCGGCTTCATCGTCGGCCCGGCGCTGGGTGGATGGCTAGCCAGCTTGCATCCCCGGCTGCCCTTCTGGGTCTCCGCCGCGTTGTCACTCCTGAACGCCGTGTACGGCCTGTTTGTCCTGCCCGAGTCCCTCCCCCTCAAGCACCGGAGCCCCTTTTCCTGGCGCCGCGCCAACCCGGTCGGGGCCCTCCGCATGCTGTCGCGCACCCGCACCCTGGTCGTGCTGTCGGTGGTGCTTCTGCTCGGCTACATCGCGCAGAATTCGCTGCTGAACGTGTACGTGCTCTACACCAACTACCGCTACGGCTGGACCGACCGCACCGTCGGCATCTCGCTCGCCGCCCTCGGCGTGATCACGGTGCTGTATGGCCTGTTTCTGGTCAAGCGCGCCTCCAAACTCGTCGGGGACGAGCGCGCCGTGCAGCTTGGGCTCTTCGGCGGATCGATCGGCTATCTCATCTTCGGGATGGCCCGCACAGGCCTTGGCTTCGTCTTTGGTATGCCGCTGTTGAACCTCGTCGCCATCGCCTGGCCGGGCTCGCAGAGCATCATGTCCCGCATGGCCGGCCCGGAGGAACAGGGCCAGATGCAGGGTGCCATCAATAGCCTGCGCGGCATCGCCGGGATCCTCGGCCCCGGCCTGTTTACGTGGGTGTTTGCAAAGGCCGTCGGCGACTGGGCGCACTGGCACCTGCCCGGCCTACCCTTCTTCGTCGCAGCAGCCATGATGCTGGTCTCCGTAGTGCTAAGCCTCACAGCCCAGCCCAAACAGGCCAAGGCATAGCAGCCAGCCACCAGCCGCCAGCCATTCACTCCTCACTCTTCACTATTCACTTGCTCCACTCCTCACTCCTCACTCCTCACTCCTCACTCCTCACTACTCACTCCTCACTACTCACTACTCACTACTCACTACTCACTACAATTAACCAATGTCCTCCCCCTACGACGCCCTGATCGTCGGTGCCGGCCCTGCCGGTTGCGCCGCCGCTTACGACCTTGCCCGGGCGGGCCGGCGCGTCCTGCTGCTCGATAAACGCAGCTTTCCGCGTCACAAGGCGTGCGCCTGCGGCCTCACGCGTAAGACCCTCAAGGCTCTGCGCTACCCCGTCGATCCCATCCTGGAGCGCGAGTGCCGCGACGTCGTGCTGCAGGAGGCCGGCCCCGCGTTTCTGGAGGGCCGCCGTTCCGCCGACAAGGCCTGCGAGGTCCGCGTCCACCTGCGCCAGCCCTTCTGCGCCATGGCCGTACGCTCACGCTTCGATGCCTTCTGTCTCGAGCAGACCCTCGCCGCCGCGCGGGAGGGTGGGGGTGCCGAGCTCCGCAAAATCGAGAGCGTTGTCGCCCTCCGCGAGTTGCCCACTCACATCGAACTCGAGATTGCGCTCGCCGACGGCACGACCGAGACGCTGCAGGCCCCTGTCCTGATTGGCGCGGACGGCTCCAACGGCCAGACCCGCCGCCTGAGCACCCAGCCCGAAGCCACCGCCGCACAACTACCCCCCGAGCCGGTATGGTATGCCCGCGGTTTCGCGCTCGAAGCCACCGTTCCCTACGCTCTGCTGCCCGCCAGACTTCCGGCCGGCGATCAGCCGCACGATCTCGTCTTTGACTTCGCCCCGATCGCCGGCGGCTATGGCTGGCTCTTTCCCAAGGCCGATCACATCAACATCGGCGTCGGCGGTTTTGTCCCCAGGACGGCAGAAGAGGGCGCCGCTGCCGTCGCCGAAGGCATGCAGTACGAGACCGTCACGCGCGCTCTGCTGAACAGCTACACGCTCGGGAAGCTGGGTCTCGATCTGGCGGCACTGCCCGGCGCACACGTTACCGGGCAGCACCTCGGCCTGGGAGGCCACGCGTATACACCCCAGGGCCGCATCCTGCTCACCGGCGACGCCGCCGGCCTGGTCGACCCGCTCACCGGCGAGGGCATCCATTCTGCGATCACCAGTGGCCAGGCCGCTGCCGCCGCCATCCTCGAAACACTTCCCTCCCTGAATCTGTCATCTCGACCGAAGCTGACATCCGTCAGCGCCGTGGAGAGATCTGCAGTTTTGCCGCCGACACATCTACCCGACCTCGCCGCCGCGTACGCCCGCCATCTCCGGCCCCTGCAGGACACCCTTGCCTTTTCGCAACGTGCCGCCCGCAGCTTCTATCGCGAGCCCGA
>CAXTGE010000005.1:15068-22723 GCA_964243645.1 uncultured Acidobacteriaceae bacterium | reverse complement strand
AACACCACCTTCAACTCGCCCCGGTAGCCTGAGTCGATGACGCCTGCCAGGGTCGTCACGCCGCGCACGGCGAGCCCTGAACGGTCCTCGACCAGTGCCCCGTGGGTGTCCGGGAACTCCATCGCCAGCCCCGTGCTCACGGCCCGCGTCGCCCCGGTTTTACCGATTGGCGCCAGCGTGACGGCCTCCGCGGAGAAAAGATCCGCGGCAAGGTCGCCGTATGGCCCGAAGTGGGCGTAGCGGGGCATTTGCGCGGCGGGGTGAAGTCGTTGCACAAGGATCGTCGGTTGCGTTCGGGCGTCGGGCATGGGAGGCCCTCAGTTTCGCATGCCGTGAGCTTCGCCCATACGCGACCGGCGGCTGCGAGATTGCCATCAGATCTTACAAACGGGGCGGAAGCTCGGCGTCACACCAACAATTCTTGGTGACGGCCTGGGCTACGAGACAAAATCGGCGTCTACGTTTGTATGTTGCCTGTCACACTGCAGGGCCGAAATGGTCCTTTACTCGTTATGCTGCACTGGCTAGGGGGCGGCGCCCAGACCTGGAAAGAGGTCGGCCACGGCCTATCCTCTCGCGGTGTGCGCTTTGCCGCTATCGACGCTCCCGGCTTTGGAGAGGCCGCGAACCTGCCGGCAAGCGACGTGCGCTCCGCCGTGGATGCCATCGCAGACACCATCCGCAACCTACGCGCGGGTGCCGAAGACGCACCCTGGGTGCTGGGCGGCCATTCCATGGGCGGTAAGTTCGCGGCAGTTCTTGCGCGACGCGCGCTGGACGGCGAAGCCGGTCTCGAGAACCTCGGCGGGCTCGTTCTGATCTCGCCCTCCCCCTCCGGCCCGGAACCGATCCAGGACAATCGTCGCGAGGAACAGCTCAAGACCTTCGGCAGCAGTGACCCTGACCAGGACGCCTACCGCAAATCAGCTGAGAAATGGCTGGACGGCAACACCGAACGCCTGCCCATCCCAGCGCCCATTCGCGAGCGCGGCATCCGCGGCATCATGAACAATAACGCTCGCGCCTACCGTGCCTGGTTCCTCACCGGCAGCAGGGAAGACTGGTCGGAGCGCGTCGGTACCTTGTCCCTTCCCGCGATCGTGATGGCCGGCAGCGACGAGACCTCACTCGGCGAAGAGGCCCAGCGCAAGCTCACCCTGCCTCACCTGCCAAAGGCCGAGTTCGTCCTGTTGGACGGCGTAAAGCACCTCGCTCCGCTCGATCGTCCCGGCGAGGTCATTGAGCTCATCACGCAATTTCTCGCGGGGAACGGGTTTGACCTGAAGACCCCCGTAGCGAAGCCGGGCTCGGCGACGGACGGCCTGATGCACTCCGAGCGTACTGCCCCCCAGACGCTCGCCGTCATGACGAAACGCCTCGAAACCAGCCAGAACTGGAACCGGACACCGCAGGTCTTTACGCCTGCCGAGTTCCGCACCTTGCGCTACCTCGCCGAAATCGTCATCCCCGGCGCAGGCTTCGACCTCGCCGGCTGCCTGGACGCGCAGTTCGCCGAAAACAAGAACGACGGCTGGCGTTACGCGGACCTGCCGGGCGACAAGGACGCCTGGAAGCGTGGTTTGCTTTCACTGGACCACGCTGCCCAGCGCGAGTACGGCGTCTCCTTCCTCGCGCTACACCCAGGCCAGGGGCATGAGCTGTTGCACAAGGTCGCGGAGGGCGACATCGGTCCCGGTCTACTCGGAGCGTTGCACCTCGGCAAAGGGGCGACTGCCTACAGCGCGGCTGACTTCAAGCAATGGTTTGAAGACGTACGCGGCGAGTTCACCCGTTTCTACATGGCCGATCCACGCACCATGGACCGCATCGGCTATACCGGTTTCGCCGACGACCTCGGCTTCACCCAGATTCAGCTTGGCCAGCTGGAGGAGTTTGAACGTTGACCCCCGCCGTCTCCCCCGTACCGCAATCTCACCTGGGCAAGAATGAGCTCGGCCGCCTCCGCCCCGCCATGCGCCACCACGCGAGTGATGATGTCCTCGACGCCGTCATCATCGGCACCGGTGCCGGGGGTGCCCCGTTGCTGGCCAAGCTCGCCGCTGCCGGTCTCAAGGTGGTAGCCCTTGAGGCCGGACCCTGGTTTGAGTCCCCGGCCGAGCAGTTTCCCACCGACGAGCTCAGTGCCATCATTTACTGGCCGACCGAAAACCTGACCACCGGCGACACCGCCCAAACGCTCGGCGCCAATACCTCCGGTACCGGCGTGGGCGGCTCCATGCTGCACTGGGGAGCGTTCTGCCCCAGGCCCGACCCGCGCGATCTGAAGCTCCTGACCGAGACCGGCAAGGGACTCGACTGGCCCGTCACTTACGACGAGCTCCTGCCGTACTACGAGGAGATTGAGGCCTTTCTTGGCGTCTCCGGCCCCAACCCTTACCCCTGGGACCCGACACGCCGCTATCCCACCGGCCCCGTCCCCATTAACGGTCCGGGCCAGCTCATGCTGCGCGGCTATGAGCGCCTCGGCATGCGCGCCTCCGCTGCCCCGATTGCCGCGCTCAGCGAGCCGTACACGCGTCCCGAGTACGGCACTCGTCACGCCTGCGTGAATCGCGGCTTCTGCCACCAGGGCTGCCGCAACAGCGCGAAGGGCTCCATGGACGTCACGTATCTGCCCTGGGCCGTGCGCTCGGGTGCGGAGATCCGTCCCAACAGCTTCGTTACCGGCTTTGAACAGGACCCCTCCGGTCGTCTCACTGCTGTCATCTACCGCGACCTCTCCGATCCGGCCCATCCTGCGGATCGGCGGCAGCGCGCCCGCAACGTCTTCCTCTGCGCCGGCGGTATCGAGACGCCGAGGCTGCTGCTGCACACGGGCCTCGCCAACGGCTCAGGGCAGGTGGGCAAGAACTACATGGGCCATGTCTCGCCACAGGTCTGGGGCACCTTTGACGAACCGGTGCGCATGAACAAGGGCTTCCCCGCGACCGTCATCTCAGAAGACACCGTCCGCCCGAAGGACGCGAGCTTTGCCGGTGGCTACCTGGTGCAGAGTCTGGGCGTGGTTCCGGTTACCTGGGCGACGGCTGTGGCCCGCGGCCGTGGCCTTTTCGGTTCGAACCTCACGCGCTACCTTGCCGATTACAACTTCGTCGCCGGACTGGGCGCCCATGGCGAGTCCTTGCCCTCGGATGACAACTTCATCTCGCTTTCTAACGAAAAGGACGAACACGGCATTCCCAAGCCCGTCGTGCATCTCTCCTACGCAAAAAATGAACTGGACCTGGAAGCGCATGCCATCAAGGTGATGACCGAAGCCTGGAAGGCCGCAGGGGCGCGGGATATCTGGTCGATGTCGCGCACCGCGCACACCGTCGGTGCCTGCCGCATGGGTACCAATCCCGAAACCTCAGTCATCGACCCGCACGGCCGCTCGCATGAGATCCCCAATCTCTGGATCGCCGATAATTCCGTCTTTCCCAGTACGCTCAGCGCCAACCCGGCCCTCACCATCATGGCGCTGTCTCTACGCACGGCCGACTCGTTTCTAGGCTCGCGATAGCTGGGAGACCGGTTTCTAGAGCAGTTCTCCCTGACAGCTGTAGTCCATAGGGAAAGCAGATTTCTCCGCTTCGCTACGGAATGGCAAAGGTTCACGTCATTCTTGTTGTCATCCCGTAGCGCAGCGAAGGGATCTGCTGTCCGAGCGCCACTACATCTCAGGGACAACAGCTTTAGTTCACCTCGGAAGATAGCGCCGCTGCGGGAGCGGACGGCAATATCACATCGGATCGGATCCTGCCCCCACGATCCCCCGGACGCCGATCCTTGAAGTACAAGGAGCAACCGCACATTCGGCAGGTCCACGGATATTTCCCAAACCAGACCATCAGCGTGTCCAGGACACTGCTTCGGCTGCGCCGCACCACCTTTGGATGGGTACATCCCAGTTTTTCTATGTCTGGCACGCACGCAGACTACCATTGCGCCTCGGCAGTCCGCCGCGCCAAAGTGGAAGAAAGCGACCCCATTTGTGCCAGCTCTGGCTATCGGAAGCGGTACGTCACCCTTGCGTGGACTCCCCTCTCTCCACTGACTTAAACCAGTACTCAAAGGGTCTATTAACTTCTCTGGTTCCTGCCGGGTCGCGCATCTCCCGCACTCGGCGAGCGTCCAATACTGGTGATCGCATCCCAACTGCGTACCGGTCTACTCTCTGTCGCCGTCGCAGGTTTGCTCCTTGTTTTCGGGTTGCGGCTCTGGAGGTATATGGCTATTGCAAACGCACGTAAGGAGCCGATTCCGGCCCCCGTCCACGACATCAACGCCCCCGCCAGCGGATGGGAGGCAGGTCAGCGCGAGACAGCCGTCTTTGCCGGTGGCTGCTTTTGGGGTGTTCAGTCCGTATTTCAGCGCGTCAAGGGCGTGCTGGAGAGCTACGTCGGCTATACCGGCGGCACTGCCGAGACGGCGGACTACCGCACCGTCTCGAACTACGACACAGGCCACGCGGAGGCCATCGAGGTCATCTACGACCCAGCGCAGGTCAGCTACGGCGCTCTTTTGCGAATCTTCTTCTCCGTCGTGCACGATCCCACACAGCTGAACCGGCAGGGTGCCGATGTCGGCACACAATACCGCTCGGGGATCTACGTTACGAGCGAAGAACAGCGCGACGCTGCACTGGCGTATGTTAAACAGCTCGATGAAGAGCACATCTTCCCCCGGCCGATCGTGACCGAGGTGGTGCCGCTCGAAACCTTCTATCGCGGCGAAGACTATCACCAGGACTACGCGCTCAAGAATCCGCACAATCCCTACATCCAGGTGTGCGACATTCCCAAAATCGCTTCGCTTGGGCAGCAGTTTCCTGAGCTCTTTCAGGAGTACACGTTGCGTCGTTAGATCTGCACGTCTCCAAAACAGGGTCGCCTACGGGCGGCCCGTTTTGCTTTCCACCGTGCACGCGGCACAGCATGCTGCCGGACCGCGAGATAGATGTGCCCACACTTTTGCGGGCTTCCAGCACGGATGTATCCATTCAGGACAACGAGTGGGGTATCGAGGCGAGACTGGCCCGAAAGTCGAGTAGCCAACTGCCCTCCACCCTCGATTTAATTCATCCAGTGTCGTGTTCTCCGCGTCCAACCCAGAACTGAATCACCAACAACTGAGCCTAACCCTCTGAGCAGGATGGAAGTGACGTTGCAGACAAAGTCTCTCTTGACCCCGATCACAATTCTGCTGTTGGCAAGCGCGCTGTGGGCTTCGCTGGTGTCTCACGCCGACGCTCAGGCAGGCGGCACGGCAGGTACACCCGTCGTGAGTGGTCAGGAGGCTATCCAGCAGGTCGGCGGCAAGGCCCAACAGACCACGGGACAGGTCGGCGCGATGGGCTCCAAGGACGCTTCCAGCGGTAAGCAGCAGAACGGCAAAGATGCCAGCTCGGAGTCCAAGCCCGCGGGAGCGGGTGAGAATGCCGCCTCCACCAAGAAATTAAGTCTCGCGCCGACAGACCCGGCTGCCGCTCCTTCCGACCTGCCGAAGGGTCGGCCTGTGATCGGACTGGCTCTCGGCGGGGGTGCCGCGATCGCCATGAGCGAGATCGGATCGATCGAGTGGCTGGAAGAGCACCGCATCCCTGTCGACGTGATTGCCGGAACGTCCATGGGTTCCATCCTCTCCGCTCTGTATTCCACCGGTCACACGCCTCAAGAGATGCGGCACGTCCTCACCGGCGATGTGGTGAGCCGCGTCTTCCGCATCAATGCCAATTACGCCGCGCTCAGCTACCGTCGCCGTGAAGAAGATCGTGATCTTCCGAACGGCATCGGGATTGGGCTGAAACACGGCGTCTCGCTCCGCAACAGCCTGTTGACGGACAACGGCCTGAACGAGCTGCTGGACAAGGAGTTCCTGCGCTACAACGACCAGACTGACTTTAACAATTTACCGATCCCGTTCCGCTGCCAGGCGACAGATCTTACCGCGGCAAAGACGGTCACCTTCTCCCGCGGCTCTCTGCCGGACGCGGTTCGGGCCTCGGCCTCCATCCCCGGCGTCTTTCGCCCCTTTGAGCTGGACGGCCACGAGTACGTCGACGGCGCCATCCTGGAGAATCTGCCTACGGTGCAGGTTCACAACATGAAAGCCGACGTCGTGATTGCGATCAGTCTGCCCCTCGAGCCGGTGGGCAAGGGCGACCTCGACTCCATTCTGGGCGTGCTCCAGCGTGCTTTTTCTGTGGGGATCGAGGCCAACGAGGCACAGGCGCGCAAGCTGGCAAACATCGTCATCATGCCGGAGGTGAAAGGCTTCACGGCAAACGACTACCTGAAGGTCGATGAGCTTGCCAAGCGCGGGTACGCCGCCGCCGAAGCCCACAAGTCGGAGCTGCTTCAATATTCTCTGAACGAAACCGATTGGCAGAGCTACATTGCGCATCGCCGCTCCAAAGAGCGTCCTCCTGCAGGTTCGGTACTGGCGATCAGGGTGAAAGCGCCAAACCCCGGCCTTACAGAGTACGTTCAGCACATCTTTGATCCGCTTCTGAACCAACCGATCGACACAGCGAAGGTCGAGTCGCTTCTAGCGGACGTGCGATCTGACGGACGCTACGACGCGGACTATACCGTTGGATACGACGGAGATGTCTCGAATCGTCCCATTCTCCTGGTCGCGGTGAACGATAAGAAAACCGGGCCGCCGTTTCTGGATCTTGGCCTGAATATCGCTGCCCAGACAGCCGGTGTCACGCGTGCGACGCTTTCCACCATCCTGCTCTGGCAGGACCTCGGTGGCTACGGTTCCGGTCTGCGCGCCAACGTAGACGTTGGCTTCGACACCCGTGTTCAGGCTGAGTATTACTGGAAACCCAACCCGTACACGCATTTTTTCCTTGCACCGCGAGCGAACATCACGCGCCAGCCCTTCTATATCTACGAAGGCAACTTCCGAGCTTCGGAAAGGCAGAGTCAATTTGCCGGGGCGGCCGGTGATGTCGGCTGGAGCGATGGAAAGTTCGCGGAATTTCGTGCGGGCTGGAGCTTCCAGCACGTCAGCTGGTTCCCGACAACCGGGTCAGACAGCCTCCCGAACTACTATGGCAATTCGCAGACGGCGCGAGTGCGCTTCGTCTACGACAACCAGAACCGGGCCCTTGTCCCTCGTTTCGGTATCCGTACTGCCACGTCGATCGGGTATCTTTTCGATACACCAGGCAATCCCACCGCGCCCCAGCTTCAGAGCCAGTTTTCCTTTGCGCATGAGATCGGCAAAGGCTCCGAGAAGATCCAGTCTGACCTGTTTCTCTTCAACGCGGAGGGAGGCACCATGTTCGACCGGAATGTCGCCCAGCCGTTCCGGTTCACCCTCGGCGGCCCGCTGCGTGTAAGTGCTCTCGCCATCGATCAGCTCCGCGGTACAGACTACTTCCTCATCACTCCCGGGTATCTGCACCGTCTCGCCACCCTGCCCGCCCCGCTGGGTCAAAGTATCTATTTCGGGGTCGCTTACGAGGCAGGCCAGATGCATGCACCTGACGCGCGCACCATCACCCGCCAGGACCTCTACATCGGTCTTGTCGCGGAAACGCCGCTGGGCGTCATCACGGTCGCGCCCGCCATCGGCGATGCCGGTCAGCACAAGTTCGTCTTCACGCTGGGCCGCTTCTTTTCCATCCCCAGCTCCCTGCG
>CAXTGE010000005.1:8210-14968 GCA_964243645.1 uncultured Acidobacteriaceae bacterium | reverse complement strand
GGAGGAAATGGTCTGGCCATCATCTGCCCGTCTCCAGCCTCGCCGCCAGGCGGTCCGGCAATCCTGCTTGCTGAATGGCCGCCTGGGCACCCGGGATGTCATAGGGTACGCGACGGAACAGGATGGTCCTGGCCTGGCTGTCATAGACGGCGAAGCCGGCGCGGGGGTCCCGGTCACGCGGTTGTCCTACAGAGCCTGGGTTGACCAGGGTGCGCGTCCCGTCTGCCAGGACAAGTTGGTGGACACCGTCCTCAGCACACAGCGGACGGACCTCCTCCCACTCCGCTCCCTGCTGCAGAAACGCTCCCTGCACGTGCGTGTGGCCAAAAAAGGTGAGGGGCGCGCTCATGCGTTGCAACGGGGTCCACGCATCGCGCATGGAGAGGATGTAGTGATCCTCATCGAGCGGTGAGCCATGCGCCGCAAGGGCACCTTCACTGGCTTGTACGGGGCCTTTTTTCACGTTCTGCAACCAATGGAGGTTCTCGGCGCTAAGGACCGCCTGTGTCCAAGCGGCGGCCTGGGCCGCCACCGGGTTAAACCCATGCGAGCTGGTCAGGCCAGCGGCCACGCGATCATGGTTGCCGCGCACATTCACCGAGGCCCGCTCCCGCAGCAGCTCGATGACCTCATTGGGGTTGCCGCCATACCCCACGACATCGCCAAGATTCCACAGCTGGTCGAAACCGGCCGCCGCCTCAAGCACAGCCTGAAACGCTTGAAGATTGCCGTGAATATCGGAGACGACCAGAGCACGCATGGACGAGCCCAGTTTACTACTCCGGGGAAAGAAAACTCCCCGGCCAGGATCGGCGGTGTCGTCCCCGACCGTCCAGGTCGCTGCCATCGGTGCGCGCCGGCGAGGGGGCTACCTCGCCGGCACGTTCAGGCCATCGACTACGATTTTTGCTCGCTCCCCTCGTGTATCCGCCTCCCGGACCTCGGTCGTCAGGCTTCGGCTCTCGCCGGGCATCAGCGCGAAGTAGCCATCCTCAAAGATGGCCGGCAGAATACGGTCACCGCTGCGTTCGCGGACGGCCATCATTCGCACAAACAGTGCCGGAACCGGCGAGGTGTTCTTCAGCGAGGTCGTCAACAGCCAGTGCTCGCCGTGCCGCTCCGCCCGTGTGTCAGCCGAGATCGTCGCCTTGCCCAGCGTGCGAATCCCGGTGTAATCGCCCGCCCGCGCGCCGCGCAGGTAGAAGTTCGTCGAGCGCACCCTTTTACCCTGCAGTAAGCGGAACCGCAGCATCTGCACCCCGCGGGCGCTCTCCTCCGGGTACTGAATCGAAAAGACCGAGGTGGTGCTGTCCTCTGCTGAACTCGACACCGAACCGGACTGCTTGCCCAGACTCCGCCCGGTGAGGTCGAAGATCTCCAGCTCCGCCGTCAATCCGTTGACCGTCCCGGCGCTGTAGTTGACCACTTCGGCCGCATCTGACACGGGATTCCACTGGATATGCAGCGGTTCCGCACCCTTTTTGCACGCGAAATACGAAGCCGTCGGTGCGAAGTAGAAGTCGTACGTCTGCCATACAAACGACGGCCAGCAGGGATGGCTCATCCATAGCAGGATGCCCATGCGGTGCACGCTCTGCGCCTCAAACATGGCACGGTAGGCCTCATAGCTGACGATCTCGCCCAGCTTGATCCAGTCCTCGCCGCCTGTCGCGCCGCCATAGGCTTCGTTGACCAGGGTAAGGAAGGCCTCCCCACCCTGGGCACCATCCAGCGTGAAGTCATGCAGGCCCCAATCGAGTCCGGGCGGCCACACCGCAGACTCCGGCATCATGGCACGCACGCTCTCCACGGGCGGAATCGCAGGGGCACCGATTTCGGAGTGCAGCTTGGTGTCCGCCTGCCGGAAATACTCGGCGATGGGCAGTGCACGGTATGGTCCATGCCCGCTGACCGGCCCGTCAGCCGAGCTACCGATGTAATGGATGTCTGGGTGCAACTCCCCGAGAATCTGCCGTATGCCCGTCTCCAGAGGCGCGGGCGGAAACCATTCATTGCGCCCGCAATACAGCCCGATCGATGCATGGTTCCGGATGCGGGCCACATAGTCCCGCACATTGGCGAGGAACAGTGCATTATCGTCAGGAATGGGCCCGTCCCAGGGGTTGGCCAGCCAGAAGTCCTGCCATACCACCACGCCGTGGCGGTCGCAGGCCTCATAGAACGCCTCGTCGCCGATCTGCCCCACCCAATCGCGGATCACCGTGAAGTTCATCTCACGGTGATAGCGCACGGCGGCGTCATACTCGCGCGCCCGGTAGCGCAGCATCGACTCCCCGAAGCCCCAGTTGCCGCCCCTGGCGATGAAACGCCGCCCATTGATGAACATCCGCAGCGCGCCGCCATCCTCGTTGGCCGTCATCTGCCGAATGCCCGCCTTGAAGGCCTTGCGATCGGAGATTGCCCCGCCACCGTCCTCCAGGCGCAGCTCCACGTCGTATAGGTGCGGTGAGCCGTAGCCCACTGGCCACCACAGCTGCGGGTTTCTCATGTGCAGCTGTTTGTGCGTTGCGGGCGAGAGGGTGATTGCCTTGCGCTCGTTCGCGCCCAGCTCGACCCGCTGCTCCAACGCGATCTCGCCGAACTTACCATGCAAAACCCCGGCAAACGGCTTGGGCGTGTGATTCACCGCAAAGACCTCGAGGCTGACGTCGGCACGGCTCACCTCCGGCAACGGCAGTACGCTGGTTACCAGCGGATCCTCCAACGTGGCCGCGCCAGTTGTCTGCAAATACACGTTGCCCCACACACCCGTGTTGCGGCCGCGGATCGTGGAGATCCAGTCCCATCCAACGGACGCTTGGTAGGTGGGGCTGTCCGCACCAGGGCCGCCGCCGTTCTTGGCCGCTTTCTCCAGCGTCTTCTGCTTGCAGCTGCCCGGCGTGTCGTTCTTGAGAACGCAAATAGCCAGGGCATTGGCACCCGGCTTCAGCTGGCTCGTGACGTCAAAGCGTCCCCGCAGGAACGCGCCGTCCACGCGGCCCAGCTTCGCCCCGTTGAGAAAGATCTCGGCTTTCCAATTGATGCCGTCCAGGTTAAGCCATTGCAGCTGGCCCGGCGTCACCGCCGATGCCTGGAACTCCGTGCGGTACCAGAAGTCCGCATAGAAGAACGAGTCTGACACATGCAACTGGTTCTGCCCGTAGTTCGGATCGGGTACGGCGTCGATGTTCAGATAGCTGGTCAGGGTCGTTCCCGGCACGGTTGCCACGACCCAGTCGGTATCCTTGTACCCGGCCGCGGAGATCGCCTCGCCGCCGGCGAGGACCTGTGGCCCACGCTGCAAGGTCCATGCACCGCCCGCTAGGTTCAGCCGGCCGTCGTTGCCCGCGGCTGCGGGGTGGGGTTTGACCGTGAAGCCACCGCGGCCCCAGACCTCCATCTCGCTCAGAATGTACCCGTGCGCGGTTGCGGGGCGCGTCATCAGCACGCGCACATAGCGGCCCCGCGCGGGCGAGCTCAGCTTGATCTCGTCGAGCTTTCTCTCGTCTGTCGTGCCGGTCCCAGCGGGCAAGGCCTGCAGATCCCGCCATCCGTGCGCATCGTCCGAGACCTGCAGGCGGCCTTCGGCGGCCCGCGCAATCCAGTGCAACTTCACGGAGTCGAACGCGAACGACCCGCCCAGGTCGACGTGCACCCACTCTTCATCCAGCCCGGCACTCTTCCACGCGCTGGTGAAGCTGTAGGGTCCACCCAGCTGCACGCGCTGCTGCCCATGGTAAAACTCCACCTGGCCCAGCCGGAAGGTCGTATCCAAGGGGGATTCCTGATGCCCTCCGCCTACGGCTAACGCCACCCTGTAGTACCGGCTCCGGTGCGGCCCATCGAACAGGACCACGGGCTTCAACACGTGCGTGTCCTTAACCAGATCGGGCGGATAGTTGGCTGGATTCACCGGTTCTGACCCTGAGTCCGTGCCCACCTTCTGCCACACATGACCATCGTCCGAGACGGATGCCGTATAGCGCAGCGACGCCGGATCCACACTCGCCGGCACCACCACAAAGAGCACCAGGCGATCCACCTCCGGCAGCTCGACGCCACCCCCCAGGTGCAGCTCCACCACGGGGCTCGACCCGGACAACTCCAACACCAGTACGGGCTCATGCGAGATCAGCACCTCGCGATCGGGCTTGGGCAGCACCTGCCCGTTCGCCACGACGGAGATCCAGTCCGGCAAGTGCGTATCGACGATACCGTCCGTCACCAGCTGCGGCGTCAGATTGTAGTCATAGCTCGACGAGGCGAACGCCGGCCGCAGCAGCGCCAGATTGCGGTAGGTTCCGCTGGTGTCCGCCACCATCGTCGGCCCAAAGAACTCCTCAGGCGCACCCGGATAGATGCCGACGCCGCGAGTGAACTCGGAAGGGCCGGCGGCACCCGAAGCCGCATCTTGCCCGACTTGCCCGACTGACAGGCCCGCTCCGGTCTCCCCTTCAAGGACAGGGCCACCCCCCGCCTCGGCAAACGCCAAATGCGGCCGTACCGCGATGGTCGCTCCCGCCAAAAGGCCCGTCTTCAGAAATCCACGCCGCGTTGCCGCCATCGTTCTATGCTCCCTGTCCTACGCCAATACGTCCCACGACGACCGTCAACACGCAAGATCGCTTAGTTGGCCCGTCCGTCCTTCTTCCACGTCTCGCTCAGATGGTGCAGGTGCTCCATCACTGCATTCATGTCCGCCGTTCTGGCCGTGGGGCTGTAAGTCACCTCGGGGTTCTTGCCGTTCACCACCGTGCGGCGCACAAAGCCCTCATGCTCCAGCGAGCGCAGACGCAGCGTCAGCAGCCGTGCGGAGATGCCTTCCACACTGCGCTTCATCGCCCCAAACCGCATCGGCCCATTCGTGCTCAGCAGCCACAGGATGTGCAGCGTCCAGGGTCGTGTCAACAACTCCAGCAATCCCGCCATCGGGCAACCTGCCGACAGATCCTCCACCGTTTTCGAGGCTTCCTGTACGGAAGACGCCTCTGTAGACAGGTTCACCTCGTTTGCCAAAGCCCCACCTCCATCGGATGAAATTACCCGCGATGCAACGATTCCAGCGTCAATTCAACGATTCCAAGCGTCCACGGGGCGGTTACTGCAAAGTGCCTACTCGCGTCCCGTCTCCTGCTTACTTATAGTAACTTCTGGGCCGCACGTCGCCGATCCATGGCGCACGCCCTGAGAGGAACCTCCCCCTATGAAGATCCTGCATCTCGATTCCAGCGTCACCGGTGAAAAGTCCGTCAGCCGTCCCCTTACCCAAACCGCGGCTGAAAAGCTCAAGAGTCTCAACCCCGGCGCGGAAGTTGTCTATCGCGATCTCGTGAAGAACTCCCTGCGCCACTACACCGCCGTCCTGCGCCTTCACGGCGACAACGAAGCGCAGACGACCCCCGAGCAGAAGGCCGAGCTCGCGATCGGCGAGGAGATCCTGAACGAGTTCCTGACCGCCGACACCGTGCTGATCGGCGCCCCCATGTACAACTTCGGCGTCCCTTCGCAGCTCAAGGCCTGGATCGACCTGGTCTGCGTCGCGGGCAAGACCTTCCAGTACGGTGCCAACGGTCCCGAAGGCCTCTGTGCCGGCAAGAAGGTCGTCGTCATTTCGTCGCGCGGTGGTCTTTACGGCCCGGGCTCGCCGTTTGAAGCCTTTGACCACCAGGAGCGGTACCTGCGCGATGTCTTCACCTTCCTGGGCATCAAGGACATCACCGTGATCACAGCAGAAGGCGTCGCCTACGGCCCGGAGAAGGCAGCCGCGGCCCTCGCCTCCGCCAAGAGCAAAATCGAGCAGCTCGCCTAACGCAAATCTCACGGACTTAATGAACGAAGAGGCCGGGCCACGCTGTCCGGCCTCTTAGCTTCTTAAGTAACAGAAATCTACCCTGACACGCGGACTCCGGGTTACCCTACCCTCTATGCGAGCCCTCGTTCGACTGGGACCTCTTGCACTCGGGTTGATCGTCCCCGCAGCGGCGCAGAGCGCCTGCTCACCGCATCAACTCCCCACGGCTGCCGGCACTGTCGCTTCCGTCCGGCATCAGCTGCACGCGCAGGCCGTTGCTGACGACGATCCGGCTATTCCATCGACCGTCGCAGGACAGCTGGCTCAGCTCAAAGATGGTCTGGCTCGGGCCGCGCAGGCCGCGTTCGCCTGTGCCCGGCCTTCTTCCTCCCCGGAGGCGCTTCAGACCCAGTTGGCCGAAGCCCTGCATGCCAATTTGGCAACGTCCACTGACGACCCCACCGAAACCAAGGGCGGCAAACAACGGGGGGTGTACGGCACTGACCTCACCGTGCAGGTCTTTGAACTCTTCAGCAAACCCCGTCTCTTCGAGGTCGACTTCCGCTACGGCATCCAGTGCGGCGACGACCACCTGCTGCTCGTCTTTCAAGCTCGGGGCGAGAATCAAGCCACGAGCGATACTGCCTCCGGTGGCTGGCTGCTGCTGCTGCGCTGGGACTCACCCGGATACAAGACCGTAGGGGATGCCTTGGGTGACTTCGTTCTACTGACGCCGATGACCGGCGAGGCGCAGCACCCGAGCTGGCGTTATCTCGTCGCGCACGGTCATCCCGGTTGTGGCTTCAGCCCGCGTCCGAGCCGCTTCGACCTCGACCTGCTGACGCCGACCGCCGATCCCGGCAAACCCACGGTGAGCTGGCATCTCGGGCACGACTATCTGCAGGACGGCAGCGTCGCGCGGCTGGTCACGACCGAGGACACCATCGACTTCCGGCTCGTCCCCCCG
>CAXTGE010000005.1:0-8110 GCA_964243645.1 uncultured Acidobacteriaceae bacterium | reverse complement strand
TCAGATCCACGGCCGCAAACAGCGCGTCCATCTGCTCCACGCTGGTGGCACTCGCAATGGGGGCGGTGACTGTGGGTTGCGCCAGCAGCCACGCCAACGCCACCGATGCCTGCTGCGCCCCGGTCTCCTCGCTCACCTGCTGCAGTGCCTTCAGGATGCGCAGGCCGCGTTCGTCAAAGTATTTCTCCACACGCGATCCGCGCTTGGCACCTTTGGTGTCCTGGAGAGACTGATATTTGCCCGTAAGAAAGCCGGAAGCCAGAGAGAAGTAGGGAATGACCCCCAACCCGAAGCGTTCCGCAACCGGGGCCAGGTCCGTCTCGTACTTCTCCCGGTCATAGAGGTTGTACTCCGGCTGCAACGTCGCATAGGACGGAAAGCCACCCTGCCGGGCCAGGTCTTCGGCCTCAGCCAGACGGTCGCCTGTGTAGTTTGAGGCCCCGATTGCCCTAACCTTGCCGCTCTTTAACAGTTCGTCATAGGCGCTCAGCGTCTCTTCCAGCGGCGTCTCACGGTCGTCGGTGTGCGACTGGTACAGGTCGATGACGTCGGTCTGCAAACGCTTCAGCGAGTCCTCAACGGACCGCAGGATGTAGTCCTTCTTCAGCCCCTGCGAGCCATCGCCCATCTTGAAGCCGACCTTGGTCGCCAGCATCATCTTGTCGCGCCTGCCACTCCCCGCGAACCACTTGCCCAGGATCGTCTCGGACTCCCCGCCCTGGTGTCCCGGGATCCACACCGAGTACACATTGGCCGTGTCGATTGCATCGAACCCGCGATCGGCAAAGGCATCCAGCAGGCGAAACGAGGTCGCCTCATCCGCTGTCCACCCAAACACGTTGCCGCCAAACACCAGCGGAACGATCTCCAGACCCGACTTGCCTAACGCGCGCTTTTGCATGGGCATCTCCCCCAAGCTGAGATGTGCGGCAACCCGGGAGGATGTGCCGTGTGCTCTCAGTTCATCCATTTGCGGTTTTTGGGGTCGCGGCGCTCCGCCTCTGGGTCCAGGTAACGCCCACCCTCATCGAACTTCACGTCCCGGCCCTGCTTCTGCATATACACGGTGAACTTCTTCGCGGCGCGCCGGCGTTTGGCCACAGACCACGAGTTCCGCAGGGCATACAGACCTTCCGCACCCGCAAAGCCGATGCCGCGCCGCGGCGCGAAGCGCAGATACAGCCAGCCGCACAGCCCGTTGGTGATGACCACCAGCGCATCCAGCCGCTGATGCGCGGAGAGCATCACCGCCAGGTACACCAGCAGATACAGCATGGCGATGTACTTGGCCTTGACCCGCAGGATGAAGTTGAAGTTCAGCTCCTGGTCGGGGTGCAGGCGCGCATAGACAAGCAGTAATGCCAGCGAAAACGGCCACAACCCGCTGGTCGCCGTTGCAGGGCTCAGCCCCTCGATGTACCTGCCGACGGTAAACGTGAGCAGTGTCGCCAGCAGCGATCCACCCACGGTGCATGCAAGGAAGAACTCCGTCATCCATCGGGGCCCAAGCTCCTCTTCCAGCGCGGAGCCAAAGAACCAGACCGAAAGCGCCGCGAACAGAAAGCCGAACAGGCCAAGCGAGATAAATGGATAGGTGACGAATTGCCAGATCAGCCGGTGCGCCGCTGCCACCGGCACCAGCGAAAACAGGCCGCCCAGCGTCCCCGCGAGCTCACGCGAAAACACGCCAATCAGCAGCAGTGCGAAATACACCACGACTGCCGTCAACAAAATCTGCCGTATTGCGCCGCGAAACGGTGGCAGTGCCACCATGGTTGGACCGTTCGATCGAAATGCCACGCTGATCTCCTATCGTGCGGGCACCGGAGGCACCGGCAGCGAGCGATGGCCGTTCCCTGCCACTGCCCGCACGCCAAACAGCACGTTGTCCTTGCTTACATTCAGCTTCAAATGAGTTTCGGCACCGGCGGCCTGCGCATGACTCCAGGCCATCTCGTCGGTGTCGCGCCATACCACCTCATAGGTGGTGCCGGCCGGGGCAAACGCGCTCGGCTTCCAGGTCAGCTCGGAGTTGTTGTCCAGCGCCGTCGTGAGTAGGCGCACCTCCTGCGGCTCGCTCGGCGCATCCGCGAGTGAGGCCAGCACCGCCGCATTCAACCGCGCCACCTTGACCACATACGCTGTGTCGACAAACTTCAGGTAGTCGCCATACTCAATGCCGTTTTCGGTGCGGGGGGTCTGGTGCTGGTGATCGAAGTTCTCCCGCCATTCGGTGAAGCGCACCGCGGCAAATCCCTCCGCGTTAAAGCTCGTGTGGTCGCCCCCACGCAGGTACCGGTCGCGCCGCTGGATCAGCACGGGATGGAAGCCGGGCACCTGCCGCACCGCGTTGCTACGTGCGCCGTTCCGTGCGGAAGGCAGGCGCTGCAACCCGGGCTGAAAGTAGAGTGGGGCAAGCTCCGTGATCGTGCGCGCCAGCTCGCGCGAAGGCGAATCATTTTCTGCACCCAGGCCCAGCGTCGCCTTGACCTGATCCGGCGTCGCCACGCTCGGTACGCTCTCTGAAAACACGCGCACGGCATTCTTGTCCGCCATGCTGTCACCCGGCGTGGTATCTCCACCCACAATGTCGTTGTTCAGCACAGCCTCCAGCGGCCAGCCTTCGCTCCTGGCCAGCTTAGCCAAGTGCCGCGAGCCGTTCAGCCCCTGCTCCTCACCCGCGACTGCGACAAACACGATCGTGCCCGGCAGCTTCAACCGGCTCAGCGCCCGCGCCGACTCCAGCGATACCGCAACCCCGCTCGCATCGTCGTTCGCGCCCGGTGCCGGCAGCTTCGGGTCCATCACGTCCGTGGCGCGCGAGTCATAATGCCCCGTCACCAGGACCCACGGCGCCGCCTTGTCCGTGCTGGTTCCGTGCAGGACCGCATACACGTTTACCAGACGGGTGGTCTGCTTGATCCGCGAGCGGGGCTCGGTGTTCGCCGGCTCCGTGTAATCGTCTCGCTTGACCTCCAGGCACTCACCGCAACCGGCCGAGATTCGCTTGAACTCGCTCTCGATCCAGTCCGCAGCCGGCAGGATACCCTGCCCTGACGGCAGATCGGTACTCATGCTGGATAGGGTATTGCGCGTGCCAAACGTGACCAGTTTCGCGATATCGGCCTGCACGGCCTCCGGCTGGATGGATGCAAGAGCTTGGGCGATCTCCCGGTCTGTCTGCAGCTTCGGGAGTGAGTTGGCCTGGGCACCGGCCTGGGGCTCCTTGTGGGATCGATGCTGGGACCCGTTCTGGATCCCCTTTTGCGCCAAGACCGCCTGGGCAACGCACAGACCTGCCAAGGTCGCCAAAATCGTCGCCTGTCCAAGCCGGTGTTTCATCAATCGCACACTCTCTTTCACTCGTGGAACAAACCGCTTCCGGCCTTCGTGCGTCTCATGTTGACTGCGACAGGGCCTCCGGCTAGAACTAGGAAGAAGCCGACTCGCTGGACGCATCACCATCGTACTAGCCCGCTGTTGGGCCCCTAGCAATAAGGAGAGTTTCATGCCGGTCGTCTGCCCCGAATGCGATAACCCACTCGAGATCGATCAGGACGACATCGAAGAAGGCGACACACTGCAGTGCGCCGAATGCGGTACCGATCTTGAGATCGTCTCAGCCGATCCGCTCGAGGTGGCTCCCGTCGAAGAAGAAGGCTATGACGACGAAGACAAGGACGACCACCGCAACAGCGACGAGGATGAGGACGAATAAGGTGTCTTCGCACGCCTCCTCTTCGTTCCGTTTCATCCTTCGCATCACGCGCCGCCTCCGCTTGGGGGCGGCTCTGGCCTGCGGGTGCGCCTTTCTGCCGCTGCCGGCGAGGGCGCAGGCCAAGCCTGCTGTACGCCACACCATTGAGGGCCATGTCTTCAATGCCGCCAAAGCTCCCGTGGTGGGCGCGGTGGTGTACCTGGAAAACCCTAAGAGCCTCGACGTTCAGAGCTACCTCACGGATGAAAAGGGGTACTTCCACTTCTCCCAGATCTCCCCGCAGACCGATTACGACGTCTGGGCCGAGCAGAACGGGGTGGAGACCAAGCACAAGTTCATCAGTCAGTTCAGCAGTCACGTGCACTTCATGCTGACCCTGAAGCTGACCCCGGGAAAGAAGAAGAAGTTCCTCGCCATTTTCTAGAGCAGTTCTCCTGACACCGTGGAGCGCAGAACGATGGAGAATATCGTTTTCTTTGAGAGAAAACGTCGCGAACGGTCTCATTCCACTTACAACCCAGGAGAACTGCTTAGGCCGGTTCGCTCGCAAGCCAGCGAGCCGAACAAACCTTCGTCCTGCCCAAAGATCCGTCGCGCCCCTTTGCGCACCCTTCGCGTCCTTTGCGTTCCGCTTTGCTCTTTACGCCAGTAGGTAGCGCCGCCCGTAGGATCCAGCATCCCAAACGGTATGAGCAGCGACGCAAACTCTCCCCAGCTTCCGGATCTTTCATCAGCACATGCACCCCAGGCGCCGCTTGATCGCCGTCATTTTCTGCACACCGCCGGAGGCCTGCTCGCCGCCGCCGGCCTCGCCCCGCTGGCAGCCGCACAGAGCCCGCAGTCGCAGCCCAATGGCGGGAACTATGTCTCGCTCTCGCCCATCCACAATGTGCAAACGGAGGGCCCGGAGAAGGACCCCGGTCCGTTTGAGCCTGCTGATGGGCGCATCGGCTTCGCTGTCGTAGGCCTCGGCCGTCTCAGCCTCGACGAGATCCTGCCCGCCTTTGCTACCTCGAAGCTCTGCAAGCCCGTCGCGCTCGTCTCCGGCGAGCCCGAAAAGGCCCACAAAATCGCCGCGCAGTACGGCATCAAGCCGGGCGCCTGCTACACCTATGAGACCTACGACCAGATCGCGCAAAACCCTGAAGTGAAGGTGATCTACATCGTGCTGCCCAACGGCCTGCACCTTGAGTACACCGTGCGCGGCGCCAAAGCCGGCAAGCACATCCTTTGCGAGAAACCGATGGCGAACAGCGTGGCGGATTGCGAGAAGATGATTGCCGCCTGCAATGCCGCAAACGTCAAACTGATGATCGCCTACCGCCAGCAGTATGAGCCCAACAATCGGGCCGTCGCCAAGATGGTCAAGGAAGGCAAGCTCGGCACGCTGCGCAGCTACATTGCCACCAATACGCAAAACGAGGGCGACCCTACCCAGTGGCGCCTCAACCGCAAGCTCGCCGGCGGCGGCTGTCTGCCCGATGTCGGGATCTATTGCCTGAATGCCGTGCGCTTCCTTACCGGCGAAGAGCCCAACGAGGTCTTCGGCTACACCGTGCAGCCCGCCGGCGACCCGCGATTCAAGGAGGTTGAGGCAACCTGTAACTTTACGCTGCGCTTCCCCTCAGGCCTGCTGGCCGCGTGCAGCACGGGCTACGCCGGCCATCGCTCCCAGATGTTGCGCCTAGAAGGCTCGGACGCCTGGACCGAGATGGCGCCTGCGTTTGGCTACCATGGCATCAAGCTGCGCTCCTCGAAGTTTGTGGACGGCCATGAAACCTCCATGGAACCCACCATCCCCGACAAGGACCAGTTTGCCCTCGAGATGGACCACATGGCCGAGTGCATCATGCAGAACAAACAGCCCCACACCCCCGGCGAAGAGGGCTTGCAGGACCAACGTCTCATCGAGGCCATCTACGAGTCAGCCCGCACCGGCCGCGCCGTCAAAGTCGCGCCGCCCAGCAAACCCACCCGCGGCCCCGAACCCACAGAGGCCTCCTAGTCAGCCTTCTAGCGGTCTACGTACCTTGTACTCCCAACGAACGACTTGTCATCTCGACCGAAGCTGACATTGTCAGCGCAGTGCAGAGACCTGCTCCTTTGCCACCGCAATTGCCCGGCATGCCCTCATGCAAGCTTTACTTCCGCAACCCCCACCCCGCTAACGCACCGCCCAGACTTGGGTCCGCAAATACAAAGCCGTCCTCCAGCAACCGCCGCGGGACCGCCCTGATGCTCGTCAGGACGGTCTCCGCAGCCATCTGTCCCAGGGCGACCCGCGCCGCCCACGCCGGCACAGGAATCACCGCCGGCCTTCCCACCGCCGCGGCGATCGTACGCGTGTACACAGCGCCCGTCACGGGCTCGGGCGACACCACATTCACCGGACCGCGCAGAGTCGCAGACGCCATCGCATACCCAACCACCCGGGCAACATCCGCCAGCGTCACCCAGCTCACATACGCCTTGCCCCCGGCGATTGGCCCAGCGAGCCCCATGCGAAACAGCGGCAGCATGGTCGCAAGTGCACCGCCTTGGGGCGTCAGCACCACGCCGATCCGCAGGTTCACCACACGCGCATCCGGTGCCAAACCGTTCGCGGCGGCCTCCCATTCCCTGCACACCCCGGCAAGGAAGCCCGTCCCCGGCGGCGTCCTCTCATCGACAACCACGTCCCCGCAATCGCCGTAGCAGTTGATCCCCGAGGCACACAGCAGCACCCCCGGCGGCTGCTCCGCCGCACGCAGCGCCGCAACGAGCCTCCGTGTTCCATCCACCCGGCTGTCGCGTATGCGCCGCTTCTTGGCGTCGGTCCACCGGCCCGTGGCGACCGGCTCGCCGGCCAGGTGAACCACCGCATCGAAGCCGCTGACCGCCTGCGGATCCAGGCTTCCATCCGCTCGCCAACGCACACCGTCCGCCGGTGCATCGCCTCGCACCAGAGGCATAACCAGGTCGCCCATCGCACGATGCGCCGCAACGACCGCCCTGCCCAGCAGCCCCGTCGAGCCGCTCACCAACACCCTTCGCGCCTCAACCACCCCAGCTCGCATCCGCTCATGCTCGCAGATTCTGTCCTAACCTGAGACCCGAGCACAGAAAGTGAGGCAGAAAGCGAAGAGGGGGCGAATACAATATCCGCAGAACGGCATGCCCGACGACCTCCATCCCGGTGACCCTGCCGCCGACCGCTTCGGCTTTCTGCATATCGACCTGAATAGCTTCTTCGCCTCGGTCGAGCAGCAGATCCATCCCGAATACCGCGGCAAACCCACCGCCGTCGTCGGCACCATGGCGGACACCGGCACCATCATCGCCGCCAGTTATGAATGCAAGGCCCGCGGTGTGAAAACGCTCACCAAGGTCGCCGAGGCCAAGGCGCTCATCCCCGACATCATCTTCGTCAACGGCTCGCACTCGGTGTACGCGAAGTACTCGCACGATATCGCGGCGGCCATCGAGCGTGTCTGCCCCGTCGCCCATACCCCGTCCATCGACGAGATGGTCTGCCAGCTCATGGGCCGTGAGGGGGAGCCGCCGCGCTCCCGCGGGATCGCCCTCGCGATCAAGCAGGCCATCCGGGACGACGTCGGCGAGACCCTGCGCTGTTCGATCGGCATGGCGCCGAACCGCTACCTCGCCAAGATCGCCTCGGATATGCAGAAGCCCGACGGCCTGATCGGTCTTCTGCCCTCACAGCTCCCTCGCGCCATCGCCCATCTCGAGCTGCGCGATCTCCCCGGCGTGGGGGCCCGCACCGAGGAGCGCCTCAAGGCCAAGGGCATCCGTACCATGCCCGACCTGCTTGCGCTCGACCGCAACGGCATGCACAAACTCTGGGACTCCGTCTGGGGTGACCGGCTGTATCACTGGCTGCGCGGCCATGCGACCGGGGACAACGGCGCGCCGATCCCCAACGAGACACAGAAATCGTTAGGGCATTCCCACGTTCTCGGCCCCGACCACCGCTCGCAGGACGGTGCCTGGGCCGTCGCGCACAAACTGCTGCACAAAGCCACCATGCGCCTCCGCATGGAAGGCTTTGTCGCCACAAACCTCGCCGTCACGATCAAGTACTCCCTCACCCGCGAACAAGCCGCCGGCCTCTCCCGCACATCGTCTCCAGGTGAACCGTCATCTCGACCGGAGCGCGAAGCGCGCAGTGGAGAGACCCCTGTATCCGCCCCTGCCCCATCCCCCGGAGTCGGGCGCACCAAGCAGCCCAAGATCAAGAAACACACCTCCGGCATCACGCAAACCGCTTGGGGCATGGAAGCCCGTTTCCGTCCCGCGCAGGATACCCTCACCCTGCTCGAAGCCCTGCGCGGGATCTGGGAGCAGCGTCCGAACGGCCCTGAACATCAGAAGCCCTTCTTTGTCGGCGTTACG
>CAXTGE010000004.1:30929-38592 GCA_964243645.1 uncultured Acidobacteriaceae bacterium | reverse complement strand
GACGCTTGAGCGCGCCGGAACGGAGATGCTCCTGCTCGCCACGCCGCATGAGCAATCCCGCAGCTGGGTGCCGGAAGCGCTTGGGCGTGGCATACGGGTTGTCGATCTCTCGGGGGCCTGGCGCCTGCAGAGTGACGCCAACCGGGCTGTCTACAGATTCGACAGCCCAGGCGAAGAGCTCGCTGCCCGCACGCAGACCGAGGCCGTGTACGGCTCCCCTGAACTGAATGGGTCGGCGATTGCTAAAGCCAAGCTGGTCGCCAATCCGGGATGTTATGCCACCTCGGTGATCCTGGCACTGGCGCCGATCCTGCGAGCGCATCTGGCCGACCTGGACCGAGGCATCGTGGCGGACGCGAAGTCCGGCGTCTCCGGCGCGGGCAAGTCGCCGACAGCGACCACGCACTTCATGCATGCGGCGGACAATCTTTCCGCATACGCGGTTTTTGGCCACCGGCATACCGGCGAGCTGCTGGAGCAGCTGGATCTGACGACGGACCAGATCCAGTTCACACCACACCTGCTGCCGATCCCCCGCGGCATTCTCTCGACTGTTTATGTGCGCTTGAACCAACGCAGCACGCCTGAGAGTGTCCAGGATCTTTTCAAAGAGTTCTATCAAACCAGCCCCACGGTTCGGGTGCGAAGGACACCGAACCTGCCGCAGATTCAGCACGTCGTACGCACGCCGTTCTGCGATCTGGGCTTTCAGCTTGCGCCGGATGGTCAACGGCTGGTGGTGATTGCCTGCCTGGATAACCTGCTCAAGGGAGCAGCCTCCCAGGCTATCGAGAACATGAACTTGATGGCGGGCTGGGGTCAGGCCGAGGGCCTCCTGTGAGACGCCCTTCTGTCCTGTCTCTCCCCTGCCCAAGGACAGCGGAGGGACTAGCTGCCCATTCAGCCCGGCCCTTTCTCACCTTGGAGTCCGCACAATGAAGTTCGTCGTAAAGTTGGGCGGTGCCGCCCTGGAGGATCCCAAGCTCCTACAGAGGTGCGCCCGCGCCATCGCCGATCTTGCGGGAGATGGACATCGTGTTGCCGTGGTGCACGGCGGCGGCGTCCAGCTCACCCGTGTTCTTGCGCAGATGGGTAAGCAGAGCGAGTTCATCGCCGGCCTGCGGGTGACCGATGCCGAGACGCGTGACACCGCGCTGATGGTGTTGGGCGGACGCGTGAACAAGAACCTCGTTGCCGCTCTGCAGCATGTCAACCAATCTGCGGTGGGTCTCACGGGTGGGGACGGTCACGTGTTTCGGGCTCGCAAGAAGCGCACAGAGCCAGACCTCGGCTTTGTGGGTGAAATTGCAGCGACAGATCCGAAGTGGCTTGACGCCATCTGGACGATGGGTGCCGTGCCGGTGATCAGTTCGATCGCGCTTGGCTTTGATGGCGAGTATTACAACATCAACGCCGACGAGATGGCCTCTGCCGCTGCCATTGCGACCTATGCCGACGCGCTGGTGTTCCTTACCGATGTGCCCGGCGTCAAAGGCGCTGACGGTGCGGTGATGCGATGGCTGAATTTATCTACCGTGACCCAGCTTGAACGTGATGCTGTGATCACGGGGGGCATGCTTCCCAAGCTCAACGCGTGCAAAGAAGCCCTGCAACACGGTGTGAAGCGAGTGCGAATCCTGCCCGCTACTGCGGCTAGCCTTCTACCCGATCTTTGCAGCAGCCGTGTCGATGAAGGAACCGAGGTGATGGTCGCGTGACCTGTTCCCTGGCTTGCTGTTCACCGCGATCCTCTAAAGGATCCCTTTCTGTTCGGAGTGCCATTGATGTCGACTGACGTTTCCACCTGCCATCTCGCGCAGCTTCAGGCCGCCGAGGCCAAGCTCCTGCTGCCCACGTACGAGCGCAATCCCCTGTTGTTCGTCAGCGGTGAAGGCGTTCATCTCGTCGACGAGGGAGGCGTTGAATACCTGGACCTGCTCTCGGGCATCGGGGTATGTGCGCTGGGGTATAACCACCCTGCCGTGACCGCAGCGATCACGCAGCAGGCCCACACGCTGCTGCACACATCCAATCTGTTCTTTCATCAGCACACCGCGGAGCTCGCTTTGCGACTCACTGAGATTACCGGTCTGGATCGTGCTTTTCTTTGTAACTCCGGTACCGAAGCCTGGGAGGCCGCACTGAAGCTCGCCCGCGCCCATGCCACGCTGCTGCGCGCGGAAGGTAAAGCGATGGGGACCAGGATCCTCGCGCTGGAGCACAGCTTTCATGGACGAACCATGGGTTCGGTTTCGACCACTCACAAGTCTGCCTATCGCGAGCCCTTCGGCCCTCTGGTTCCGGATGTGAACTTCATTCCGTTCAACGACGTAGATGCCCTGCAAGAGGCCTTTGACGATAGCGTTTGTGCCATCGCGCTCGAGGTTCTCCAAGGAGAAGGCGGCATCAATCTTGTCTCGGAGGAGTTCCTCCACACAGCCCGTGAGCTCTGCGATTCGACCGGAGCTCTGCTGATTCTGGACGAGATTCAGTCCGGCATGGGCCGCACCGGCAAGTGGACCGCTTACGAGCACTTCGGCGTTCAACCTGACGTGACCACGCTTGCCAAGCCCCTGGCGAACGGCGTGCCGATCGGTGCGATGCTGTGCACGGAAGCCGCGGCCCGCGCCATGAGGCCCGGGATGCATGGCACGACCTTCGGGGGCAATCCGCTTGCCTGCGCGGTCGCCATCGCCGTAGTCGACACCCTGCGCAGGGATCATCTGCTCGCACATAATGAGGAGGTCGGTCGGTATTTCCACGAACAGTTAGGAACGTTGCAGGCGAGATATCCCGGCCTGGTGCTGGATGTGCGCGGGCTCGGGCTGATGATCGGCGTGGAGTTGTTCTCCGCCGACCTTGCGAAGGCAGTGCTGTCCGGTATGCTGAAGCGTCACATCCTGATCAATCGGACCCACGACACGGTGCTCCGCTTCCTCCCTCCCTACCTCATCACGAACGAGCATGTCGATCAAACCATCAGAGCTCTCGATGAGCTTCTCCACGAAGCTGCGGAGAACCATCTGCCCCAACCACATGCCAGCGGCGCGCCCGCGCCCGAAGAGACCGTCCATGGATAACAACAAGACCCTTACCATGACTCCGCGCAACAACGGCCCCAGCAACCCGAAACCTGCGAACACGGGTATCCAGTCCGACACGGCCTTTACCGAGGTCGCGAAGGGATTGGCGGGGCGCGATCTCACTTCGATTGCCGACCTTTCTGTCTCCGAACTGGCCGCCGTTCTGGAGCTCGCCCATGCGGTGAAGTCGAATCCGGAAGATTTCCGCAACGCGCTGGATGCCAAGCAGATGGTGATGTTTTTCGAGAAGGCCTCACTCCGCACGCGCCTTACCTTTGAGGCCGCGATGAATACCCTTGGCGGTAACGCGATCTTCGTGGACCAGACCAAGCAGCCTCTCGGCGAGCGTGAATCCATCCCCGATGTGGCGCGCAACCTGGAGCGCTGGATGCAGGTTATTGTCCTGCGCACCTTTTCGCACGAGACCATCACGGAGATGGCCGCCCATGCGGGCGTGCCTGTGATCAATGCCCTCTCCGATCTCGAGCACCCCTGCCAGGCCATCGCCGACTTCATGACGCTGGAGGAGCGCTTCGGCTCGCTGGAAGGTCTGCGGTTCACCTACGTGGGTGACGGAAACAACGTCTGCCACTCGCTGATGCTGGCGGGCGCGCTGCTCGGGTCGCACATCACGGTGGCCACGCCCAAAGGCTTCGAACCCAAGCTTGAGATCATTCACAAGGCCATTGAGATTGCGGAATCCACGGGCGGTTCGCTGACGCTGACCCACGATGCGCAGAAGGCGGCTGAAGGGGCTGATGCCATCTACACTGACGTGTGCACCAGCATGGGCCAGGAACACGAAGCCGCGCGTCGCGCCCCTATATTCAAGCCTTTTCAAGTGAACGAAGAGCTGATGAGCAAGGCACAGGCTTCGGCCGTGTTCATGCATTGCCTGCCCGCGCATCGCAATGCCGAAGTGACGGATGCCGTGCTCGACGGGCTGCAGTCCGTGGTCTTCGACCAGGCTGAAAACCGCATGCATGCGCAGAAGGCCATCACGCTCATGCTGCTTGGGGGCGCGAAGCGCATACCGAACAGCCGCAACAAGGTCGGCAATCGCAGCCGCCGCAGCTAGGATGGCTCACGCGCGCATGACGGCAATAATCCTGAGGCTCCAACCATGTCTGTAATTCTTGAATCCTTACCCGTCGGCCAGAAGGTGGGCATCGCCTTCTCCGGTGGTCTGGATACCAGCGCGGCCCTTCACTGGATGAAGGGCAAGGGTGCGGTCCCCTACGCCTATACTGCCAATCTCGGGCAGCCCGATGAGGCCGACTATGACGCGATCCCACGTAAGGCGCTCGAGTATGGCGCGGAACAGGCTCGGCTGATCGACTGCCGTGGCCCGTTGGTGCGCGAAGGCATCGCTGCCCTGCAAGCCGGGGCGTTTCACATCACCACCGCGGGCGTCACGTACTTCAACACGACGCCCATCGGTCGTGCCGTGACAGGGACCATGCTCGTCACAGCCATGAAGGAAGACGACGTCAACATCTGGGGCGACGGGTCGACCTTCAAGGGTAACGACATCGAACGTTTCTATCGTTATGGGCTGCTCGTGAACCCCGACCTGAAAGTCTACAAGCCCTGGCTTGACCAGGCCTTTATCGATGAGCTTGGCGGGCGTGCCGAGATGTCGGCGTTCATGCAAGCATCTGGTTTCGCCTACAAGATGTCTTCGGAGAAGGCCTATTCAACCGATTCGAATATATTAGGTGCCACGCATGAGGCCAAGGATCTCGAGCTTCTCTCAAGCTCGATGAAGATTGTGGCACCCATCATGGGCGAAGCCTTTTGGCGCACGGACGTACACGTGCCGCGTGAAGAGGTCAGGGTTCGCTTTGCAGAAGGCGTACCTGTCGCGCTGAACGGCCAGGAGTTCCCTGATCTCGTTGCGATGATGCTCGAAGCAAATCGCATCGGTGGGCGACACGGGCTGGGCATGAGTGATCAGATCGAGAATCGCATCATCGAGGCCAAGAGCCGCGGCATCTATGAGGCCCCCGGGCTGGCGCTGCTGTTTATCGCGTACGAACGCCTGCTCACCGGCATCCACAACGAAGACACATTGGAGCAGTACCGCGAGAACGGCCGCAAGCTGGGCCGTCTGCTGTACCAGGGCCGCTGGTTCGATCCGCAAGCCATTATGCTGCGCGAAGCGGCGCAGCGCTGGGTCGCGAAGCCCGTCTCGGGCGAGGTCACGCTTGAACTACGCCGCGGGAACGACTACTCGATCCTTAACACGGAGAGCCCCAATCTCACCTTTGCCCCGGAGCGGCTGTCGATGGAAAAGATAGAATCTACCTTCTCGCCACGCGATCGGATTGGCCAGCTCACCATGCGCAATCTCGACATCACGGATACCCGGGCCAAGCTGATGACCTATGCGCAAACGGGCCTCCTGACCCTAAGCCACGGCACTGAGATGCCCCAGCTTAAGAGTGGCAACAATGATTGAGGAACAACCTACCAAGATGTGGTCAGGCCGCTTCCGTGAGCCCCTTAACCGCACCTTTGAGCAATGGCAGCGCAGCTTTCCTTTTGATTGGCGTTTGCTGCCACACGAGGTTTCGGCCAGCAAAGCTCATGCGCAGGCCATTGCCACTGCCGGCATCCTCACATCCGATGAGTTGCGACAGACCCTCGACGGTCTGGACCGCGTAGGCGAGCGTGCCCTGAACTGGGCGCATCGCATCTCCGCGACCAGTGGCCAGATCGACTACGATACCTCGAACGCGCAGGTCGGTGCCGCTATTGTGGCGAGTGCACCGCAGGCCGAAGATATCCATCACTTCGTCGAGCTTGAGCTCACCAAAGAGATCGGCACGCTCGCGCTAAAGCTGCATACCGGCCGAAGCCGCAATGAGCAGATCGCTACCGACATGCGGCTCTTCGTGCGGGAGGCGATCGACGTCACAATACATGGCCTGCACGACTGGCTCGATGCACTGCTGACGCTCGCCGAATCACAGAAAGACGCCGTAATGCCCGGCTACACGCACCTGCAGCGTGCGGAACCGGTGCTCATCGCGCACTGGCTGTTGGCTTACGTCAGCATGCTGGAGCGAGACCTCAGTCGCTTTGCCGATGCGCGTACGCGGATGAATTTCTGCCCACTAGGGAGCGGCGCGATCGCCGGGGCCACGCTGGCTCTTGACCGCAACATCGCCGCGCAGGTGCTTCACTTCACCGCACCCACGAGCAACAGCATGGACGCCACCAGCGACCGTGACTTCATGCTCGACTTCGCGCAGGCGGCGAGCACCCTGGGCCTCCATATCTCGCGCTTCGCCGAAGAGCTCACGCTCTATGCCACCGCCGAGTTCGGCTTCGTCGATTTACCTGAGGCGTTCTCGACCGGCTCCAGCGCGATGCCGCAGAAAAAGAATCCGGACCTGACCGAGCTTGCCCGTGGCAAAGCCGCTCGCCTGCTGGGTGCCAGCACCGCGCTCAGCACACTGATCAAGGGCCTTCCCCTTGCGTACAACAAGGACCTGCAGGAGGGCCAGGAGCAAATCTTCGACATTGCTGACACGCTCGCCGGTCTGCTGTCGGTGCTGCCCAACTTCACGCGGGCTCTCACCTTCCGCACCGCACCCATGCGAGCTGCCGCCGAACATGGCTACCTGAATGCCATGGCCGCCGCCACGTATCTGACACACAAGGGTGTTCCCTTCCGCAAGGCTCACGAGATCATCGGCAATGCCGTCCGCCTGGGTCTTGACAAGGGAGCCGAACTGAACGAGCTGTCCTTGGCCGACCTGCAACAGCTCTCACCGTTTTTCGCAGACGATTTTTTCATCGCGATCTCGCTCGCCCGCACCGTGGATTGCCACGACGTCCCTGGCGGCACGGCACAGGGTCGCGTGCGTGCCATGCTCGAGGAGCACCGCAACCGTCTCTCGGTCGCTGTATCCAATAGAGAGGAGGCGACCGTCGGTGTTTGAGACCCTATCGGAGCTGATCGGGGCCGGCGTACACGCGCCTTCCCCTGCCGAAGTGGTGAGCCCCCACGTTCAGGTTCACAAGGCTCGCCTGCAGGATGCCCGCGACATCTTCGATCTTGTAAACTCGCTGTCGGGTGATGGTACTCTGCTTCGCCGCTCCTATGCCGAAATTTGCGAGAACATCCGCGACTTCACCGTTGCCGAAGCCGTCTCCGGCAGCCCCGCGTCGGAGCCGATTTTTCTGGGTTGCGGGGCATTGCATCTCTATGGCCCTCACCTTGCCGAGGTACGCAGTATCGTCCTACACCCTGAGGCGCGAGGCCATGGCGCTGGCGGCGAGTTGCTGCGCGCGCTGATGGCGGAATCCGAAGAGCATGGCGTCGCCACCACGTGCCTCTTCACCCGCATCCCCACCTTTTTTGAGCATTTCGGCTTTCGCGTTGCCGAACGCAACGCCATGCCGGACAAAATCTATAAAGATTGCCAGACCTGCCCGCGGCTGTATGCCTGCGACGAGGTGGCGATGGTCAAGGGGCCGCTCCCCAACATGGCGGTTCTTGGACCGATCGAGGTGAAGCAGCCCAAGCTGGTTCAGGTGCAACTCACCCCGACAGGAACACACTCGTAGGC
>CAXTGE010000004.1:26824-30829 GCA_964243645.1 uncultured Acidobacteriaceae bacterium | reverse complement strand
TCGAGGATGAGGGAGGCTCTCGACCGCATGGCCTCTGTTACGGTCAGATTCGGCCATAGCTTCGAGCTGGAGAAGAAGCCGGTCAGCAAGGCATCAGATCCGGTAATGCCGCGTGTTGCCTCGCTTGGCGGCTCTGCGCTGACGACGCCCATCTTGCGCCGTAGTTCCGCTACGTCCCAGCGGGGCCGGCCAAATAAGCTCACGCGCGTATGGGGATCCGGCACAGGGTATAACTCGCACGTGAGTGTCTTCAGAAGGGTCGATTTGCCGCAGCCATTCGGTCCCAAGATGACCAGATGTTCACCAGCGGCCAGCCTCAGTTTGATCTCTGTAAGGACCAGGCGATCCCCTCGCGCCACGTTTACGTTCTCGAGTTCGATGACATTCTCTTGATCCACTACGAGGTACGCCTTACCCGCCAGAAGACGCCGAGGATGCGCCTGCCGGCCAGAAACGAGGCGCGGAGATCACCTGAGACCTTGGAGACACCACCGATACGCCGCCCGTAATTGGCGGGCAACTCGCGGATGCGTAGCTTCAGGCGCACCGCCTTGATCTGCATCTCCAGATTCCACCCAAAGGTCATCTCACGCATCTGCATACGCTCGAGTGCCTCCCGCCGGATCACGCGGAATGGCCCCATGTCGGTGTAGCGAAAGCCATACAGCAGCTTGACCAGGCGTCCAATCAGGTGCGCCGCGAAGATCTGCGAGTGCAGCATAGACCCAGGCTCGCGACGACCGCGAATACGAGAGCCGATGACGAAATCCGCATCTCCTGAGAGGACAGGTGCCAGCAACTCAGGCATCTGCGCTATGTCGTCGGACCCATCACCGTCCATCATGACTATGACGCTGGTGGAAGCCAGCACTGCAGCGGCTCCAGCCGCCATAGCGGTCCCGTAACCCCGTGGGGAGGTGATGACGCGGGCTCCAGCTTCTCGCGCCACCGTTGCTGTAGTGTCTGTGCTGCCGTTGTCCACTACGATGCACTCGTCGATGCTGTTCCAAGGCATCGACCGCACAACGACTCCTATCGATTCCGCCTCGTTCAACGCGGGAATCACCACTGAAACACCTGAAGGCATACCCGTCAGTCTACCGCTCAGGAACGCCTCAGGTTGGCACTTAGCGCATCTCCTCGGTCCGGGGATACCTTGCAGTGACGACCGTGGAGATGCCACCGCGAGGCCGGAAATCCCCCTTCACCTCAGCCCACACGGGATCGGTGGCTTTTACCAGATCGTTAAGGACCTGGTTGGCAATATTCTCCTGGAAGATGCCCAGGTTTCTGTAGCAGAACAGATATTCCTTTAAGGACTTCAACTCGAGGCAAAGCTCGCGTGGCATATAGCGAAGGGTCAGCACGCCGAAGTCCGGTAGACCGGTTTTGGGGCAAACACTTGTGAACTCCGGATCGTCGATCAGGATCTCGTAGGCAGCGAACTGGTTTCTCCAGGTTTCGATCGCGGGAAAAGGAAAATCCAGCCCCGATTTCGCGTGATCCTCTGTATAGCCGGTTGTGTAGCGCGTCTCGTTCTGTACCATTCGTCTCTCCTGTTTTGTAAAACCCGCAGCTGCGTTCTTCCGTATACGAGAAGAAGCCCGGCTCGAAGCCGGGCTTCCGGTACGACACTCTCCACGTTAGTTCCTGCGGCCTAGGGTAGGCTTGTCGCTTCCGGTGTTTGCGGGATTGGTGGCATTCGGATCGTTGTTCGAGCCTGCCGTACGCCGCAGCGTCGGCTTGTTGCCGCCCTTCTTGTCATTTAGCCCGCGCTTATTCTGAATGCGGGCGAGTCGAGCCTTGACCACATCGAACTCAGAGGTAGTCACCATGTACTCCGGACGCGCCGGCAACAGAGTGGCGATCTCATTTTCGACGTTGTCGATGCGATCCGGCGTCGCAGGATGGTCGCTAAAGGCACGGGAGATGGCTCCCGGCTTGTGCTTCTGCAGTGCGTCCAGCTTCTCGAAGATACTGACCATGCCCTGCGGATCGTACCCTGCCTTGTACATGTACTGCACACCAAGGAAATCCGCCTCAGCTTCAAACTGCCGTGAGAACTGCAGGAAGGTCAGCGGCACGGCAAGTTGAGACGCCTCATAGATGCCGTAGCCCGTCCAGGTACCCTGCGTAAAGATCATGAGGGGAATGGAACCAAGCTGCATGTAGTTCATGCGGGTCATCTCACGGGCTGCATGGTGGGCCGCCACGTGCGAGATCTCGTGCGCCATGACCCCGGCGAGCTCATCTTCGGAGTCACACGCCAAGATCAGGCCGGAATTGACATAAAAGAACCCACCTGGCAGGGCCATCGCGTTGATCTCGTCCGTGTCCAAGACCTTGATCGTGAAGGGTACCTTGGCATCGGAGTTCCGCACGATGTTCTGACCCACTCGATTTACGTATTCCACGATGACGGGGTCGGTGACCAGGTGCGACGACTTCTCAATCTCCATAGAATATTGCTTGCCGTTGGAGATCTCCCAGTTCGTCGAGAACCAGTTGCCCATGCCACGGCCGCCGATGTTCCGGGTTCCCACGGCATTTACATCGTCTTCACTACCCTGCTTGATGTGTGGGTCAAGCGCCTCACCCGGCGAGGGGATCGCATCCGCCTTCGCGGGGGCTCCATCAGGCGTGGGCAGAGGCTTGCGATCACCTTTGGCGTCCTTGGGCGGCGTAACAGGACCGTCTGCGTCCGGCTTAGCTGCTGGGGGCGTGTTCGGGACAGGTGTAGTTTGGGTCGGGCTGTTGTGCCCAGAAGTGGGGTCGCCAGATGGGATCGGCTGCTGTGAGACGAGTAGCCCGGTCGGGACCAGCAATGTTGCTGCAAAGAGCAGACTGCGCATGAGGAACCTCCGGCGAGTCGGGCTCATGCCGTGCGGGCGCGGCTCTCCGTACTATCTTAGACGGATTTGTATCTTTTTGGTTTCATCTCTTCGCCGGCTCTTCCCCCTAGCGGCAGCCGTCTACCAAGTGTTGTAGGTGCTGCCGTCCGATGCAAGCCCTTGAGCGCCGGAGTGCACGTCGCTAATTCCGCCGCTTTGCGTCTCGTTGATGCTCGTCAACATGTCACTTTGTCCAGGAATCCAGGTATCCGCATGGTTTGTCACCGGATCGATCGGAATCGACTTCAGATAGCCCGCCTGCACCAGATCTTCCAGGGTCTGCGGCGCCTGTTCCTTATCCACGGTGAAGCTGTCGATGGCGGACCGCATCGTGTGCAGGTCCTCGCGTAAAACAGCCTCCCGTGCCCGCTTAACGGAATTTAGATAGCTAGGGATAGCGATCGATGCCAGCAGGCCGATGACCGTCATCACGATGATCAGCTCAATCAGCGTGAAGCCATCAGCGGCGCTGCTTGCCTGGGGTCGTTGTCGCGTCTTCCGTCTCGACTCGCTCATTGCCGCCTCCCCGCCCTATTTACCACGTGCTGTATTTCGTGCCATCCAGTGCGGTACCTGTGCTCTTGGAATGCACGTCGAAGACGTTCTGGCCACCGAAGCTGTCCGAATCGGACTCATCCTGATTTGATCGCAGTCCCCAGTCACTGGATTTCGTCATGGGATCCTGTGGGATGGCACGCAGAAATCGTACATGCTTCTCCTGGATCTCGACCCCGTTCACCAGCGTCTCCAGATCCGGAGGGTAGCCGTTGGAATCCGGTTTTACCTGAATGCCACCCAAGTCCGCTGCATCCTTATATGCGTCAATGGAGCGGCGCATCTCCCAGAGGTCGGCGCGCAGCTCCCTTTCCTTGCGACGCTTCACCTCGAACCGGGCTACGGGCACCGCTGCCGCGGCCAGGATACTCAGAATGGTCACCACGACGATCAGCTCAATCAGTGTGACCCCGGCATCGCCGGGCAAGGCGTCTGGCCGGCGCAGGCTGACGCCGTTGCGAAACTGACGCCGGATTCTCCTTATGTTAAACATCTCAATCCCTTACTTCACATGCACGACGCCCTGCGTGCCGATGGCGGGCAGAGTCGTCCCCTTGCT
>CAXTGE010000004.1:17947-26724 GCA_964243645.1 uncultured Acidobacteriaceae bacterium | reverse complement strand
GGATCGAAGCGCATCTGCATCGGCACCTCGAAGAGGTCGTGAGCATTTGCGGCGACGACGGAGACCTGGAAGGTGGAACCGACTGCGGGCGCTGAGGAGGAGGGCGCCACGCTTAGGTTTACAGGTACCTGATTCGCTGCCGGGGGAATGTTGACCACGGGTGCCGCGGGACTCGTTGCAGCGGGCGGTGTCGGCGGTTTGTCCGCGCTTCCGATGACGCCCAGCATCGAGTTCGCCGCATTCGCCGCGGAGGTCGTTGTACTGGCCGGATGCTCCACTACGCCAACCATCGCGGACTGGCCGGCGGGTGAGGAACGGCGAATCAATTCCACCGAATTGCTTGTGCCCGTGTAAATCGGCCGGGTATTATCCGCTGTCACCAGCGACTCGCGCACGATGTGCGGAATGATAAGAAAGACGATCTCGTCAGAGGTCTGTTCTTTGGACTGGCTCGAGAAAAAATATTTCAAGAGCGGAATCTCGCCCAGCCCGGGAGTTCCACTCACCGAGCGGGTGTCCTGCTTCTGCAGCAATCCGGCGAGGATAGAAGGTTCCCCATCCTTTAGCTGGATGACCTGTTCCGCGATACGCTGCGAGATGATGGGCTCCGTGACACCGGAGATAGTTACATTGCCGTTCGTGCTGGAAATCTCGACCTTCATCTTCAACGACACCTCGCGGTCAAAGTGCACCGTGGGCGTCATATCAATATTTACGCCGACATCGATGTAGGTGAATTGCGTCTGGACGCCCAAGGAAGCGGTGGTCGACAGTGTGGAGCTGTAGGATCCCGTCGCGACGGGAATCTTGGAGCCGATCTTCAAGGTGGCGCGCTGGCCATCCGATGCCCGGATACGGGGGTTCTGTAAAATCCTAGTGTCGTTATCGGTGAGTAGCGCATTCACCGTCCCACCCGTTACGGACACCGCGAAGTTGGTTGCGTTCAGGTTGCCGAGCGTGTTCAGTGTGAGATTACTGGTGGAGGTCGGCGTTCCGCTTGTACCGGTGCTTGTACTCGTTCCAGAGGTGGTCGTGGTGGAGGTCGCATTCGAGACTTGCGGCGTCAGGCCGAAGCTCTGCGGCAAGGTGATGCCGAGGTTCCGCAGCTTGTCACGGCTGACTTCGAGCACGGCAACGTCCACAATGACCTCGGATCGTGTGCGGTCGAGGTCGTTGATCAGCTTCTCTGCGAGAACCAGCTGGTCCGGGGTCGCGCGCAGCACGATCGCATTCTGACTATTAACCAGATAGAGCTTTACAGAAGGATCGAGCAGATTGCGGAGAGCCACCAGGATTTCGTTGGCGTCGTTCTGCTGCGAGACATTGGTCAGGTAAAAGGTCTGCACCGCCAAATCGTCCAGGTCGGTTCGTTTGTTTCGCGAGTTCTGCGCCACAAAGATGGTGTTCGGGGTGACCGGCTTCCAGAAGGTTCCGCTCAGGGTCTCCACGATGCGGAGAGCATCGAAGAGCGGAACGCTGGTAAGGTCGACCTGCACGCGCTTGGAGCTGTACTCGGGATCAAAGATCACATTGATCCCCGCGAGCTTGCCGATCGCTTGGTAGATGTTCTTTGAGTCTTCCACCATGTGGAGCGTGATGGGGTCGTTCGAAACCGGCTGGAGCTGGACAGGAGCGGACAGCGAGGAGATCTCGTCCTGAATGTTGCGCTGACGCGGATTCTGGGTATCCACGCCGGGAATCAGGGTCTGCCCCGGGCGGACGCTCTCCTGAATTGCACCCACAGTGCCGGGGGTTACGGGCGTGGCCGGCGGGCGTTCGGTGATCTGCATCTCCTGAGCCGCGGCCTCGTTGCCTGGGTCAATCTGCAGGGCCCGCGCGAACTCGTTGATCGCGCCGGTGACATCGCCGGACTGGCGCAAGACACGGCCACGATCCACATGGAGATTGGCTGCGGTATAGCGGACACGCTCGTAGCGCTCACGAAAGCGCAGATCCTTTGGATTTTTTAGATGGGCCTGCCGGTACGCCTCATAGGCGGCGTCATAGTCTTCCCGTAGTTCGGCCTGCTGACCGCGCTTGTTCCATGTACTCGCGGACTGCGCGTGCGCAGCGGTGTGCGCCAAACTGAAACCGAGGAGCAAAGCGGTCACGGCACGCGTGCCTGTCTTCCAACCCGACCGGAAGCCGTACCCAAACGTTCTGCCCTGCGTCATTTCCTCGACCCGCTCCTGTTGGCTCCGAACGTTCCGCCTACCTGCAGTCCGCAGACTCGCCGTGCCAAGCTCCTCGCGGCGAACGAAAGGGCTGTGTTGTGCGGGCTCTAGCGACAGGTCAGGATACGGAGATAGTACCATTTGCAGAAGTGGCCTTTACGTTCTTCGCGGTCAGCTCCCACGGTTAGGACCCCGGTTGCGGGCAAGGCAGAGAGAGCCGTTCGATCTGTTGTCTTGGACGAGCGGGAAGGCCGGTCGTTTCCCTCCGTCATACAACTTCCGGTGCAGCCGAAGGCGTCCGGCTCGCATCCCTTACCGGCACCCGCATACCGGCTCGTCGCCAAAAGTTCAGGATCAACAGAAATGCCGCGCTCCCTTTCCAATCCGACCGTACCCACAACGCCCAAGGCGAACCCTGTCAAGGCGAAGGACCGCGACCCCATCGCCACCGGCTCGCGGGATGCTGCGTTCAATCGCTCGGCCAGCTTCAACTATTTCCTGGAGGATCGCTTTGAGGCCGGCATCTCGCTGCGGGGGACTGAGGTCAAGTCCATCCGCGAAGGCAAAGCCAACCTGAAAGACGCCTACGGCCTGCTAAAGGACGGCGAGGCTTTTTTGCTGAACGCGCACATCGGCCCGTTTACCCACGGCAATGCCATGAATCACGAGTCTCTCCGGACCAGGAAGCTGCTGCTCCATAAACGTGAGATCGAGAAGCTCTTTGCAGCGACTAAAGGGAAGGGCTACACGGTTATCCCTGTCCGTTTCTACTTCAAAAACGGCAAGGTAAAGTGCGAAATCGCGCTCGCCAAGGGCAAACAGGACTGGGACAAGCGCGAGACGGAGCGCAAGAAAGAGACCGACCGCGAAACCAAGGCGGCCATTGCGCGGTCGCAGAGACGCTGAACCCAAAGACACTGAACCTGAGACGCTGACGTTTGATAGAGCGTAGCGGGTATTTCCATCTAACATTGGATCTGTGAACACAAAGCTGCTCTTTCAGGATCCTGCAACCTTCGCCACTCCCTTGCTCGCCGTATTTGCCGTGGATATCTCCAGCGGAAAGGATGTCCTGGCCTCCCCGGCGCTGCTGACCACCTCGGACGCCATTGGACGGATTGCCGCGCCGTGGCTCACCTCAGGAGAGTTCAAGGCGGGGCCTGGGGAGACGCTTCTGCTGCATGCGCCGGCCGGCCTGAAAGCAGAACGATTGTTGATCGTTGGGCTGGGCAAGGTGGCATCCCTGAACGCACATGAGGTTCGCAAAGGGGCTGGGGTCGCCATTCGCTCGTGTAAACCCCGCAGCCTGCATGAGCTTGCCTTCAGCTTTCCGGAAGACCACGCGCTCGCCGACGAGCACCTTGACTCGCTACCCTGCAAGCTGACCGCGCGGGCGTTGCTGGAAGGTGCGTTGGTGGCGGATTTCGACATCGACACCTATCGCTCCGATCGCAAGGACCAGAGCATTCATGACTTGACGCTGCTCTTCAACGAGACCGAAGGCAAGATCCGCATTGATACCCAGTTGGGCTTCGATGAGGGCGTGATTCTCGGTGAAAGCCAAAACTTTTCCCGCTCGCTGGTGAATGAACCCGGCAACACCCTGACGCCCACCGAGCTGGGACGCCGTGCGCAGGCCATGGCCGGCGAGTTTGGTTTGCAGTCCGAGGTCCACTCGACAGAGAAGCTGAAGGAACTCGGCATGGGAGCCTTTCTAGCGGTGGCGCAGGGTTCGGTCGAGCCACCCGCTCTCATCGTGCTTCGCTACGAGCCGTCCACGGCACCTGCCGAGGGCGCGCCCGTTATAGGACTAGTCGGCAAGGGGATTACGTTCGATACAGGCGGCATCTCCATCAAGCCTGCCGAGAACATGGACAAGATGAAGTACGACATGGCCGGCGCTGCCGCCATGCTCGGGGCGATGCGCGCGATTGCGCTGCTGAAGCCGACTGTCCGGGTCCTCTGTGTCTGCTGTTCGACGGAGAACATGCCCGACGCACGCGCCTACAAGCCGGGAGATGTGCTCACCGCCATGTCCGGCAAGACCATAGAAGTTCTTAACACGGACGCCGAGGGTCGGCTTGTCCTGGCCGATGGCCTGCATTATGCACAGCAGCTCGGGGCGACGCGCCTGATCAATGCAGCGACACTCACGGGAGCCATCGGCGTGGCTCTGGGACAGCTGAACGTCGGCCTGTTCTCGAACGACGATGCCACGGCCGAACGGCTCCTCTCTGTTCTTCCAATAAGTGGCGAGAAGCTGTGGCGTCTGCCCTGCACAGACGACTATCGCGACCAGATCAAGAGCTCGATCGCCGACATCCAGAACACCGGCAACTCGCGCTACGGCGGCTCCATCACCGCGGCGATGTTCCTCAAAGAGTTTGTCGGAGACACCCCATGGATTCACCTGGATATTGCCAGCACAGCGTGGATCGACACCGATAAACCCTGGCAGTCGAAGGGACCCAGCGGGATTGGGGTTCGCTCGATTACAGAGTGGGTGCGCAGCTACGGCGATGGAGCCTAAACCGTCATAGCTGTCGCGGCTACATGGCCGGGGGAACGGTGATGCCGAGCCATCCCAGCACCCTCACCATCTCCCGCCGGGCGACGGCGGCCGTGGCCAGCAGAAGGGCCTGCCTGGTCGCATCAGTTTCCTTGAGGATGTTGTGCCGGTGGTAGAAGTTGTTGAAGCTCTGTGCCAGCTGGAAGGCGTAGCGGGCAAGAATGGCCGGCTCCGCGGCAGCGATTCCCTGCTCTAGAATCAGCGTGAGCCGCGAGGCGGTTAGCCATAGCTCCCAGATGTCGGTTTCGTTGGCGAGCAGAGCGGAGACGCAAGGATCGACCATGGCCTGCAGCGCATCAGCCTCAGTGACACCGGCCTTGCGGAAGATGTTGGCGGCACGTACGGCGGCGTACTGCACATACGGCCCGGTTTCGCCCTCAAAGCTGAGAGCGTCATGGAAGTCAAAGGCGATGACCGTATTGCGTGTGAACCGCAGCAGAAAGAAGCGAAGCGCGCCTACCCCGATAGCATTGGCGATCTCCGCGCGCTCGGCTTCGCCCAGCTCGGGGTGCCGCTGATCGACCTCCGCACGAGCCGCCGCAATCATGCGGTCGATCAGATCGTCCGCCTTGACCCCAAAACCTTTGCGGCCGGAGACCTCGATATAGGGTCGGCCTTTGTCCTCGTCCTTCAGGGTGTAGCCGAGTTCCTGGGCGCAGCGTGGCGTCAACGCAACCATGGCATAGTTCAGGTGGGTATAGTGCTCACTTTCGATCACAAAACCCAGGGCTCGCAACGCCTCCTTCACCTGCGTCTGCGGATCGTCCTGGCGCGAATCGATGACGTTATAGATCGCGCTGGCGTGACCGAAGCTGGGATGCGGCTCCTCGCCTTCCACCGTGGAAATCCAGCAGGTGTGAGTCGGGTACTCATGGAAACGCGCATAGCCGAAGTCCAGCCCTAGAAGACCAAACTTCCAAAGATGGTAGGCAATATCTTTGCCCACATAGGTCACCGTGCCGTTGGAACGCACGATGATCTTTGCATCCTCATCCACCTCGCCTTCGGCAAGCGTCGGCGCCCCGGCCCGGCGCATCACCCAGCAACCGGCATTCTTGCCCAGCGTCTCCAGGTAGAGCACGCCGCGGTCGACCATGAGCTTCCGCGCGGCCTCCCAAAATCGAAGATGCAGAATCTCGCTCTCGCGTGGCAGAAAATTGTACTCGATCCCTAGCCGCTCCATCGTGACCAGGTGCGCTCTCAGGACCGAAGTCGCGATCAGGTCGGCGATCGTCGCGTTGTCGTTGCCCCCGGCTTCGATGGCATGGAGCATGTCCAGACGCAGTTTTTTGCGAGCCGGGGCATGTGCAGGTTCGGCCTCGTACCACTGCGATATCCGCGCATACATGTCCCAGCAAAGGTAGTCGAGCCGCTCGTTGCTCTCCAGCGTCTCCGTAAGCCACTGCCGCACATCTTGGAGGGACATGCCTTCGAGCTCGGTCACAGCAACAACAATGTCGGCGACCTGAACGCCGGTATTGTCAATATAGTTTTGTACCCCGATATCGTAGCCGCGCTTCCAGCGGGCGTCCTCGCCGGTTCCAGGCCGCAGCATACGCCCGAAGCTGTCGCCAAGGATGGCATTGCGCAGATGTCCAACGTGCGCTGCCTTGTTCGGATTGATGCTGGTGTGCTCCAGCAGCCGGAAGCCCGGACCGCCGACCACCGCGTGCTCGTCCGCCGCGATGCTGCGCGCAACCGCGGCACGGTCCAGCTTGACATTCAGATAGCCCGCCCCGGCGATCTCAACATTCGCGATACCGGGCATCTCCGCGATAGCAGCCTGCAGCTCCTGGGCGATAGCGCGTGGCGCCTTTTTCAAGGGGCGTGCAAGCTGCAGCGCCACCGTCAGCGCCATCTCGCCGAACTCGATCTTGGGCGGCAGCTCGACGGCGAAGCCTGGCAACTCGATGCCATAGCGGTCCTTCACCAACTCCGCGACACGCGCTTGCAACCTCTCCTGCAGAATGCGGTACATAGTCCTGTCCTTTTCGTTCGTGACCGCTTACGGCAGCTGTGCCGGCAGTGTCTCCAGCTCCTCAGCCAACGGCTTGCGCCGGGAACGGTGTAAGCGGTGCGCCAGAAACCACACGCCGCCGACCCCGGTAAGCACCACCAGGAGCCACGCATGGATGAGCAACCCAAAGATGGTGGCCGCAATGTCCGTGACGCTATGGCGCATAAGGGCATCCTTACAGGCGAATTCAAAGGGCCCGATGCCGCCAGGCGAGCTGGGAATCAGGAAAGACAGGTTGGCCTGGGATACCGCCTGCCAGGGTCCCGCCCAGTCCGTTTGTAGACCCACCAGCTTGACTGCGGACACGTAGAGCAGTCCTTCAAAGGCCCAGGCCGCAAAGCTGATCAGCACCAGCAGCAGGGATCCCACGACGCCGATCTGGCGTATGCAATCCAGGGCCAGCACCAGCCAGTGTTCCAACTTGCGGAGCGTGCCATTCGTTGTCCCGGCGAAGACCTTTTGGATCACCGGCGCCAGCGTCTTCGCTCCGAACACCATCACCAGCAGCCCGGCGGTGGAAGCAAACAGGCCGAGCTCTGCCGCTGTGCGCAGATGCGGTGAGACCACGCGGCCCGTGTGCATCGTCACCACAAACAAAACGGCCAACGAGAAAACATCCAGCAGCTTTTCCAGGATCACGGTGCTGAGCACCACCGAGGGCGTCGCACCGAGGTCTTCCGCGTACGTGAACACCCGCATCACGTCGCCGATGCGAAATGGCAGGATGTTATTGGCGGCCAATGAGGTAAGCAGCACGCGCGCACAATCACTCAGCTTTGAGTTGTAGCTGCGCAGCATCAGCCACCAGCGGTAGCAGCGCGTACCGTACCCGAGCACGCTGAAAAGCACAACACCGAGCATCCAGAGGGGCGCTAGCAGGTGCACATGGCGAAACTCTGAAAAGTGGAAACCTCGAAAGGTCCACCACAGGAAAAAGGCACTGATGGCAAAGCCCGGAAGGGTCTTCAGCAGCTTCAGCCGGCCTTCGTTTGTCTCCTCGGTAACAGCCTTATCCATGCGCTCGCCAGACGCCACCGCAGTTGCAATACTTACAAGCTGTCGCGTGGAAACGTCTTCCCATTGTAGCGTCTCGATGACGTGGACTGACCGGCTACCACCGCCTTAACGCGAGGGCTCGTCATACCCGGTGAGCGATGGGATCTGCCCGGGGTACCGCTGACCTCCGACTGTATCGGGAAGGGCCGGAAGAAAGGGCCGCGCTCCTGAGGCCTCAACACCCGCGCTCAAAGGATCGGCGGGTGTCAGCAAAACCGAAAGCTGGCCGCTGGACGGCTTGCGCCAACCATGGCCTGCACTCGCTTCGCGTAGCTCGGCGGTAAGTACCTGCCCGGGGTCCTGCACCGGTGCCAGTGCCTTCGCCTGCCGGGCAAGCTCGACCGCCCGTGCTTCGTGCCCTCGTGCCTGTTCCAGTTCCGCAGTCACGGTCAGCATCTCAGGATCGTTCGGGAAGCGCTCCCGCCCCAGCCGTGCCCAGCTCTCGGCGGCTTTATAGTCGTGAGCCGCTATGCCGACCTCAACTGCGGCCTCGAGTTCCGCCGCAGCGGCAGCGGAAAGATCTTTCGCCTTGTAAAGAGCAACGGCTTCCCTGGGCAGTCCAACACCCGCATAACCGGTTGCAACGGCACTCAACACGTCGGCATTGCCGGCAAAGGCTTCAGCGGCGGCGTTGAGCACCGTGACGGCCCGTGCGTGTTCGCCGGCAGCGGCCAGCGTGCGCGCCCGGCGCACCGCCCATCCCGTCCAGATCATCTGCATCTCGCGACGCTGCGTGTCGTTCAGATCCCGGCGGTCGCCAAGGTAGACCAGCTCGCGGTAGAGATTGCCGTCATCCTCCCGAGCCGCAAGCAGCGTCGTGATGCGCAACACAATGTCCAACGGCGGTGCCAGCTTCTGCGAGGCGAAGACGCCTTGCGCACGGGCGTAGGCATGCAACGCCTCGTCCGGACGCTCCAATGCGAGATACACCTCCCCGGCGGCTGCCTGAAACGTCGCATCA
>CAXTGE010000004.1:16468-17847 GCA_964243645.1 uncultured Acidobacteriaceae bacterium | reverse complement strand
TTGGAGGGTAACGGCGGCGCACTTGCCGATGGAGACTCGGCAGCAGCTATCTGTGGCGATGTTGTGAGCGGAGCGGCACTGGGCTTTGCGTTCCTCGTTGGCGTCACAGGCGGGATCTCCGCTTTCGGCACGGGCGGCCTCTGGGCTTGGGACGCTGACGCGGATGGAAGAGCCGTTGCCTGCACCGGAGGCTGCACGGCCGCCCGCACCACCGCGGGAGATTCCGCCTTCGCAACCTGCGTGTTGGAAGGGATCTGGGTACCTCTGGCTGTGGCCAGAGCCTGTAGGTAACTGGCATCCCCTTGCAGCGGAGGTCTTGCATCCGCGGGCACATGACTGTCGCTCGCAAGAGCCTCCGTAGGCTTCCCTGCGCTGGCTTGCGAGATCACCAGACCGCGCCATGCCGAGGGGCTCATGGGACGAACCTGGGTTAGACGGGTAAAGACAGGAATCGCGGCATCCGGACGCCCGGATTGCAGCAGCAGACTCCCCAGACCCTCCAAGGCATCCGGATCACTCGGCCGCTCCCCGAGAGCTGCCCGATACCCGACCTCTGCCTCGGGAAGATCCCCCCGTGTGCGTGCCGCAGACGCCCCCTTCAGCGTTAGATCGAACTGCGTATTTACGAGCGCCCGGGTCAGTGCCAGGCTGTGGTCCCCATTCTCCTGTGCTCGCTCGAAAGAAAGGACGGCCGCCTTCAAATCACCCCTAAGCACGTGGGTGTATCCGAGTCCCGCGAGGGCTCGCGGGTCTGTTGGATCCTTTAAGAGGATGTCCTGAAACATCTGTTCCGCTTCAGCAGTCCGATGCGCATTGAGTGCCGCAAAGCCTGCCTGTTCCTGCGCGACAAAGGCTCCGTGGTGAGCGGGTGCACCCTGCCCAGCTATTGTCCGAAAGCTTGCCTTCGGAGAGGTTCCCACTACTCGTGCCGGCTCCGTGATGGTGCGACCCTGGTTGGGGCGATCTGCCTCCGCTACCGGCACCGGCGTGTGCTGAACAGTCACAGGGGAGGTCATCGGCGTGGCAGGTGAGGCTTTGGCTACGGATTTCGCCGGGGGCGTTCGTGAACCCGCAAAAGATGACTCGTTGCTCGCCGTCTCCGTCCCGTTCAGGCCTCCATGTAGCGCGGCAACGGCTTCCGCGTTAGCGGGATAGCGCTCCAGCAACGTCCGGCCCTCGGCCCGTGTGCGGGGACTGGCCAGGAGGATGCGACCGAGCGCGAGCGGGTACCGGGTCTCCGACGGATACGTATCGGACAGGGCGCGCAGACCGGCAATGGCCTGGGGACGTCCCTCGTCCGTCGCGGCTTCGGCCTGGAAATACGCCAGTGCCGGGGCTCCCGGCGGGGGATTCGTGCCATACACGCGCCGATAAATGGC
>CAXTGE010000004.1:0-16368 GCA_964243645.1 uncultured Acidobacteriaceae bacterium | reverse complement strand
CTTCCAGTGTCCGCGCACGGCTCAGCAGCACCGCTGTGGGCGAGCCCTCTTCCTGAGCCCTGGCCGCCCGGGAGGACGCGACGGGCAACAGCGCGCAGCCGAGCGCCAAAACCGCGGCATACCGTTGCGAACGCACTCTTTTCAACCCGGTACTCCTGCCTGCTCGTGAACCAAGTTCATCAACCCCGGTTGGGACCAGCCTATCGCGTCCCGTTCCGGTTGTCTTTGGCATTCGCCGGGTTTTCCACCGCTTTCTTCGGTATCTGGTTCATTTCCGAAGCCAGGACGCCGCAGGGAGTGCCATGACGGCAAACGATGACGAGCAAACGGAATTTTCGGCAGAGTTGCACCCGCCTCCGCTACCCTCCACGGTCTGCGCCTGACCAGAGGCGTTTTGCCCGTCGCGCGGAGCTCTAGAATCTAGCCCCCTACAATCCGATTAGCCTTATGCCCTCACATCTGATCGTGAACGCCGATGACTTCGGCCTGACCCACGGCATCAACCGCGCTATCTGCGAGCTGCACGATGCCGGCGCCATTACCTCGGCGACACTGATGGCCGCAGGCCCCGCCTTTGAGGATGCCGTTGCGCGGGCTCGCAAGCGGCCGAGCCTCGGTGTGGGTTGTCATGTGGTGCTTACGGATGGCATGCCGGTCTCTCCGCTGCGTTCGATTCCGAGTCTGCTCGCCCGTGATGGCCGGAGCTTCCGCCCCCAGCTCTACTCTTTTCTGGCAGCGCTGCTTACCCAGCAGATCGATCCAAACGATATTGAACGGGAGGCCGTCGCCCAGATCCGGCGTCTTCAGGAGGCAGGGCTGACCGTAACGCACCTGGACACGCACAAGCACGCCCATCTGCTGCCAAAGGTGCTGAAGCCTTTGCTGCGGGCTGCGATCCGCACGGGCGTCTCCGCGATCCGCAACCCATTCGAACAGCCGTGGGCCTTTCCCCTCTCGAACGGCACGGCCGCACGTAGCTCGCAACTGCGCCTGATCCAAATACTGAAAAGACAGTTTCTACGACAGCCGGAGATCCGCTCCGGGCGGGTTCACACAACGGACGGAACCATCGGCGTCTCCGCGACGGGTCATCTGGATGAGCCCACACTGCGCAACCTCCTGAGGGCACTTCCGGAGGGCACATGGGAGCTTGTCTGCCATCCGGGATACAACGACGGCGAGCTCCATCAGGTGACGACACGACTGCGAGCGTCTCGGGAGGTGGAGCGGAGAGCCTTGCTGGCCGTCCTCTCGCCTATGGCCCACGACGAATCTTTATCTAGCGATCCGCACCTTTTACCCCCGACACTCATCCATTACGGCAGTTTCGTGTAGGGCTTTTCCTACCCGCATACCTTTGCGTTACTCCTTTTCTCGGGAGAGAGATCCTCCCGAACGGCAATCGAGCACAGGGCGGCGCGCCCTCTTGTGAGGGCTAAGCCAATGAAAATCGGCATTACCTGCTACCCCACCTACGGAGGCTCCGGCGTCGTCGCCACGGAGCTCGGTATCGAGCTGGCAGCTCGCGGTCATGAAGTTCACTTCATTACCTACTCGCAGCCGTTCCGGCTCTCCGGGCGAGAGCGGGGCATCTTCTACCATGAGGTGCCGGTCTCGAACTATCCGCTGTTCGAATACCCGCCCTATGACCTGGCGCTGGCCAGCCGCATGGCCGAGGTCGCCGAACTATACCGGCTCGACCTGCTGCATGTGCATTATGCGATCCCGCACTCGGTCAGTGCCCTTCTGGCGCGCGACATGCTAGCGATGCGCGGCGTTCGCTTGCCCTTCATCACTACACTGCACGGCACGGACATAACGCTTGTGGGGCTCGACCGCTCCTATCTACCGATTACGCGGTATGGCATTGAGCGCTCCGATGGCGTCACTGCCATTTCGGCGCATCTCCGCGAACGCACTGGGGAGGCCTTCGGCATCACACGGCCCATCGAGGTCGTGCGCAACTTCGTGAACTGCGATGTATACGAGCGGGATCCATCGCTGTATGCCGAGCAACGCCCGAGGTATGCGGCATCGAACGAACGGCTGCTGGTACACCTCTCCAACTTCCGCCCGGTCAAGCGCGTCCTGGACGTGGTCGAGGTCTTTGCGCAGGTGGCGCAGCAGATGCCCGCCCGCTTATTGATGATCGGCGATGGACCGGACCGTTCCGCAGCCGAATTCCTCGCTATGCGCCATGGTGTACTCGATCGTACGCACTTCGTAGGTAAGCAGGACAACGTACATGAGCTGCTCGCCTTGGCGGACCTGATGATCATGCCCTCGGAAATGGAGAGTTTTGGCCTTGCCGCGCTGGAGGCGATGGCCTGCTGTGTTCCGAGCATTGCGACGCGGGTTGGCGGAGTTCCCGAGCTGATTGAAGACGGCACGAATGGCCTTTTATTTCCCGTCGGGGACACGACGGCCATGGCGGATGCCGCCATCAAGCTGCTCCTGGATGAAGTCCGTCTGAAGGCGATGGCCGATGCTGGTCGCCGGCACGCGCAACAGCACTTTTGTACGACACGCATCATCCCTCTGTACGAGGCGTTCTACGAAAAAATCCTGGCGCAACCGGTCCTCCCTTGAGGCCTCTTACCGTCGTACGGTGGCGGGGATGGCAATTGGGACCGCTACCGGCGAGCGCCTCTCCGTTGCACTCAGGTTGATGTCTCAGGTTCCCACCGCGATCTCCCTCTTGGTACACGCGCGTGCGGAGCCTATGCTGAGCACACGTGCCGCCCCCGCTGCGCGAGGAGAATCCCATGAAGCGCCCCACCCTCACGCCGTTCTGCTCGGTTCTAATCCTGCCGTTCTTCGCGATAGCTGCACCAGCGCAGCAGATGACAGGCATAGCGCATCCGGAGCAGCTTGCAGATCCCGCGGCCGCATCGGACCATTACGTTAAGCCGTCGCAGGCCGCCGCCTCGGCGCCCGCCTACCAGGACAGCTACCCGGCTACAGTCGCGGAACCCCACCTCCTGACACGAGAGGCAGGCACACCTGCCCCGATCGTCGAAGCCCCGCCTGCGCCGGCCAGCACGTCCAGTCAATACGTTCCCTACAGGCCTGGCGTTGCAGTGGAGACGGCCACAGTGACTCCGGCCTACAGCGGGGCTGATCCAAGCGACGGCCAGATCGTCACGGAAGTCCCGGGCCGCCCGCATGAACTTAACCGCGGCACCCTGCTCCGTGCACGTCTTCGTGAAACGCTGAACACGCGCGACACGACGGAGGGTGCCGTTTTTACGGCGGAGCTGCTCGCCGACGTGGGTCATCATGGCGAGGTGATGCTACCCGCTGGGTCGCTGATTCGTGGCCATATAGCCTCGGTACACGGCGGCAAGCGCATCGGCGGATCAGCCTCCATGCGGCTGCGCCCGGAGACAGTCTCCCTACCCGACGGCACCCTCTATCACCTCGATGCACAGGTGACGGACCTGGACGGCACAGAAGAGGTTCGCGTCAACGAGGAAGGAACCGTAGTGCTTCGAACGCACCCCAAGGCCACGATAGCCGTGCTGGGAAGCGTGACGGCCACAGCGGCGGTTACCGGCGCCGTGATCGGTGGAGGCGTCGGCGCAGCGGTGGGCGCCATCGCGGGCGCGGGCGTGGCGACTGCCTGGTGGTTGAAACGTGACGTACAGGAGACTTTACCCGCTGGCACAAACCTCTTCTTTGCCCTGGAACAGCCGTTGACGCTCTCGCCCCGGTAAGTCCTTAGCTACCAGCATCGCTCAAACAAAGCGCGCTTCAGCGCATCTGCGTCGCAGACTGTCCTGCCCCGGGGCGCAGTGTTGATTGACCTTGCTTCCGGGACAGGTCAGCGGATGACCTGGGCCAGCAGGCGACGCCAGTTCTTCTGATTTTTGCGAAAGCTCCTCTTCAGATCATCCAGCGATCGCTGGAAATCGTGATTGTCGCTCATCCCGCGCCAGGCTGGATTGATGCTGAACCAGGGATAGTTCTCATTACCCAGGTAGATGGCGCGTCGCAGCCAGTGCAGGGCTTCGCTCTCATCGCCCTCCACGGCGAAGTAGGTGGCCAGCCGGTAGGCCATCTCGCTGTCCGCCTCAGCGGCTCCGAGAACGTCTTCCCGGATGAAGTCCGCCGCGCGCTTGCGATCGCCAAGCTGCACGTAGCACATGGCAATGGTCGGAAATACGATGCGCATCGAAGGGTCGTCGTGTACTACCCCTTCCAGCGTATGGATGGCCTTGGAGAGCTGCCCTAGACGCATCTGTTGATATCCACTGGAGATGCGCAGCAGCGGTTGGCGCGGCTCCAGCGTCAGGCCCTTCTCAATCTCATCGCCGGCGATCTCCAGCTGGTTCTGGTACTGGTAGACCCTCGCGCGATGGTTATAGATCATCGCGGCGTTAGTCGGGTTTAGGCGCAGGGATTGGTTGAACTGATCGAGCGCCTCTTCATACATGCCGTCGATGCGCAGTGTCAGTCCCGCTACCAGGTGGACGTTCCAGTCGTTGCCGGCATCCTGCAGCAGGTGCTCGATGCCGTGGCGAGCGCTCTCCTTTTCACCGCGGGAGAGCAGCATGTAAACCCTGTACAGATTGGCCTCCGCAGACGCCGCGTCCCGTTCCAATGCTTTGTCAAAGGCGCGTCGGGCCTCCAATACATGCATCTGGCCACCCAGGCCATGACGAGCGTATTGCAGATGCGTGATCCCGAGGCCGGTCCACCCCGGGGCATATCCCGGATCGTGGGCGGTCACGCGCTCAAACATCCGCCGCGCTCGCTCCAGTTCATCACGGCTGCCCGTGCGGTTCATGAAAGAGGACAACAACGCTCGGGCCTGCAGGTACTCTTCGCTGGCCGCGTCTCCCAGCGCCGGCTGCCGCACGCCATCGCTGACATTTCCCTGGAGAGCGCCCGCACCGCGAAGTTCCGCGAAGACCTCGTCGCAGATCTCTGTCTGTACCGACACCAGATCGAAGCTCGCGACGCTGATCGAGCCGCCGGTACGCACCCGCTCGCCTCGGACGTCCAGCATCTGCCAGTTCAGGTCAAAGCCACTTTCCGAGCGCAGAAAACTGCCTGCCAGAACGAAATCGACAAGGAGCTTGCGCCCGATCGCCAGAGGATCCATCTTGCGCGCGTTCACATGCATTAAGGAGCTGGAGGGTCGCACGACCAGCGACGGCACCTTGGCCAATCGTGCGCCCAGCGCGTCAGCCAGCGCGGCCCCATAAAAGGGTGTGGCATCGCTCTTGCCCAGGTTGGCGAACGGCAGCACCACGATCGTCGTTCTGCGGTCGCCGGTCTCGCTGGAACTGGCATCACGAAAGCGTTCCGCCAGCATGGAGAGGATGCCTGTAGCACGCTTTTCCTCCTCCGGAGTCTGAAGATCGAACTGCTGCTGTGCAGCCATCGAGTTGGCATTGTTGCCCGGCATCACCGAAACATCGAGGCGCAGCGAATTGAGAACCGTCTTAAGCGCCTCACGCGCGTCGGCCGCCGAAGCGAATCTCTCGGTGGGCTGCTTTTCCAGGCAGCGATAAATCACGCTTTCGAGTTCACTTGCGATATCCGGAACGATGTCCCGGAGGTTTGGCGGCGACGCAAACTGAATCGCCCGAATACTCTGCAGCTCCTGCGCGTCCGCCTTGTGGAACGGATGACGCCCACTTACCAACTCAAACAGCAGGACCCCCAACGCGAAGATATCGCTGCGCACACTGCTCTGCCCCGTGACGAACTGCTCAGGCGCCATGTAGGCGATGGTGCCGCCGCGAGCCGTGTAGGTCGCATCGGGCAGGACCATCGTCTCAGGAACGGAGGGCGTTGTCGGATCGAAATCCACCTGCTCGCGCTTCAGCTGTCGCGCCAGTCCGAAGTCAAGGATCTTTATCAGGCCGCCGTCGGTCAGCATGACATTTGCCGGCTTCAGATCACGGTGAAAGATGCCCAGGTTATGAGCCGCCTGGAGACCATCCGCGATCTGCATGCCGCTGGAAAGCACGAGTTGTACGCTCGCGGGTCCCTCGGCAATCACCTTGTCAAGACTTTTACCGGGAATGTACTGCATGACGATGTAGGCTTCATCATCTTCTTCGCCGACCTCGTAGATGGAGCAGACGTTCGGATGATCGATGGCGGAGGCCAGGCGTGCTTCGCGCAACTGCGTGGCACGCATCTGCTCCGGTGTTTGACTGCCCCTCTTCAAGAGCTTCAACACCACAGGCCTCTGCAACAGCGTGTCGTTGGCCAGGAACACCACGCCGCTGCCGCCCGAGCCGATCTTGCGCAGAAACTCGTAGTGGCGAATCACACGCCGCTTCATAGACCCATTATCGCAGCGGACGGTCCGGTGTGGGAGAGGAAGGCACGTCCGTACCCTGGCGCGGATCGTTCCTCTAAACGAAGCCTCGCCCGCGAGCGCAAAAGGATTGTCCTAGATATCATAAGCACCTTTTCAGAGCGCCCGCGCATCATAGCAACTACCGTCAGTATGGACGACATTGGTTAGCCGGCCCATGGCCCAAAACAACAGATTGACCGGACGGCATGCAAGCAACAATTTTGCTGATTGACGACAATGCAGTTCAGGCCGCAACGCGGCAAGCGATACTGAAACGTGCGGGTTTTTTTGTAATCGCTGTTCTCAGTGCGGAACGGGCGCTTGAACAGTATCGGAATGAAGAATATCCGGCACCCATCAATCTCATCATTACGGATCACATTATGCCGGGCATGACCGGAGCTGAATTTGTGAAGGCCGTGCGGGGTTTTGATCCGCGCGTTCCTGTGCTGGTGATCAGTGGCTTACTGGAGGCGGAAGATGAGTATCAGGACCTTGGCGTCGATTTCCGGCTCAAGCCTGTGCTCCCAGACGATCTGCTCGCCAGTGTCAATCGTCTGATTGCTTCCGGGAACAAAGAAAGCGGGGGAGATATGACCTCGCCCGGCGTCATCGCATAAGTCTCCTCATCTTCCTGCAGCACCGAATACCGCGCTTTTCGGCACCACTGTCCTGCTCGCTATCTGCGAGAATAGGACCTGAAGGATACCCCGTCCGCGCATGACGCACCCAATGCCATTACTCGGGAGTTTCTCGTTACTCCTGGCCCTCGCCCTGAGCGTATACACCCTGTTCGCGGGTAGCCTGTCGCTTTGGGCCATCGCCGGGGGTCGGCAACTGGCTGTCGCCCCTGAGCGTCTTCGTGAAACCTCCCGACGCGCCGGAATCGCCAGCTTTGTGGCTCTCTGCTGCGCTGCCTTCGCCCTGGTGTGGGCTGCTCTGACCAATGATTTCTCGGTGGATTACATCCTCCATCACACCAATCGCGCTCTTGCGACCCCGTACAAGTTCTCGGCGCTCTGGTCAGGGCAGGAGGGTTCCCTGCTCCTGTGGGCACTGCTGCTTGCAGGGTACGGCTTCGTTCTTCGCCTCCGGCACAAGGTGGACATCACCCTTTCTGCCTATGCCTCGACGATCCTGTCAGGCATTCAGGTCTTTTTTCTCCTGCTGCTGGTTTTCGCGGCACCGCCTTTTGCGATTGTCCCCGGCGGAGTCGGTCCGGCAGACGGTTTCGGGTTAAATCCCCTGCTTCAGTACCCGGAGATGGTGATCCATCCCCCCATGCTTTACCTGGGGTATGTGGGTTTTTCGATTCCCTTTGCCTTTGCGCTGGGGGCCCTGATGATGCGGTACCCCGGCGAAAAATGGATCCATATCACCCGCCGCTGGACGATGGTCACATGGCTGTTCCTGACCTGCGGCATCTGCCTTGGCATGCACTGGGCCTATGCCGTACTGGGCTGGGGCGGCTACTGGGGATGGGACCCCGTCGAAAACGCCAGCCTACTTCCGTGGCTCGCGGCTACCGCCTTTCTGCACTCGGTCATGATGCAGGAGAAGCGCGGCATGATGAAGGTGTGGAACGTATGGTTAATCTTCACCACGTTCATTCTCACGATTGTCGGAACATGGCTGACGCGTTCGGGTCTGGTCAGCTCCGTCCACGCCTTTGCCCAGAGCTCCATCGGCACATGGTTTGCGATTTTCCTCGTCTTCGCTTTCTGCGTCTGCCTGTTCACATTTTTCCGGCAGAAGGACCACCTCCGCAGCGAGAACCATCTAGAGTCGCTGGTTTCGCGCGAGTCCAGCTTTCTTTTCAACAACCTCATCCTGCTGGCTTCCTGCTTCACCGTTCTCTGGGGAACCTTCTTTCCCATCCTGAGTGAATACGTACAGGGTTCCAAGGTCACCGTGGGACCGCCGTTTTACAACCGGGTCATGGTGCCGATCGGGCTCGGCCTGATCTTCCTGACCGGTGTGGGACCGCTGCTCGCCTGGCGCTCCACGTCGCTGCGGGCTTTGCGCCGCAACTTCATCGTTCCCTGCTCGGCCATTCTGCTGACCGCGGCCGTTTTGATGATTGCCGGCATTCGGCCCTGGACAGAAGACGACCCCACGAGCTCTGTTTACGCGCTGGTGTGCATCTCGCTTTCCGTCGGTGTGCTCACCGCGATCACCGCTGAGTTCCTCCGCGGCGCCAACGTCGTCCGGACACAGACTCAGCGCAACCTGTTCAGCTCCGCTCTCCTGCTCACCCGTCGCAACACCCGTCGTTACGGCGGCTATTTGATTCATTTCGGCATCGTGGTGATGTTTATCGGCCTTGCAGGCTCGGCCTTTAATCAGTCCCGAGAGACAGAGATGGGATTTGGCGATTCCATCTCGATTGGCTCCTGGAAGCTCCTCTGCCAGTCCTTCTCTCAGGATTCCAATGCAAACTACGACACCGATTACGCGTTGCTCGACCTTTATCACGGCGGCAAGTTTGTCACCCGCCTGAGCCCGGAGCGCCGGGTGTATTTCCCTGACACCGACCACGCACAGGCTTCAACGGTCGTAGCGATCCACTCGACACTTGCGCGGGATTTCTATGTTGTCTTTGAAGGTCGTAATCCCCAAACGAACCGCCCGGACATCAAGGTCTACCTGAACCCGCTGGTGAACTGGATTTGGATCGGTGTCGGCATCGTGATCTTTGGCACGGCCATCGCCCTTGCCCCATCCTTGTTGCCCGGCAGCCAGCGAGCCATGGCCGCCGCCCCTGTCAGCGTTTCAAGACGACGGGAGCTGATTGGTTCAGAACGGGCGGTCGTCGCCATGGCCACTCCCACAGGCGAGGCCGGCCGTGCATAAACGTCTGTTAAAGGTTCCTGTGCTTTTCCTTGCCGCAACGGTCATGCTCGGCGCAAGTAATCCCAGCAAACGGTTTGACAAGCTGGGTCACAGCCTGATGTGCACCTGCAGCTGTGGTGAAATTTTGTTGGAATGCAATCACATGGGCTGCCCTGACTCGCCGAAACTGATTGCAAATCTACACACCCAACTTGATTCCGGTGCCTCCGACAGCGGCATCCTGCATTCCTTCGCGGAGCAATACGGAGCAATCGTTCTGGCGGCTCCGATCCGTGGTGGATTTGATCTTGTTGCTTGGATCATGCCGTTTGCCGTTCTGGCGCTCGGTCTGCTCGGCATCACATGGTTGATGCACCACTGGCGCAGTCGGCACACAGCGGCCGCCGCTCTGGTGGTCTCAGGTTCTGGAGTAAGCGTTTCTTCAGATCACCTGCGTGACCGCATCCGTCGTGATACGACGTTTGAGCCCTAGACGGACGTCTAGATCGACTCTTTACTTCTACTAATTGGGTTAGGGTGGAGAGTCGCGACGCAAAGCTGCTACTTTGATGGCGTGATCTGCTAGGAGCTCCAATGACCCGCCTGGAACTGCTTGGTCTTGTAGTAGGCCGCGCCCGCATCAACGGATTTGAGTTTCGCCGCTGGTACACCACGCGGCTGACCTTACCCTGGATCTCCATGGAAGCATCGCTCGCCCTGCTTGATGCGCAGCGCCGGTACTATGCCCTGGTGTTTTCGCATGAGTTCGCAATGAGCTTCTGGAAGCCAGGCGCGGAGATCAGCTTCGACGTTCCCTCCAAGAGCTTTCAGCGAGCCATGAGCGACGGCACGATACGCACCATTCATCGTCGACCGTACATGCGACGGTCGGTACGCCCGAACGCGTGGAAGTATCACCTGCGCCAGATGGCTGTCGCCGAGGAGCCGCTCCGATATCTTCGCAAATACCTGCATATCCACGAAGATCTCGCTCCCGAGGAGGGCTCTGTCTCCCTTCCGCGTCTCGCTGACATGTCATCGCTCGCGGCTATGCCGGAGTCCAGCGGATCGATGGCACGTCCTCTGCCCAGCGAGCCTCCCATATTTCTACGAAGACCCTATCGTCTCTCCGAAAAATGACGGATGCCGGCATCGGTATCGGCATCTGGCATTCGGACAGGCCGAAGGTATAGGTTTTGAACCTTTACGATCCGCCTGTCATCTCGTGCAAGGCCTTTTCGGCGGCCTTTCTTACCTTCGGTACAGGGTCCAGATCGAGGCAGCGCTTGTAGGCTTTTTCGGATTCGTCGAGCTTTCCCAGTTTTCGTGCGGCGTTGCCTAGCGCCAGATGCGCGGCGGCGTCATCGCCATCCAGCTGGACAGCATCCCTTGCACGATCGTAGGAGCCCTTGAAGTTGCCATCGTTGAAGTAGAAACCAGCAATCTGTACGTCCTCCTCCTCACGCTCGGAGGGGCTTTGACGAGGAACCGGCGGCAACTTATGACGCTTGCTCCTGGGGATGGCCGCCGGATCATTAGCATCCGGATCGTCAGCTCCCGCGCCCTTTCCTACCTCGTCCTGCTCTGAAGAGGAGCTGCTTGAAGAGGAACTGCTGCTGCTCGAGGAGGCAGGAGCCTCTCCGGAGCTGCCGGCATCCTGTAAGGGTGATTTGTCGGCCGGAACGGGCCTTTCCGATGACGCAGCCGGCGTCTCGGTGTCTCCCGGATACGGAAAACGTTTGCCTGCAGGATCCTGCGGCGTGCTCCCACCTTGGGGCTGGGACACTGGTGCCTGGGGTATCTGAGGTGACGATGCGCTGTCGGGGGCAGGGGCAGCCGGCGCGTTTTCACCAGGATAGGGAAATCGGTCGGCTGCTGGAGCGGACGGCGTAGCTGGGGCGCAGTTCGTATTGCTTACGAGGTTGCCCTGCGCATCCCGCACGGGTGAACAGGCCGCTGCCGGTGCACTGCTCTGCGCAGATGCCATCGCAGTGCCAATCACCAAGGCTCCAATTGCCAAAAAACCTGTCCGCTTTGCGCACATATTGCAAGAAAAGAGGCTCACGCCTCCATTAGACGGTAAAGCATGATCTACGCCAACGCCCAAGGTGATGCTCCCTCTTTTCGCAAGGTGGATGAGCGCCGGCTGGATCATAAGGTGGCTGTAAACTGCTACACTCACCCCCATGCCGCGACCTCAGGGGCCTCCAAAGCTGAAGCGTACCGGCCTGCGTAACCCGCCGCGTCTGCTGATCCGATCGTCGGACATCCATGCCGCCGGTTGCTACACGCTTGATCCAATCGCGAAGAACTCGATCATCGCGGAGTATGACGGCCCGCGAATCCCCAAAAAGGTTGCGGACGAACGCTATGGCGGGCGGCCGGTGACCTATCTTTTCGGCTTCGGAGACAAAGGCGAGGTCATCGACGGCTTCTCAACGGCCATGTTTCTGAATCATTCCTGCGACGCTAACTGCGAAACTGAAGAGCGTGAGGAACGCATCTTCATCCGAGCTCTTCGCGATATCGCACAGGATGAGGAGCTGGTATACGACTATCACCTTTACGACTCTGATCTGAGCGAGGAAGCTCCCTGCTACTGCGGTGCTGCAGCCTGCCGCGGCACAATGTACTCGGAGGCGGAGCTCCTCCGCCGGGCAAAGCTGCTGAAGCGTGAGCGAGCCCGTTCGCATTAGACCTGCCGCTCTCCCGTTGTGGTGAACGAGACGACGTGACGACGCCCAAAGACCCTCATCCCCCAAGACGCATGACGGAAGGCAGGGCCTCGCTCGCGACCCTCTCCGCGCATCTCGGCCTTTCCGCCGCGGCGATCTCCCGCGTGCTGAACGGTGCTCCTGCGGCACGTTCCATTCCGCAAGCGACCCAGGACAGGATCCTGGAAGCGGCTCGCGCGTTGAACTACCGGCCCAACGTGCTCGCTCGGTCATTACGTCGAGGTCAGTCCATGACGCTTGGCGTACTTGTCCCGGAGATCGCCGAAGGCTACACCGCCCTTGTGCTCTCGGGCCTGGAGCAGGGACTGCAGCAGGCTGGGTATTTTTACCTTCTTATCAGCCATCACCATCGTGTGGAGGTGATTGAGCGTTCGCTGGCCATGCTCTCCGAACGCGCCGTGGATGGCCTTGTGGCTATCGACACGGCTCTGCCCGAGCCTACCCAACTGCCCACCGTGACCGTCTCCTGCCCCGATCTCCATGAAAGCGTGACCAGCATTGCCTTAAATCACGAGCGCGCGGCCGAACTTGCCATCGGCTACCTGGCCGGTCTTGGCCACACGCAGATCGCCGTGATCAAGGGGCAGGCCTTTTCTTCGGACACGGAGGTACGCTGGCAGGCCATCCAGAGCGCGGCCCAAGCGCACCATATTGCCATCGATCCGAGCCTGGTTTCGCAGCTCAAAGGCGATACACCGACGCACGAACCGGGCTACTCCGCCGCGAAATGCCTGCTTGCTACGGGCACGCCTTTCACCGCAATCTTTGCCTTCAATGACATCTCGGCAATCGGAGCCGTGCGTGCTATACGCGAAGCGGGTCTGCAGATTCCGCAGGACGTCTCCGTGATGGGCTTTGACGATATTCAATCCGCCGCCTTTCAGAATCCGAGCCTGACCACCGTGCGCCAGCCTCTGCGCAATATGGGTCTGCTTGCCGCGGAGACGGTAATCAGGCGTATCGGCGACCGTGGCGTACACCCTGGCCCCGCAACGATACGTGTCGACCCTGAGCTGATCGTTCGTGAATCCGTTGCGCGCGCGCCGCTTGCGGCGAAGCGATCCAGAGCCAAGCCGTGAACATCGGGGCGCGCAATCGACTGTGTTCGGTGGCTTTCTTGCTCACCGGGGTAGGGACGGCTCTGCTCGGAGCGACGCTGCCGGCGACACTGGGACAATGGCAGCTCTCCGATAGCAGAGGTGGCCTGCTTCTGCTGGCGGGATGGGGTGGGTCCACCAGCGGGGCCCTGTTCGCGCGCGGCAGGCTGGACCGCAGTGCCGCGGTTGGGCTCACGCTCACCTCGCTCAGCCTATTCGCCCTCTCCGGCCGACGCCCCGCAGGCTTGCTGCTTCTCTATCTCATCTATGGTGTCGGCCTCGGCCTCACCATGACGGCGATCAGTCTCCTTCGGTCGCGTGAGGCATCCCCCGCAGAGGCCGATCTGGATCTCAATCGGCTCAACCTGCTATGGGCAGCCGGTGCCTGCCTCTCGCCTGTGCTCGCCCTGCACTCCCTGCGCATGCTCTCGATCGCGACGCTCTATCGGACCATGGGATCCGTTTTTGTAGTGACGGCTGCGGCCATAGGCTTGGTGTCCTTGCCCCCGCATTCCCTGCCATCACGGCCGGACGCCGGTGTGACGCCCCCATTGGCTTGGGCACCGTTGCGGTTCGGACTGTTCGCGGCAGCGACTGTGGGCATGGAAAGTGCCATCGGCAGCTGGCTGACGACCTTTGCCGAGCGCACCACCTTTGGCGTGGGCACCGCGGTCTCAGCGAACTCGGCATTCTGGCTAGGCCTGTTGTTCAGTCGCGCCGCGCACTCCCTCCGCACCGCGGCATGGCTACACACGCGTTCGATCCGCACGCTTCATGTCTTGGCTGTCGGGATCGCAACAGCGCTGTTGCTGCTCATCCCGAGCCGCACCATCATCCCCGTAGCGGGTTTCGTGTGTGGCTTTGGTCTGGGGCCGCTCTATCCCTATGTCTTGTCGCTGACACTACCGAACTATCGGTCCACCTCGGTCTTCGTGCTTGCCGGCCTGGGAGCTTCCGTCGTTCCATGGCTTACCGGCGCACTGTCGACCGCAGCCGGCTCCCTTAGAATCGGTCTGCTGGTACCGGCTTTGACCTTTGCCGTCCTGGTTATGAGTGCCATCGCCATACAGGCGGCAGCACGATCTTCATCTGCCGTATGTCAAACCGCCATCGATTGTTAAAGCCTCTCCCCGGACGCGACAGCAACGAGGGATACGATACGATCACGCTAGCGCCACCGCACGCCCGGATGGTGAAATCGGCAGACACAGCGGACTTAAAATCCGCAGACCTTCATCGGTCGTGGGGGTTCAAGTCCCCCTCCGGGCACCACTTAGCAAGGTCTCTCATGTGCATTTTTGCGGCGGTGGCATTTCGTTCCGTGCTAGTTCCGTAGCCGTTCTGACAGCTACCCAAAGATCTTCCTAAGATACGTGGTGTGTACGAGCGTGATCCCGGCAGTGGCATTTCCTGTACGTAAACCACAGTCCAGCTGTTGTAAACATTTCACAAGACCGAACTCAGCAGCTGCTCGCATTTTGTACAGGTTTCCCGTGTTATGTCCCATTTAAGAACAACTTTCAAAGAGAGGACGACCTACGTACCATGAGGCGCCCCCATTGGGGAATTTCGCGCTATTCGCTGCTTCCTTACTCTTTGTTCAGGTGAACGGAAGCTGTCCATTTGTTCGGACGCGATCTGGCTGTGGTGGAAGGGGCGGAGCAACACCTGCCTTTGAACCGTCTATCCACCGCGGCAGCGCGCAGGCGAACTGTGAGGGAGCTCCGATTCATCAACCCGAATAGCTGAGGACTTGTGATGAAGATCTGGATACGATATTCCCTCCTCGTTGTTGCCGCTGCCGCTACCAGCATGCAAGCTGTTGCTGCCAATCCAACAAGCACCACTATCGCCATGAACGCCACGGTACCCACCACTGATAGCCTTTCCTGCAGTGGCCTGGCGAACTTCGGTACCAATGTGACCTATAACGTCGCGGTAACTGCCAGCGTCAGCTGCTCGGTGACGACGAACGACACCAACGGCGTCACGATGACGGTGTACGTCTCGGGCGCGAGCGCGCTGACCGGTAGCGGAACGAACGTCATTCCGTACTCTGCTCTCGGTGTCTATGCCACAGGCAGCACCAACGGTCAGGCCAACTCACAGACGACGTACACACCATTGAGCCTCACGGGCTGGACCGGCGCTACGAGCGGCGCTGAAGGACTTGACATCGCCACATTCGCCGACTCCGACACCACGTACAGTCCTACGCTGAACATGCAGTTGCTTCTGCCGACAGGGATCAAGGCGGACACCTACACAGGCACCCTCAACGTGGTGATCACCCCCATCAGCTAGCTAGCCACATCCGCGTCCGCTCTTCGGCGAGCAAGAGCACATTGTCCTCTACCCTCCTGGCGGCTCGCCGCAGCCGCCAGGAAGTGAAAAGGGCTGTGACCTCTCGATCCGAGATGCTGGGGCAAGGCTGCAGTTCAAGCAAAGAAGAGAACCATTATGCTGAGCGTCGTTCTCGCCAGTTTTCTTTGTTGTGGAGCATTGCTGCTGAACAGCAATCCTTCCCCGGCCAGTGTCGTTGCTGTTCCCTCGCCAACAATGCGGGCCGGTACGCTCCGAATCTCCTCGGAGTCGGCTGCGCTTACCTTCGCGGCCTCCGGATCTGGAGAGGAGCGCGAAGCAAGCACGGTCCTGCGGATCTCGGCCATAGGCGGCGAGGTGAGCCCTCTGCATCCGCTGCAGGTCCTGGTCTCCATCTCCGAAGTGCAGGCGATGCGGGCAGGCGGGAGAGCATCTCTGAACGTCGCCAATCTCCGGGTACGCAACGATCGCGATCAGTGGGTTCCGCTGCAGCCTCTGCCGGAGCTGAACGGTCGCTTCGGCGTGAGAATCGCGATCGTCCGTAGCGCCCCTGCCAGCTGCCTCTTGCAGGTGCAGTTACACCTATCTGCCGGTCAAAAGCCGGGCGACTACAGCGGCCTTCTCACCATAGAGGCTCAGGAGCAGTAAGCAAAGCTATGAATATTCCTAACAAAATCAGCGTCTCATGGAACTCGGCGACCTCGGCATTTGCCCTGGCCATGTCAATCACTGTCGCGCACGCACAGCAGGTAAGCCCGACGATCGCGGAGTTCACGAAAAGAGCACGCGGCACAATCGAAGTCACCAACATCAGCAAGGAACCTAAGATCGTCTCGTGTGCTGCGCAGGGCTTCGATCCGGATGAGCGCGGTGCGGCTCATCCGCATGCGATGCCCAGCGGCCTTAATGTACGCCTTTCATCTGGACGTATCGAACTGCCGGGAAACGGTACGCGCCAGATTTCCTTTGACGCAACGTCTGCGTCCTCGCCCGCTTGGTTTTTAATGACCTGCAGCTTTGTGCCGGTGCAGCGGAGCGCGGGCCTGACGATTGCCATGGATGT
>CAXTGE010000003.1:32687-40271 GCA_964243645.1 uncultured Acidobacteriaceae bacterium | reverse complement strand
CCCGTCGGCCGCCTCGTCACCCGCGTCACCTCCGACGTCGACGCGCTCAACGAGATGTTCACCTCCGGCGTCCTGGCCATCTTTGAGGATATCTTTGCGCTCAGCTACATCATCGCCATCATGCTGTCCATGAGCTGGCCGCTCGCGCTGCTCACCCTCGCCGTCCTGCCGCTCATCATTTACGCGACGCAACTCTTCCGCATCCATGTCCGCGACAGCTACCGTCGGCAGCGCACGGCCACCGCCAAAATCAACGCCTTCACCCAGGAGTACGTCTCCGGTATGAGCGTCGTGCAGCTCTTCAATCGCGAAAAGCGCGCGTTTGACGACTTCAACGCCATCAACGACGAAAACAAGCTCGCCTGGACCGACGCGATCTTCGCCTACGCACTGTACTACCCCGTCGTCGAGTTCCTGAGCTCCACCGCCATCGCCCTCGTTGTCTGGTTCGGCGGCCGCGCCGTGCTCAACACCGAACTCATCCAGGCGCGCTTTCATTGGCTCTCCGCGCACGCCTACACCGTCCCGGGCGACCCCACGATCCACACCAGTCTGTTCGGCGTTGTCTCGATCGGCGTACTCATCGCGTTCATCCAGTACGCCCAGCGCTTCTTCCGCCCCGTTCAGGATCTCTCGGATAAATACAACATCCTGCAGGCCGCCATGGCCTCCGCCGAGCGCGTCTTCAAGCTTGTCGACACCCAGCCCGAGCTCACCTCGCCGCCCCGCCCCGCGAAGGGCGACGGCTCAGGCAGCATCGAGTTCCGCAACGTCTGGTTCACCTATCAACAGCTGACCGACGACCAGAAGGCCGCCCTCGCGTCACTCCGGCCGGCGCAGTCCGCCGTATCGCTATCATCCCGCAGCGTAGCGGAGGGATCTGCTTTTGCCCCCGCCCAAGCCACCAACCCCCACCAACTCCCCGCTTCTCTCCAAAACATCGAGTGGATTCTCCGCGATGTCAGCTTCACCGTCGAGCCCAACACCACCGCCGCCATCGTCGGCCACACCGGTGCGGGCAAGACCACCATCACCGCCCTCACCATGCGCTTCTATGACCTCCAGGCCGGCCAGGTGCTGGTCGACGGGGTCGATGTTCGCGATCAAGACCTTAAAGCGCTGCGCCAACGCTTCGGCGTCGTCCTCCAGGACCCTTTCCTCTTTTCGGGCACAGTCGCGCAAAACATCAGGCTCGGCTCGGATTGGATCACCGACGAAGAGGTGGAGACGGCCGCCGATGAGGTCAACGTCGGTGAATTCCTCCGCACGTTGCCCCAGGCCTTCAACGAGCCTGTCCGTGAGCGCGGTGCCGGGCTCTCCACCGGGCAAAAGCAACTCATCTCTTTTGCGCGCGCCCTGGCCCACAGGCCGGGCATTCTGATCCTCGACGAAGCCACCAGCTCCGTCGACACCGAAACCGAGCTGCGCGTCCGCGCCGCCCTCGAACGCATGATTACCGGCCGTACCAGTGTCCTGATCGCGCATCGCCTCAGCACCGTGCAACGTGCCGACACCATCCTCGTCATGCACAAAGGCCAGCTTCGCGAACAGGGCTCCCATCAGGAGCTGCTTGCGATGCACGGCCTCTACTTCAAGCTCTATCAGCTGCAGTACCGGGATCAGGAGATGGGCACTCCCCTGGTCGAAACCGTCACCGTCTAGAGCGGTTCCCTTTGAATCTAGTGGTGCTCGGACAGGGGATCCCTTTGCCGCGCTACGGGACGACAACAAGAATGACTTAAACCTTTGTCATTCCGTGGCGAAACGGAGGAAATCTGCTTTCAGCTCCGGACTATCGCTGTAGGAAAACAGCTATAGCGGACCGCCGCGGGCGAGTTTACCCTGCCAGCTTACTTGTGGGCTCCGCCACCAGAAGCCCTCGACGCGCTCCCCATACTGCTCGAGCTGCTGCCGATGCTGGGAGCGCTCGCCGACGTCGATCGCGATCCGCTATTATTGGCGACCGCCGAGCTGTTACGAGACCCATTCGTTGAAGAGAAACCGCTGGACCGGCTGCTCCCCTGTCCCACGCCCGACGTGCCGGCAATCTGGTGGGCGCTCGTCACCGGGACTGCATTGAAAGCTCCTCCCGGGATGGAACGCGTCACAACGCCCGATGCATCCAGATGACTCTCCAGGGTATGCAGATTGCCGAAGCCCGACCGCGGCACGCCGAAGCCTGCTGAGTCCCGGCGGAAGGAAAAGGCGTTTCCGTTGGTTGGACCGGACGCGGTCAGCTGCTTCATATTGACCGGAACCAGGGTCGAAGCATTTCTGCCCGGGGTCGGCGGAAGCGGATGCGGCAAGGGACGTCCGGCGATCCGCAGCGCCTGCGTGTTGCCCAGTCCGTACCACGAGCCACCCGGACGCCACCCCCAACCGGACGAGCCGCAGGACGCCCAAGAACCCGAGTGAAACGGTAGCCAGCCCCACGGATACGGCGATACCCACGAGTAGCCCGCGCTGGGATACCAGGTCCACACGCCATTCGCAAAGGGATCCCACGCGGAGCTGGCGAAGTACGGCCGCCACATCGAGCCGCAGCCAGGCATATCGACGAACGACCCGTAGTAGCCCAGGTCATTGGCTCCATACAGCCCAAAACCCCCCGACCCTGTCCCCATGCCAGTTCCCGTTCCAGCAAAGCTCGCCTTCTGCTTGTGGTAGTCGATCTCCTTCTTGTCCCAGTCATCCCAGTCCGTCGCTTCCGTTCCGCGCTGCACGCTGGAAACTGTCTGGGAGGCGGGGGTGAGAGTCAAGGTCTGCTTCTTGGCAAGCAGCGTCGTCGTTCCGCCCAGCTGCACCTGTGCCGCACCGTCGAAGACCGCCAGCTCCGCCTGCGGCTTGTCCGCGTCCAATCGCAGATGGGCGCCCGGCTGCAGCTCCACGCGAGCCTTGCCGTCGGTCAGCGTGAACTGGTTGCCCCTGGTCTTTTCCAGACCGACAAAGATCAGGCCCTTGGTGACGGCAATTGTCGTCTCGGTCCCGCCTGCCGCATTGCGGCCGAGTTGCCCGAAGACGATCTCTGAGTCCGGCGCGAGCCGCAGCGAGCTGTTGTCCTCGAACTCTACCTCGGCCACACCCTCGCCGGTGCGCAGCCTGGCACCCGCGATTACAGGGATGTTCGCGAAAGCCACCTCGAAGCCCCGGCCTGTGTTCCGGTCCATCTGCACGATGCCGCGCACCTGGCTCAGACGCACGATGCGCACCTGCGACACAGCCGTCTCCCCGCGTGGGGATATCTCGCTTGCCGGCTGCGCGGCGTCGGACTGCAGCCGTGTAGCTGCGGCAGGCGAAGCAGTTGATTCCTGCGCTGTTGGGGTTGTATGCGCTGTCTGGGCATGGAGCAAGGCACCCGTTGCGAGGGCTCCGCCTGTCATTACGAGCGCTCCGCCTGTCATTACGAGTGCTCCACGTGTCCGCGCGATCGTTCTTGCCATCGTCCTTCTCTGCATACGCTTGCTCCTCATGACTGCATCTGGGCCGTGCTTTGTCCCGGTCCACCGGAGAGGATCGCGTGGGAGCTGGCTTACTGGGAGACGGTTACCCGGGCACAAGCCAGTCGCTGGATCGCAGGTCCTGAAAGGGATGTCACACAATCTAGTCCCAAATGCCGCCATTAGCCAGCGCTTTCCGGAGACCTCCGTGCGTCCCCCGCAAGTTCCCGGGCGCCCATGTTGCCGGCACGACAGAATGTGCAGCGGCTGAGATCGAAACACATGCAAGCCCGCTTCATATCTACCTAGCGGTGCCGGAACCAAAGATTGTGGACCTCCACTCCGTTGAAGGGCACGACGCGGCCTCACTTGATGCGGCCTCACTTATGGCTTTGTTATGGGTCTTGACCTACACTCTCCGAGGACTCAGCGCAGATTCGAGTCGCCGTTGACGCCGCAGGAGAGTTGAAGTGAAGCCAGAGGTTCCGCCGTATAGAGGTCGAGTTGGCAAGATGAAAGTGGCAGTGGGGATAGGGATGTTCCTGGGTACCGGCGCACCCCTCGCGCAATCGCCACAAACCACTCCACCCAATGCACAAGAGACAGAGGGAGCAAGTCAGAAGGAGCGCATCGAGCAACTCGAAAGACGTCTGAATGAATTGCAACTGGAACTGACGAAGCTCAAAGAGAGCACAGGAACAGAGACGTCGCACCCGCCTGCCGTTACTCAGCCGAACTCTGCGCACGTACCCGCAGCCCTCGATGCCCAACCGCCGGCCTCGCAGGAGCTGCAGGGACCGGTAACCGCCAAGGCCTCTGCACCCGTTTCCCCTGCCCCGACGATGCAGGCGGATGCCCCGGTCATCGCAGGTCCTCATTCGGACCCGTTTGCGTTCGCTGATTTCACCTGGCTGAACGGCAATGCACGAACCGAAGATACCCCCTATGCCACGAAGTTCTTCTCGCCTGAGATTCGGGCTGATGTGAATTACACCTATGACTTCCGGCACCCGCAGGACGACACGATCAGCGGATCGAGCGAGGTGTTCCGCGCCAATGAGGTCCAGGTAACCCAGCTGGGGGTGGGCGGGGACTTCCATTTCGACAATGTACGAGCCCGGGTGATGACCCAGTTCGGTCTTTACTCGCAGACCACGCCGCGCAATGATGCCAGCCCCGCGCGCGGGCAGTGGGATCTTGCAGACGCGTACCGTTATCTTTCGGAGGCCTACGGCGGCTACCACTTCAACGTGCAACACGGGATCAACATCGATGCCGGCATCTTCATGTCGTATGTCGGGCTATTTTCTTATTACCAGTTCGATAACTGGGCCTATCAGCCTTCCTACGTCTCGTCGAACACGCCCTGGTTCTTCAACGGCGTTCGCGTGCAGTGGTATCCGACAGCCAAGCTCAAGATCGAACCGTGGTTCATTAATGGCTGGCAGTCCTATGGTCGCTTCAATAACCGCCCTGGACTCGGCGGCCAGATCCTGTACCGGCCGAACGGGAAGCTCTCGATCCTAGGCAATCAATATGGCTATGGACGCGATGCCCTCGGGATAGGTCAACGGACCCGTTATCACACCGACGACAGCGTGGAATATAAGTATTTCGACCAGCCCACCTCAACAATCAGTAAGGCGGCTCTTACCGTCACGGGAGATATGGGCTGTGAGACCGGAGGAGGCGTCAGCTGCTTCGGCAATGGAAAGAACGGCCCGAAACAGAGCTTTCTGGGCTTCATGTTCTATAACCGCGTCTGGTTCGATCGGGATAAATATGCCATGACGGTTGGAGGCGGACGCATCAACAATCCCGGCCGTTACCTGGTCCTGCTGCCGCCGATCAACGGTGCGACCGCCGCGTCGGGCACTCCCTACTTCACTGAAAATCCCGGCGATCCTTACAAAGCATGGGATGCTTCCGTGACCGGCGACTATATGCCAAGCCAGTACTTCACCTATCGCCTGGAATACAACCACCGAGCCGCCAATGTGCCCTACTTCACCGGCCCGGGCGGGGTAACACCTCCAGGAGGCAATACGGCCGGAGCCCCGGGCGCCCTTGTACCCGGATGGAGTCCGGATCTTCGGTACAGCGAAAACAGGATGACCTTCGCCTTCCTCGTGAAGTTCTAAGTGCGGGGCTGCTGGGCTGGACGGGCTAAACGAACCAGCCAGCAGCCTCCTCTTCGCTGAGGAGGAAGGGGCACCGATGCCCCGGTACACTGAGGCATCGGTGCCCCGAGCTCCAATCCGCGCATATTTCTCTCCGCCGGTGAAGCCTCGGGCGACGCCTACGGTGCCCAACTGATCGCTGCCCTACGCGAGAGCCTGCCCACCGCTGCCTTTACCGGTCTGGGTGGCGTGGCCATGGAGCACGCCGGCCAGCAGCGCATCATCCGTGCTGAAGACGTTGCCGTGATGGGTGTCACCGAGATCCTCCGCCACGTCCCACGGATTTATGCCAGCTACCGCCGCCTGGTTCGCTCTCTCCAAGCGCAGCGGCCCGATGTCGCCGTGCTTATCGACTTTCCGGATGTTAACTTCCGCCTTGCCAAACACCTTCACAGGGCCGGCGTGCCTGTCGTGTGGTTCGTCAGCCCCCAGCTCTGGGCCTGGAAACGTGGCCGCCTCCGCTGGGTGCAGGAGCGCGTCGACCGTATGCTCGTGATCTTCCCCTTCGAGCAGCCTTTCTACAGCAGCCGCGACGTGGACGCTGCGTTCGTAGGCCATCCCCTTGCCGATCTCCTGCTGCCGACGGGAACCCGCGAGGCCTATGCGGCCCAGCACAGCCTCGATCCAGAGAAGACCTGGATCGCCCTGCTCCCCGGTAGCCGCTGGAAGGAGATCCGCTCCAACCTCCCCGTGCTGCACGAGCTCGCCATGAGCGACTTAATCGCGACCGCCTCGGCGGGCATCACCTTCAACGGCCTCGATCTCCGGACGCCCTCTGACGCCGCGGCGCATACCCGCTACGAGTTCCTCCTTCCGGTGGCCTCGACCCTTCGCGCCGCCGACCTCTCCGCCTATATCGAGGAGCTCAACCGCGATCACCTGCGCTACTGGGGCCCGGAGGCACGCTCGCTTCGCTTGACCCTCGTGCCCGATGCGCGGGAGGCTCTCCACCACGCCCGCGCCTCGGTAGTGGCCAGCGGCACCGCCACGGTGCAGGCAGCCGTCATCGGCAACCCGTTTGTGGTGGTCTACCGCGTGTCGCCGCTCACCTTTGCGCTGGCGAAAAAGCTGGTCAACTACCCCGAGGACTTCCTCGCCCGGCGGGATCTCAGCGGCAATCTGCCGGTCGCCATGGTGAACCTGGTCGCCGGGAGACGAGTCGTCCCCGAGCTCCTGCAGAGCCGCTTCACCGCGGAGAACGTCGCGGCGGAGCTCGCTCCCCTGCTCCGGGAGACCCCTGAACGTGAACGACAGATCGAGGCGCTCGCCGAGGTGAGGCGTCGCCTTCGTGCCCCGGATGCCTCCGGCAGAACAGCCATCGAGCGCGTCGCCGCTGCGGTCCTGGACCTGCTCCCAGACCTGCTTCCAGACGCGCTCAACCGAACGTCCCCCTCGCACGTCTAATCCCCAAAGCGGCCCATCCGCGCGCCTCGCCGTGCCTTTGCGTACGTCCAGGCCCGACAATGGAGCTGCAAGGTCTCGCACATATGTTCAAGCGCCTCAGTCAGCTGCTTCTCGTCACCTTTACCGCCGCGACCCTGCACGCCGCGCCGCCCCCGGGTCGTCCTCAGATCGACGTCACCGGCTATGTGATCCATGCCGACCTCGACCCGGCCACGGGCAAGCTTTCGGCCACCGCCGCAGTTACGTTCAGCGCGCTGCAGGACCTCAATCTGGTCACCTTTGGGCTGAACAACGCCTTGCTGGTCACCAAGCTGACGGACGGCTCCAATGCCAGCGTCGCCTTTGAGCGCAACACCGCGGATTCCACCCTGCGCATCAGCCCCGCCAATCTGATTCCCAAGGGCACCACCGCCACCTGGACCTTCACCTATGCCGGCGCACCCTCAGCCGATACCAGCCCCGTGGAAGGCGTCAACTTCGCGCAGGTTGCCGACCCCGTGAGCTTCCTGCTCTACCCCGGTCGCTGGTTTCCCCTGAACAGCCTATTTACGGACCGTTTCACC
>CAXTGE010000003.1:1927-32587 GCA_964243645.1 uncultured Acidobacteriaceae bacterium | reverse complement strand
AGCACGAACAAGGGATTCCGCACGGTCGGCGCGGTAACGCAGGATCTTGATCTCTTCAAGATGCCGGTCGAGCTGCGCATCGATACCGAAGGCAAAACGGAAGAGCGCCGCATCGATCTTTCCGGTACCGAGTCACCCTACACCGTGACGACCTTCGGCCGCCCGCGCAAGATCACCATCGACCCCGATAATTGGCTGCTGAAATCCACCCCTGACCTCGCCGTGCGCGTGGCAGTGCTGCGCGGCCAGCAGGAGGTCGCGCAGGGCGACCTGATCGGTGCCATCTCCGAGTACCAGAAGGCGCTCGATTCCAACCGCGGATCCTCGCTGGCCAACTACCGGCTTGCGGAGATCTTCATGATGCAGAAGAACTACCAGTCCTCCGCGAATAGCTTCCGGGATGCCCTGCGCGGCGACGGCGACCCGAAGTGGACTGAGGTCTGGAGCCACATCAACCTGGGCAAGATCTTCGACGTCACCGGTCAGCGCGAGCGCGCGGTGAACGAGTATCGCCAGGCCATCCAGACCAACGACAACACGCAGGGTGCAATCAACGAGGCCCGTTCTTTGCTACAGAAGCCCTACGGGAGCGCAGCACCGCAGAGCGGACAGTGATCGCTAAATCTTGAGATTTAAGCACCTAAGACCTTAAGCTTCTAAGCTGATTCACAATCGTGGGTTAGGGTGGCGAAGGCGAGCCAACGGTAGCAGGAAATCCGTGTTGCCTACGTTCCGTCGCCGCCGCTCCGCTTGGCACGCCGGCGCGCCGCGAAACGCGATCCCCCCAGCCCAAACATGCCCGCGACGGCAAAGCCCAGGATGCCCACCAGGACGAGGATCGTCACGAAGAGGGAGACACCTGCCATCAGGGCCGCAACCGCTGCGGAGAGGCAGGCTTTGATCACGGCGAAGATCGTGTGAATGATGACCAAGGGCCCGGCCTCTACCGGTCATGAGGTTTCTTTATGAGACGCGTTCCGATGACCGCATGCCTCCGAAAATCGAAGGGCGAGCCGTACGACAAAGGCGTTAGAGCTGTTCTCCTACAGGTGTAATGCTGAGTCGAGGCAGTTCGCGCCAGTTTTCACCAAGAAAACCGGTCTGAACGTGTCAACCAAAGCCATAGCTGTAGGAGAACAGCTCTAGCTGCGGACCAAGGTCGGCTCTGCGGTGTCGAAGATCACCTCCACCGAGACACCAAGTGCCCGGAACCAGGCTGTGACCTGACGGAGAGTGGCTTCAGCGGTCGTGACCCCGCGCACAAGCCGGACCGCTGCTCCAAGTTCATCCCCGAAGGGCTCGATGCCCACGCAGAGCAGCGGACGGTAGGTGCACGATGCGAGGTCTGCGATGCTCAAGGTAGTCGGCGTGCAAAAGACGGTGCGTGGGGGCGCCATGCGATCCATCATGCTGAAGATCTCGAGTTTGGACTCCAGCTCATCCGGCAGGAAGTCCACCGCGACATCCGCCTCGCGAACCGCCTGTTCCACGCTGTTGGCCAGCCGCAGGCGGCTGCGTAGCACCTCGGGCTCGGCGGCGAACTGTTCCTCGGCCTTGCGCAGATTGGAAGAAAGAACGTCTTCCAGCACGACGGCGAAGCCGGCTTGTACGCAACGAAAAGCGAACGCCCTGCCCCGCACACCGGCTCCGATTACAGCAATCGCGTGTAACGACCTATCCGAATGCAGCGGCCCGGCAGCGGACGCCTGCTCAGTGGAGGGTGTCACCGGGCGATCTACTTCGCCTCGAGCGCTTTGACCACGGAGTCGAAGCTGGGGTCTGTCTGCTTGATGTGAGCGGCAATGCGCTGGCGTTCTTCTTCGGTAAGCGTCGGCAACGTAGCCAGAATGCGGCGCAGGGTCACCGAGATATCGTCAACGTAGTTCATGGTGCGAATGGCTTCTCCGGACAGGGGCAAAGCGGTCTCCTTGGTTAGATCTCCAGTGTACCCGCTCATACCACCTAACGCATGGCCCCCTCGTCGACGCGCAGGTGCACCTGGTCGGTCGGTCCACCCGCACCCGGCCCTTCGATCTTCTTCTGTTTGCCGTCGCGATCCGTCATCTCTGTGATGGCCGCCAGTTTGCTCGCGAAGTCCGGATGTAAGGCATGCACACGGTAGCGCCACGCCCAATTGCCCTCCGCCGCCGCAGGCCGGTTCATGCGTGCTTCGCTGCCCAGATGAAGAATGTCCTGGAGCGGGAAGATGCACACATTGGCCACCGAGGCGGCCGCCAGCTTGATCATGGCCCAGCAGATGTCGCCGCTGTGTTCGATGGGGTGGGTGTAGATCTGCACATGCTCGCGCTCGTCGGAGGTCGTGTCCTCGGTCCACCAGCCCAGGGTTGTGTTGTTGTCATGCGTGCCCGTGTAGACCACGGTGTTGCAGATGTAGCGGTGCGGCAGGTAGAGGTGCCCCCCGCGTTCCGCGAAGCCGAACTGCAGGATGCGCATACCGGGCATCTTGAAGAACTCGCGCAACTCATCCACCTCCAGCGTGATGACGCCGAGGTCCTCCGCCAGGAAGGGCAGATCGCCAAGCACCTCTTTAAGGCGATTGAATAGTGCCTGCCCCGGTGCCTTGACCCAATGACCGTTCATCGCGGTCTCCTCTTCCGCGGAGATCGACCAGTAGGCCTCAAAACCGCGGAAGTGATCGAGACGCACGCTGTCGTATAACGCAAGCGCCCGGCGGAACCGCGCGATCCACCAGTCGAAGCCGTGCTCCTGCAGCAGTGACCATTTGTAGAGCGGATTGCCCCAGCGCTGCCCGGTCGCGGAGAAGTAGTCGGGTGGGACGCCTGAGACGCGCGTGGGCCGACGATTTGCATCCAGCTCAAAGATCTCCGGATGTGTCCAGACATCGGCGCTGTCATAGGAGACGAAGATGGCCACATCGCCGAGGATCCGGATCTTTCGCTCCGCGCAGTAGGCCCGCAGCGCAGCCCACTGCTCCCCAAAGAAGAACTGCACCACCTGTTCGATAGCCAGCTCACGGCCGGAGTCGTTCAGCACGGCCGTGATCGCATCCGGTTGACGGAGGGCGTACTCTTCGGGCCAGTCGATCCAGCACTTCAGGCCGAAGCGACGCCGCAACACACTGAAGAGCGCCCAGTCGGTGAGCCAACTGGAGTTGTCCTGCGTAAACCGCTGGAAGCGTGCCCGATCGTCGGGCCCGGCATGGTCCAGGAAGTTGGCCGCGGCCTCTTCCACCAGGGGCAGCTTCTGCGCGACCGCCGCGCCGAAGTCGCAGGGCCCTTCATGCCCCGGCAGACCCTCGATGCGTTCCGCCGGGAGCCAACCGTCTTCTACCAGACGTTCCAGGCTGATCAGGGTAGCGTTGCCGGAAAAGGCCGACAGGGCGGAGTACGGCGAGCTGCCGTAGCCCGTCGGGTTCAGGGGCAGCACCTGCCAGAGTCTCTGTTTGGCTTCGACCAGGAAGTCCACAAAGCCATACGCCGCCGGACCAAAATCGCCGATCCCGCCGTAAGACGGCAAAGACGTTATGTGCAGCAGTATGCCGGAAAGCCGTTGCGCGTCCATTGAATCTCCAAAGTCTCGCCGGCGTCAGGGTATCTCCCACCGCGCCTTGTCCGTAGGAAGTGTAAGGCCCACCACGGGATCATCGCGTGGTGGGCCGCAGTGATACGGGAAGCAACCTAGCTACCCAGCGGAAGACCGGTTTGCTTCTTGGTGTAGATGACGGCGCCCGCATTCTGGTAGCGCTCCAGCAGGGTGCCTGCAAAGACGTTGAAGGCCTCCGCCCTTTGCCCGTCCAGCATCTTGTCCCGGGTGACGCCAAGGTTCTGTGCCACTTCGGCAGCCGGCGGTTGTTGCAGGTCGAGTAGCTGCGCGACCACGCCGTTCGGACCTTCGTTGATCGGCGGCGAGATGCCCCCCTTGGGCAGGGTGAAGATAACGGACGCCTGTCCGCTCAAGGAGCCGACATCCTGCACCTGACCGTCCTGCCCGACCAGGTCGCTGGTCTTTACCTGCACGTTCATCTCGGCTGCAGCCTTGTGAAGATCGCCGAGATGTTTGGCGCGTGCACTCAGCTTTTGCAGCTGCGCGCTCAGCAACTCAGGTGCTTTCTGATCGCGATAGTCGTCCAGGACGTGGCTCTTCCAGTCGGCAAAGGCTGGAGCGTGCGCTGCCTTTACCTCCGTGACCTGGAATATCGCGTTGCCTTCACCGGTGGCCGCGGTCTGGGGTGCTGCTCCTTTGGCCGCGCCAAACGCCGCTGTAAGCAGGCTCGCTGAGTCGGGCAGACTGGCGATGGTCCCTGTGCGGGCGACGAAGTCCGTTGTTACCAGGTTGAGGTTGTGCGCTTTTGCGGTTGCCGCAAGGCCACTTTTGCCGGCCTCGCCGGCCAGCTGCCCTGCCAGGGCGTTCTGGGCCGCCACGAACTTTTGCGCGGAGAGCTTGCCGCTGATCTCGTCCTTCACGTCGGCCAGGCCCTTGGTGGTGGCCGACTGCTTCCCTTCCGTCTGGATGAGGTGATAACCAAACTGAGAGCGCACCACGTCAGAGGTCTGTCCCGGACTCAGCGCCATTGCCGCTCGCGCGTAGGTTGGGTCCAGGCTGGCCGTGGGGATCATGGGAAGCTCACCGCCCTGATCCTTGCTGCCGGGGTCGTCTGAGTTCTTCCTGGCGAGATCCGCGAAGTTCGCTCCTGCCTTGATCTGCTTCAACACATCCTCGGCCTTGCTCTTGGCGGCCGCATCGGTCTTGGCATCGGCACCCTTGGGCACCGTGATCAGGATGTGCCGGGTCTTCACCTGCTCCGGCAGCTTGTAGTCAGCCTGATGCGCGTTGTAGTACGCCGCGATGTCGCCATCGGTGACCTTGGGCGCACCACCCGGCAGATTGGAGCTATCCACCTGGAAGAACGCGATCTTGCGCTCTTCGGGTACGGCCGTCGCATACAGAGATGCCTTGCTCTTAAAGAATTGCTCCAGCTCCGCATCGCTTGGGTTGATGGTCTTCTTCAGGTCAACCGACGAGAGCACCGCGTAGTCGAACTTCGCCTTCTCGCCCTGCTTGAGATAGGCCGCGCGCGCAGCCTGTTCGGAGACGGTAACCCCACCGGTGACAAGCGCCTCCAGGCGTTGCAGCTCCATGTCCGACTTCACCTCGGCCTCGAACTTGACTACGGACATGCCACCCGCGGGTCCGCCGAAGTGCTGAGAGATGAAGTTTTCATAGGCTTCCTGCCCGATGTACTGGCCGTTCGGAAAGAGGTACTGCCCCAGGGGGCCGGTCTTCAGCTCGCGGGCAAGGTCGTCGTTGCTCACCTGCAGGCCCAGCCGGTCCGCCTCGCGCACAAGAATGGCGCGCTCCACTTGCTGCTGGCCCGCCTGCGACATCACCAAGGGCAAATACATGTCCGGCAGCTGGTTTCGTTGCAGCATGGCGCGGGCCGTGTTTTCGACCTCAGCGTTGCTGACCGTGGCACTATCGGTGCCAAACCGCCCAAACCAGCCCGGAGAGCGAACGGTTGCGAACGTCGTTGCATTGCCGGCCGTGCTGTTATCGAAGATGCCCGGCACGAGGGTGACCACCATGGCCAGGATAGCGAGGCCGATCACAACGGCAAAGATCGCCTTGGTGGCGCGATTGTCCTGCTGAAGACTACGAATCATGTGCGGGGTCGACCTTCTCTCTCAAGAGCAGAACGTGGAGCCGGTTCTGCAACGTACCGCTGAGTCCGGGGCACACCCAGACCACAGGGACGAAACTCTTTACGACTATAAATCAGCGCCCGGCCAAGTCAGAAAGCTGGTGAATGCAGAAAGGCCGTCGGGAGGACGGCCTTTCCAGTTCCCACCGCCCTTAGTAGGCGTAAGGGTACGGTGCGGGTGCATAGTACCGGCGACGGACCACCTGCTGCCCCCCCGGTCCCTGCCCCGGCCCGGCGGCATAGGCCAGGCGCTGCATCTCGCCCTCCGAGACCGTGAGGACCTGTGCGGGCTGCGCCACATGGAAGCTCAGCACTGCCTCCGGCGGAACGATGACCCTACCGCCAGGGGAGGCCGCAGACCCGGCGACACCGGCACCCGCACCCACACCCGCTCCAACCGCTGCCCCGGCACCCCCGCCGGCAACACCGCCGATGATGGCCCCCAGCACACCCAGGCCCAGCGCGTTGTTCACCGTACCCACAGTCTTGTCGCGACCCTGCCGTTCCCAAAGGTCAGACGTCAGCGGATAGCTCGTACCCGCCAGAGAGACGCTATTGATCTGCAAGGCCAACTGCCCTTCGCCCTTCAGCGCGCCGGCTTTCTTGGCGTCTACAACCACGCCCTGCACCGCGGCACCGCGCGGGATGGCAATCACGCCATCCCCGGCGATATCGCTGAGCACCGTCCCGTCAAAGGGTGTTCCCGGCTGGATGTGATTGGAGTCCAGACCGCGATTGATACGCACCCGCAACAGCGCGCCACTGGGCACCGTGACAGAGATCCCGGCAGCCTGACCACCCTGCGGCGCGTACCCCGTCGGTGGATACGGCTGCCCTTGCGTGTAGCCCTGCTGAGGGTAGTTTTGCGGGGGATAGCTCGGCTGGCCATAGCCGGGCGCGGGCTGCTGATAGCTTGGTTGGCTATAGGCAGGCTGGTTGCCGTTGGGCTGGCTGTAGCCACCGTTGGGCTGTTGGCCGTATGCCGGTTGCTGATTCGGCTGCTGGGGATAGTTGGGCTGCCCGTTGCCGGCGCCGCCATTCGGCGAGCCATTGGCGACCTGAGGGGCTGGCTGGGCCGGCGGCCCCGCGTACGGCGAGGCCGGTTGCGCCGGTTGTGCCGAAGCATAGGTGCCATCCGACTGCAACACAGGTTGTCCGTTCCCACCCTGCCCCGCATCGGCCTGCCCGTCGACTGGAGAGGCGCTCGCGGTATTGCTCGCGTCGGTCGGCGTACCCAGCGCGAGCTCGTCCACAACCTTCTTTACCCCGGAGGCGCGGGCTGCGAGGTTCTCCGCCCGTGTCCGCAGAGCTTCCGTCTGCACGGTGCCACTCAGCGTCACCACACCGTAGACCGTCGAGGACTGGATGTCCTGGGTGGACAGCTCAGCAGCATTTGCAAGGGCCTTGAGCACGTTGGCCTCTACCTGCGCATCCGGTATGGCGGACACTGTTTGCGACCACGCTGCCGGGGGCAAGACAGCACCCGCTCCCACACAGGCCATCGTCAACCCGCCTGTAAGCATCGCTCTCGCGCCTAACGCTCTCGTTCGTCTCTTTCGCACGTTCATTGCCACTCCCTCAGCAGGCCGTCGTATACGACTCTTGCTTACCGCTCTGTCCAGAGCCTGACATCAGCTACAGACGCACTTCCACGAAGAAAGTTCCGAGGGGCGAGATGCCAGGTGACCGACGCTGGAGTCCGCACCAGGAACCCCTGAGAGCGGAGCTGCGGCGCAAACCGAACTGTCGTGTCCGCGGGGCTGCTCGACCGGGCCGCTTGACCCACGTTCACATCATTGTTACCTTTGATCTGCGGGGTGGAGCAGCCCGGTAGCTCGTTGGGCTCATAACCCAAAGGTCGTAGGTTCAAATCCTACCCCCGCAACCACTTAGCGAAAACGCCAACCCCAGATAATCCCGTTAGCAGCGGTCACTGAATTGCTAGGGGAACTATCGAACTGGGTGGGCGTTTTTTCGCGATCACTGGACAAAATGAGCCGGCCTATGGGGACTGGTCGGTTGATCCGAGATTCCGTTTAGAGCGGAGGCGGCACGCAGACGTTCGATGTCTTGCATGGGCGGAAAGCCGAAGAAGCGGCGGTACTCCCGGCTGAACTGGGAGGGGCTTTCGTAGCCGACGTGCCTGCTCACGGTAGCTGCATCGAGCGCCCCCGAAAACAGCATCCGCCGTGCCTCCTGAAGGCGGAGCTGTTTCTGATACTGGAGCGGGCTGAGGGAGGTCACAGCCCGAAACGAGCTGTGCATCGCGGAAGGGCTCATCCTCATCTCGCGAGCAAGTTCCTTCATGCGGATGGGTCTGGCGACGTTGCGCCTCAACCATGCCAGTCCGGCAGCGACTCGCTGAATTTTGCCGCTGTCTGTGATCATGCGGCGCAGTAGTCTTCCCTGCTCGCTAAGTAGAAGCTTGTAGAAGATCTCTCGCCGAACGAGCGGTGCAAGAACAGTTATCTGAGAGGGCTTACGTAGGAGTTCGGTGAGCCGAGTGACCGCGTCCAGCAGATCGTGATCCATCAAACCGATCATGAGGCCGGGATGCAGAGGTGGCGTTTGGTCATCCGGCAAGACTGCATCTCGCATGAGCGAGGCAATCTCTTCAAAATCAAGCACCAGACTCAAGCCTAGAAACGGTTTGGCACGGCTGGCTTCCTCAATTTGACCCACCAGGGGTAGATCCAACGAGACAAGCAAGTATCTGTTGGGGTTATAGAGGTAACGTTGATCGTTCAATAGGATGCTCTTTGCACCTTGAGCGACGACACAGAAAACCGCCTTGTCCAGGGAACTTCGTGGTACGTCGGTAGTGGAGTATTGGGTAAGGAAGAGGCCGTCGATCTTCGTCCCGTGAGAGCCCTCCCGTGGACAAAGTTCTTGGATCACGTTGGCTAATCGAGATGACGTAAGCATGAGCTTGTTCTTCCATTGAACACTGGCAAGGGAGTGGTGGTCCGGCGAATTGTCGGAATGGGCAAGACTTCTGTCGAATCGTTCAATTCGGCAAAACTGTCGTGACTGTCTAACGAACAGGTCAAGACTGAGGAGGATGGCACACATGGGGAAACTGGACGGAAAGATCGCACTGATTACAGGTGGGAGCGAAGGAATTGGCTTCGACACAGCGAAGGAGTTCCTTCGTGAAGGGGCATTTGTGTTTGTAACGGGGCGCCGGAAGCTGGAACTCGCGAAGGCAGTGGACATGCTAGGTGAAAACGCGGTCGCCATTCAAGCGGATGCCGGGAAGGTGGAAGACCTGGATACGATGTACGCCGAGATCAAACAGAAGAAGGGCAGGCTCGATATCCTGTTTGCGAATGCCGGTATCTACGAGCCGATGCCGTACGACAAAGTGACTGAGGAGTTTTACGACAACTGCGCTGATATCAATGCGAAAGGCGTTTTCTTTACCATTCAAAAAGCTATGCCGTTGATGGGGGAAAGCGGATCCATCATCCTCAACGGGTCTTTCATCGGCAGTTCAGGCTTTCCAGGCATGGCGGTCTACGGAGCGACGAAGGCTGCTGTCCGCAGCTTTGCTCGGACGTTCACGGCAGAACTGAAAGGTGTCGGCCCTCGTGTCAACGTCATCAGTCCTGGGCCGATCGATACGGCAGGCAATGCCGCCACGCTCGGCAGCATGAAGGAAGTCCGCGAGTACATGACCAATATGGTGCCCCGCGGTCGCATCGGCGCAGGCAGCGATATCGGCAAGACCGCAGTGTTTCTCGCCTCAGACGACTCACGCTTTATAGCCGGTGTGGAGTTGTTCGTGGATGGCGGCTTAAACGCTGTCTAGCCCATAAGCGGTGCTAGGAATGCAGGTCTCTTCCTTTGCACCGCTCGTGCGTTGTGGTTCTGCAATTAGATTGATAGAACCACAAAACAGATCAATCAGCCCGAAGCGTCGTAAATAGGAGACGCGCTCTTCGTCGTTTACACGGAGTTGACGAAGCGCTGAGCAGCCAGACTTGATAACTATGAGGTAGAGGTCTTACAGCTTTGGCAGAGGTATGGTTCAGCCGGTGTGCATAGATCATGCAGCCGCTCCCGGCCAGGGTGATGGCGACTTCGTAGCCGTGGCTGGGCAGGCAATCGCCGAAGAACACTCCAGAGAAGATGAACGTGAGACCTAAAGCCGCAAACCAGAACACGGATATCTTCGATGTCTCCGGTACCCGAAACTCAGAGCGAAAGCACCCAGAAGGGTGATCAGTATGGCTAACACACGGTGGGTATGCTCTTTCGAAGGCATGAAGTGGGCGTACACCGCTAAAACCGACACCACGACAGGCATGGCGAGACAGTGGATGAAGCACACGGTCGAGGCGATCATGCCTAGATCGTTGTAGGCATAGGATAGCGGCTCCGCTCAGTTCAGCAGCATTAGAGAGTAGATCCTGAGAGCAACGCAGGACGTCACGGGAGGACGAAAGCTATGCCTTCATCCTCCGTGACATCCGCTTGTTGATTTAAAAGTGGAAGCCGACCTCGGCCGTCAGTGCTCGCGGCGTGACATAGTGTGTTCCGCTGAATGTCGAGAGGAAGTTATAAAGCGCCACCTTGTTGGTCAGGTTCACCGCACTGACGCGGAAGCTGACTCGGTGCTTATCGCCCTTCAAGAGATTGTCTTCCCCGAGCGAAAGATCAAACAGGTTGCGATGGGCAATACGCGGCGGGTTCTTGTCATCATCCTCTGTACCCGGGGCAGGGATACTTACAAGGTTGGACGTGAGTTCATTAGCGGGGCACAGATTCGGCAGCGCTACGAACGGAGTTGCCTTCACTCCATTACAGGTCAGACCGGCCTGCGCCTGCTGATCTGCGGTCAGTTTGCTCACGTCGACATAATCCTGGCCATCTATGACAACGCCGCCGCATGGGCTGTTGGCGCCTGTGGGATTGAAGCAAGGAACAGACCCGGCTGTAAGGCCACTGTCAAACCGCCAGTTGAAACCGATGAAAGGACCATGTTTGAAAGGCGTCTGATATTGCACATGGGCGGTTTGGTTGAAGCGTTCATCGTGATCGATACGAAACGGATAGCCACTTTGCCCGACCGTGGCGCCCGCGCCCGCGCTTTGTGGAGGAAAGAAGCGGGCGGCCACGCCCGACATCACAACGAAGGCAGTCACGTTGTGGAAGTTAGGCACGTCCGCGCGGAGAGCGAAGCCCGGAATCTTGGAGTTATGCCAGTCAATGGGAAAGGTGATGGGTGTGTTGCCGACCACACTGAAATCGAAGGCATTGTGTGTGTACTTCCAGATGTAGTCACCACTTACTACAAGGTTTTTCCCAAAGGCCTGCTGCAGACCGGCGTGGAATTCATTCTTGAACCCCGGTTGCACAACCGCGTCGCCACCCTGGCAGGCCAGGAGCGGATTCAGGATAGCGTTTCCGCAACCTTGGCTGGAGATGACCAGATTTTCGTTAAAAGGAGTTTCAAGAGTCCGGGCATAGGAAGCTCGCAGCACCGTTCCCGTCTTCTTGATGCTGTACGCCGCGCCCAAACGGGGTTCCGCCTGCCGTGCGACACTTAGGCCGTTGTAAAGGTCGCCACGGATGCCGACGTTGAAGTTCCAGTTCCCTGCCTTGATCTGGTCCTGCACGTAGAGCGCGAGTTCCTTGATGTCGGCATGACCGAAGTAGCTGAACAGTCCGCCACCACGGGTGAGGTCAAAGGGCAGAAGATTAGGATTAAAGGTGCCCCCGATGGAGGGATCGTTGGAGACGAATCCTGCAGCCGCGCACTGCGCGGGATCGCTAAAACCGCTTTGAGGTGCTCCCGTTGCATCGACACATGGAGCATTGAAGGTCGAATCCACGATACCCAGTTGATCGTGTTCCCGCAAAAACGTCTGCGAGTAAACCGCGCCCACCTTGATGGTGTTTCGGCCTGTGGTGTAGGACAAATCCGTATGGACGCCCGCGTTGGTCAGCTGACGTTGCTGAGCAATAGACTCCGTCCCCACGGGACCAAGATCGGCGAGCGGGTTATTGCTCGGGTAATAGTTATATTGATCGCGGCGCACATAGGGAGAAAAATTGAAGACGGCGTTGGTCCCGAAGATGTGCGTGAAGGCCGGTGCGATATTGAACGTTTCGATCTTGTTCCGCTCGTCCGTATTGCCGAGGTTCGTGAAGACCGGATTTGCTCCCGTGCCACCGCTCGTGACGTTTTGCACCCCAAGATTGTCGTAGGTGTTCGGCGTCTGAAACCACGAGCGGCTGTAGGTAAGGTTTAGGTGGGCCGAGTTGTTCGCAGAGAACTGGCGATCAACGCGGTCAAAGAAGTTTTGCTCATTGCCCTTGGCATGAAAGACGGCAAACTCTGCGGGATCGAGAAAACGCCCTGTGTTCAGCCCATCCGCTTCGAAAAAGTTACCGCCCTTTGGACCGCCATAGGCGATGTCCAGCGAGGCCGTGGATGTTCCAAAGGTGCCGTAAGACGTACTCAGGCTGCCGGTGGGAGTCGTAACACCCTGGCCGGAGCGAGTGGTTACGTTGATGATGAGAGCTGTCTTGTCCCCATACTCGGCGGGAGGTGCCCCGGAGATGACTTCAATGGACTGAATTGAGTTCGAGGGTATTTGGTTTGAGAACACCTTGCTCTGTTGATCGGTAATTGGCTGACCATCAAACGAGAAGGAGTTTGAAGCGTGATCGCCCAACCCATGAAAGAGACCATTGGAGTCGGCGGCAACACCTGGAGAGGAGAGCGTGACGAGCGAGCTCAGGGTTGAGGAGGGCGTCTCGAGAGGCAATTTCTCAAAGAGGCTACGGTCGAGATCGGTATGGAATACCGAGCTGTTTTCCAGTAGGTCAGAACCCTCGACATTGACCACTGTCGACGATGTACCTACCTTCAGCGATTCATTCAACACGATGGGAACCGTGGACCGAATGTCGACATCCTGTGCGATAGACGAGAAGCCCGATCCGCTCACCGTGACGTGGTAAGGGTTCAATGGGATGTTCGTAAACAGATAATGCCCTGCACTGTCGGTCGTGCTGCTCCGGTTATAGCCACTAACCGGGTTAATAAGGGTTACGATCGCATTGGGAAGCACGGCCCCGCTTGGGTCACTAACAATGCCGGACAAAGTGCCGGCACTTCCCGCGAACTGAGCCCGAAGATAGAAAGTGACCAGAAATACATACACAAATGCTACGACGACGCGTCTGGTAGACGTGCGCATACACTACCCCCTGAAGTTATCTAAGCTGATTTCAAAAGCGCATCTAGGAGAGGACGCTGTCAGCAGGCGGGGGACGTGTGAAAAGCGCGGACCTGGAGAGGGTGCGCGAGCGCAGGGGAGGAAGGAAGACGACAACAACGGTCGCGAGGAAGACTGGCGCGCTAAGGACCGGCACCGCTGGCGTGCTGTCGAAACTGATACAGTGGGCCGACATGCACAGTCCGCAATCGCTATGAACGGCGTTGTTTGGATGACTGTGTGTGACAGATAGCGTTCCGCTCAGCAGGACGAGCCCAATGCATAAGAGCGCGAGGAGAACGATCCTCCGCGAATGCATTGGAACAGTTGTCTTCTGGCGGGGCATAACTGAATAATATCCGATTCGTGAGGCGAAAAACGCGCCAAAGCCTCAGGAGCCTTCAGGGTGTTTGGACCAAGACTTTTAACAGACTTCGATAGAAGAGTGTTTTTGCTCCGGAGCGTTGTTTTGGTGCGGAGCATAGCCTCTTGAGCTGCGCGAAGGAGCGGAAAGGATTGGTACTGTCCGACACGCAGCGCCCGAGGCGGACCGGAAGGTACCGTAGTCACCCCAAAGGCAACACTGCTGTGATCTGGCGATCCCCCGCCTCCTCGACGAAGCTGGATACGGGAGATTGTGCGATGACAGGCGTTCTGATCTTGAGTCTCGGCGGCGTGGGTCTGTGCGTCACCATGGCATTTTTCGTGGACACGGTAGCGGATCACTTCTTTCGGATGCCTGAAACCGAGAGCTTTACCCAGCCGGAAGATTTCCTCTATGGAGGCATGCATCAGCCCTCCTGAGGCAACATCGCGAGGTCACGCAACGATTCCACACAAAGTTCGGGGCCTTCAGCCTCGAGCACGCTGTGAGAGAAGATCCCCGTCGCCACAGCGATCACCTCCAGGCCGTTGCTGTGCGCCGCCTGCACGTCGGCGGGGGTGTCGCCGACAACACAGACGCTGGCGTGCTCGCCCAGCTCCCTCCTCATCTGCGTCAAAGCTCGACGGAACACCTCGCCACGGCTCTCACAACCGTCGCTCCATCCACCCATCTGGAAGAAGTGCCGCAGCCCGCATTTGCTGAGCTTCACCTCGCCGACCCGCGCCAGATTGCCGGTTGCCGTGGACAGCACCGCTCCCCGATCGACCAGGTGCTGCAGCACCTCGCGGACCGCCGGTAGAACCTCAATCCGCAACTCATCCCTGTTTTCTTCGACTTCACTGCCGACGCGATCACGTATCTCCGCAATACGGCTGCGCCACAGGCTCTCTTCCACGCCGGCCACCGCGAACGCGTCGCGCAGAATGCCCTCGTCGGTGTTGCCGTGCGTCACCACGCCATCCAGGTCTAGCGGCTTGCCGGCCACGGCGGTAAGCGCATGGCAGAATGCGAAGTAGTGCACGGCGTCCTCGCAGTTCAGCAATGTTCCATCGATATCGAAGAGGTATCCCTCGAACCGGTCCCATCCGCGCGAAAGCTTGCTCTTCGGCAACACCTCGCTCACCCGTGTACCTCTTTTCCCCGCTCCAAGTATGTTTGAAGTGTCTCCCGAACCTGCCGCAGCAGCCCGGCCCAGTCACCCTGTTCGTGCTGCCGCATCAGGCGCATCCCGGGATACCACGGGGAGTCCCCCCGCCCGCTCATCCATCGCCAGTCCGCCCGATGCTGCAGCAGCAGCCAGCAGGGCACCCCCAGGGCTCCCGCCAGGTGGGCGGCCAGCGTGTCCACCGTGATCACGAGATCCATCTCCTCGATCGCATCTGCCAGCGGCACGATGCCATCGCCGCACCGGTACACGTCACGATCCCTCTCCGGGCCAGGCAGCTTGAGCCACATCGCGCGCTCGGGTTCGCCCTGTAGGCTCCAGAAATCCACTCCGGGGGTATCCAGCAGTCGCCGGAAGTCTCTAAACGGCACGGAACGCGAGGGGTTCCACTCGCCTGCGCTCCACACAAGGCCCACACGGGGCCGTGTGCGCGCGCCGAGCACGCTACGCACCCGCGCCCGCTGCTTCTCAGGTAGTCGCAGGTAACCCGCATGTGGCGAGAGATCCAACGAGGAGACCCGCAACGCATAGGGCAGCTCCATGATCTCCATCTGGATATCCCACGCAGGCGAGGTCGCAGGAGCTCCCTCGCCCCAGGTGATCACCTGCCCCATACCCTCAAAACATTGCGCCAGCTCGACCAGCCGTGGCGGGACCTCCACAATCAGCTCGGAGACCAGCACCCGCAGACGGGGCAGGAAGCGGAATAGCTGCACGGCATCGCCAAAGCCATGCAGACTGCGCAGCATCAGCCGCCGCCCGTCCAGGGCTTCGCCATGCCAGAAGCGATGCGGATCGGGCGCGCCACGCCGGCGAATCGCATCGCTCTCGCGCCATGCCGCAGTGAAGTCGCCCGCCAGCATGTGGGCCATCCAGCGGCCACCCGCGCAGCGGTCCGGATCGGCGACATTCGGCTCCGCACGATTGAAAAGCGCAATGGCTGTCGCGAGGTCCTCGGCCGCCAGGGCAGCGTCGGCCCGGTCGGCAAGCGCATCGCCGGTCAGCTCGGTGTGTCCCATCTTCTCAGCCGAGACCACTACCTGCCGTCTACCAGCGCCGTCATGGAGGGATACACCGCGTGCGGACCGTCGGGCGGGGTCACCACGGGCCGCCACCGGCAAAGGTAAACCTCCTGCTCGGGCTGTGCCTCGATCGCAAAGCCTGAAGATCGCAGCATGGCCTCGGTGCACGCGCGATTGGGTACCCACCAGTTCGTCTCATCATGCGAGTAGCGGCGTTCGATGAAATGCATCTTCGGATAACCAGCCTCGTCAAAGGGCCCTTCCTCGGCGAAGTCGTAGTCCTCTTCCAGCGGGGCAACCTCACGGCTGCCGCGCTGCATGCTCTGAAACAGCAGGAGGTCCTTGGCAACGTGCGCATGGATAAGATCCAGAGCCAGCAGGGGATGCCGCAGGTGATACAGCACCCCCATAAAGATCACCAGATCAAACGTCTCACCAAGCCGCGCCACCTCCCATACCGGCAGCTCGCGAAACTCGACGTCCATGCCCATCACCTCGGCGGCAAACCGCGCCTGCCGCAGGTAGCCGGTATCGGTGTCGATGCCCAGCACGCGCGCGGCCCCGCGGCGCTTCATCTCGAAGGAATAGAAGCCCGCATTGCAGCCGATGTCCAGCACGCTCTTGCCGGTCATGTCTTGGGGTAGAGCCGACCGGAAGCTGTCAAACTTTACCTCCGGGTAGTCGCCCAGGAAGTGCTCCGGTGCGGTCTGGATGCCGCGCAGACGGAGATTATGGAACCACGGTCCCAGCTCCTCGATACGTTGCCGAAGCTCCGTTTCACTCAACTCCATGCCGGCGTTCTCACCCGGCAATGACTGTGCTTCGATCATCCTTGTTTGCCTTCTCCGTCTCTTGCCCTCGCGGGCGTTCCGCTACCAGCGGCACACCTTCCTGCAGCAACCGTATGGCCGAACGATAGCCGTGCAGCGTTCCGACATCGACATATGCCTCGCCCACCGGAAAGCCCCTGGCCTGGCCTCCTTCTGCCAGCCATGCATTTACCAGGGTACCCATGTACTCATCTCGCCGCTCCGTTCGGCACCACAGGGCGTGGAGCTCGTGCAACACCCGGCCGGGCATCTTGATGGCACCCCAGATCCAGTTCGATGTGGCGTGCTTCTGTTTCACCTGGATCTCACGTACCGCGCCTCCTTCGTCGGTAACGACCGCGTCGAAGAGCTCCGGCCGCTCGACCGGAAAGAGCAAAAACGACAGGCAATTGTCCGGCAGCTGCGCCAGGGCATCTTGCGGGGACCATACGGTATCCGGCAGTCCGATCAGGACGCTCTCTTCGGGATGGATCAGCGGCAGAGCTCTGAAGATCGCATCGCACAGGCCGCCCGGCTGGCCTTGCACCACATACGCGATGTCCACGCCCCAGAGTCGCGAGCCGTAGTACTCCAGAATGTCTGTCTTTCCCGGGGAGATCACAAAGCAGAGCTTGTCGGCACCGCCCTTGATCATGCGCTCGACCAGATACTCGCTCACAGCGCGCGGCCGCTCCGTGTCGCCTTCCACACGACTTCCGACCGGCAGCAGCTCTTTGGAAAAGGCCAGTGGTTGAATCCGGCTCCCGGTGCCCGCCGCTGGAATAATGCCCCACATCGTCCGACCCCGCTCCTTATCTCTCGGCCACAGCTTCCAGAGGCTTGCCGAGACTGGCAAGGCTGTTCTCCAGATCCATCACGCGCCGCTCGTTGGTGTGCTCCCGAAGCACCCGTTCCCGGGCTGCCTCACGAATCCGTTGCAGCTCCGTGTCGGATAAGCATAACGTCTCGAGCACATCCTCCGCGGTGTCCACGCGCAGGATCTCCTCACCTGGCACGAAGAACTGATCCAGACCTTCCCACCCATCGGTAAGCAGGGGCACGCCGCAGGCCGCTGCCTCGAACAGCCGTCCGGACGGGCAGTAGCCGTACTCCGCCATCGCCCGGCGCGTTACATTCAGCGTCGCGCGCGCCGAGCAGAAGAAGGCAGGATGCTGCGCCGGCTCCAGGTGGCCCGTAAAGAAGATGTTTTCCGTCCAGGGAAAGCTCTCGGGATACTGTGCCCCCCCGATGGCGAAGCGATCCTTCGGCATCCGGCGCGCAGGCTCCACGAACAGCGTCTCCACGCCACGCTGCCGGTCTTCGGCAAATGTCCCAAGATAGGAAAGCTGTGCGCGAAAGGCCTCTTTGGCCGACACGGGGTGGTGCGTCTCCGGATCGACGCTGCCGTAAAGCGGCGCGACCACCCGCGCTCCCAGCCTCGTCCGCAACTCGTCCAGGGCACGTCCCCCCGTATAACTGAACACCAGATCGAAGGCGCCGAGGCCATCCTCCGGCAGATATGCTACCGGGCTTGCCGAGCGAAGGCGGTCCAGCGTTACCGGCGTGTCCATGTCATAGAACGCCCGTACGCCGCGGCCATGCTGCAGGACCAGCTCCGCAGCCTCCGGCCCATCGGGGCAGTAGCTCGTCACCATCGCCAGATCCGCCTGTCGAAGCTCCAACACCGCTTCGGCACGGACGTCTTCGAACGCGGCGTACAGCCGTAATCGTCCATCCCGCGGCAGCTCCCAAAGATCGCGTGTGCTCGCGTAGTACGGTACGTCCTTTTCGTAGAAAGTGACCGTGTGTCCGCGGCGAAGCAGCGCCTTGATCAGCGAGCGCCACAGCGTGGCATGCCCATTGCCCCATGACGATGAAACAGTCAATCCAAAGAGGACAATCTTCACGCGTTGGCCTCATGCCCTTGGTCGCAAACCTGATCTGCTTTCCCACGAGTATGCACTTGTGCTGGGATGCATTCTTGGTTGCAGTGATTGGGGTTATCCTTCACTGCGCGCCGGAGCAGCTTCCCTTCGGGTAACGCTTGCCCGCGACCACAACCCATCCATCGTCGGCACCGGCGTGGGTGGCGCAGTGCGGTTCATGCACACCCCCTGCCACGGCAAGCCCTCCGGCATGAATCGGCCGTGCATCCACGTAGGCCTGTCCATACGCAAAGACGGCGTCACCTGTCTTTGCCGTCACTTTGCCGTCAAGATCATCGTTTGTCACAACCTCGATCACCAAGGCACCATTCGCTGTCGGGACCGTGAGGACCAGTACCTGGTGCGCTCCGTGGCCGCTGTGGCCCGCATGCTGCGCAAAGGAGTTTCGCAGCATCGTCCCGCAGACCATGACGTTGTCCTGGTCCGCATCCTGACTGGCACCTTGGTTCTGTCCGATGAAAGTCGCGAGCCCGGCATTCACCCCTGCGTTGCAGGTTGAGGGCACAGGACGTGTTTCCGCATGGGCCATCGTCACCGAAGCCACACACAGCCCCGCCAGGTACCCACTCAGCCAAAGCTTTCGCATTACATTCTCCCCATCGCGTGTGTGGAGGGTCCTGGCTGTACAGAGCAACTCAGGTTGCACCTGGAAGACTGGAATCCCCGACACTCCACCTGAAGGTAACAGGTACTTTCCCCCGCGCGAAACAGCTCTGCCAAGGCTCATGACAGAACAACCGCGGAGCCGGCTGGGACGGCACACTTGTGACTTTAGAGAGTGCAGGATTTGAAGTGGTGTTTGGATCAGAGCCGGGAAAGGATGGCTCCTGAGGTAGGACTCGAACCTACAACCCTTCGGTTAACAGCCGAATGCTCTGCCATTGAGCTACTCAGGATCGCTGACTTCTGATGCACAACGGGAACGGCTGCGCTTCACCCTTTATAGCAAACCGCACCCTGCCGGTCAAAAGACACCAGCCGCTCAACGGAACAGCATTACCGCGAGGTTGTACCCGGCAAAATGTCCTGTGTCGCGCGTGGAGCAGGCTCCCACCTGGGCCTCGCCGTATTTGCCCGTGGAAAGCCGGTTCAGGAGCTCCTCGGGCAAGGTATCCAGAGCGCTTGCCGTGAAACGCATCACGAACCACGGCCTGCGAGGACCGGCATAGCCCGTCTCCATCTGGCACGTCTGACGGGCCTCGTCACTCGCGACATCGACCCTCAGGGGAGCCGAAGCGGCTAACAAACCGGCAATCGCCCTTTCCTGCTCCTCAAACGAGAGTTCCGTCACGCCATGGTCGAAGTCCTCAACGGCATACAGCTGCCCATCCCGGCGCAGCACGCTGATCGCGATATGGTCGAGCCGCGGATCCAGCAGGTTGTCACGATGGTGCTCTGACAACATCCAGCCCCGATGGATCATGGGCGCGGTCGGCGCCTCTGCGACGTTTTCAGCGACCACGCTGAAGCGGGCACCCGCCGTTTGCGCCCGGTCGGCCAACTCCGGCTCGCCAGGGTACTGGTGCGAGATCGAGGCTCTGCTCGCCATCGCCCGCGCATGCACCCAGGCCGCCCGGTACAACGAATCATCCCATTGCAGGGGAGACAGGCCCTTCGCGAGTCGTTCCGCGTTCGCCGCCTGAAACAGGTACTGCTCCGCCACGCTGTGGGGCGCTTGCGCCTGGCTGGTACACAAGGCAACTAGACAGAGCGCCGCCACACCCAGGCATCTTGTAGCCGCTATGCCTTTGATCCACATGCCCCTGCAGACCCACATCCGGTGTGAAAGCTGCGGTGTCCTCACCACGTTACCTATCGACGGCCACCAACTCCGGCAACTGGTCCCGGTATCGCACCATGAGACGGAACAGCTTGCGCGCGTCCCAGTAGCGCGGGACGTAGCGCTTGGGCTCCGACAGCGATCGGAACAGCCATCCCATGTAGTACCGGTCAGCCCACATCGGGATCTGCACCTGATCGCCACTCAGAAATGCGATAGCCGCCCCAATGCAATGGATGGACGGCACATAGCTCAGTCGGCGGCGAAGATAGAGCCCGAGGCGTTCCTGGGTTCCGCCCCCGATCGTCACGATCACGTGCTGGGGTCGTAGCTGCTCAAGACGGCAAAGCAGCGCCGGATCCTCAAGATCCTGACCGTATAGGGGGGCCATGTAGACACACTCGGGGGGCACAATCAGGCCCTGCTCCCGCAGCCACTCCAGATTGCATGCCGCGCTGGCCTCGCTGGCCATTACCCAAAGCGTGTTGCCCGCGGCGCGCACGTCCTCGTGCGTCAGCAGCTCCCGTAAGTACTCCAATCCGCTAAGTCGCCGGATATGACTTCGTTGCAGCCGGTTCCAGATGATGACCATGAAGGCCGAATCCGTTAGCGCCATGTCGGCCGCCATCAGGGCCTCCCTGTACTCCGGCCGGGTATCCAGATCCTTCAGTGCGGGAGCGGCCGGCACCACCAGCAGACCGCCCTGGTGACGCATCCGCTCAACGGCTTCCCGTGCTGTTCCGTGAAAAAAATCAATCCCAAGTATTTTCGTCACAAACCATTCCACTTCAGGCCTTGGTTGTCAAAAGCCTCTGCTCCATGACTGAACTGCCGGCCATGATTTCGCCCTCAATCCACCGATAGGTCCGTTCCAGACCATCCCGCAGCTTGATGGAGGGCTCCCAATCCAGATGATTGAGGATCATTGCATTGTCGCTATTGCGACCGTTCACACCCTTAGGCGCGGAAAGGTCATACCGGCGACGGAGGGTGACCCCGCCGATGTCCTCGGCGATGTCCACCAGCTGGTTGATCGTAACCAACTCGCTTGAACCCAAATTGATGGGTTCGTCGATCTCACTTTCCATGATGCGCTGCGTTCCGTCCACGCAATCGTCAATGTACATGAAGGATCGCGTCTGGTTGCCATCGCCCCAGATCTCGATCTCGTGGTGCCCGGACAGCTTCGCTTCGATCACCTTGCGACAGATCGCTGCCGGCGCCTTTTCACGCCCGCCCTCCCATGTGCCGAGTGGACCGTAGACGTTGTGATAACGCGCCACGCGAGTCACCAGTCCGAAGTCCTCTTCAAAGTGACGGCACATGCGTTCGCTGAACAGCTTTTCCCAACCGTAGCCGTCCTCGGGCAGCGCCGGGTAGGCATCGGCTTCCTTCAGCGGCACGACATTCGGATTGAGCTGCTTGTCCCCGTTGTAAACGCACGCCGAAGACGAGTAAAAGAAGCGTTCGACGCCCTGCTCTTTCGCCGCCAGCAGCATGTGCGTATTGGTGAGCACGCTCAGCATGCACAGGGCCTTGTTGTTTTCTATGAAGCCCATACCGCCCATGTCCGCTGCCAGCTGGTACACCAGGGTCACGTCTTCCGCGGCTTGCAGGCAAGCATCTTTGTCCTTTAAGTCCAGGGACAGGTTTTCCACACCGTCAGCGGCCTGATACCACTCATGAAGCGGTTTCACGTCCACTGCCCGCACGACCTCGATCCCACGTGCCTGCAACCCATGCACAAGATGACCGCCGATAAACCCGCCCGCGCCACATACAACTGCGCGCTCGCCCTTCAACTTCATCCAGACACTCCCGTGCTCGACACGAAGCCCTCGGCTGGTACCGCTTTCTGCCTCAATGCTTTTGTGTGACTCCTCAAAGTGTCTTGCCAGTGTTCAGCCCTGTCAAGACAAACGAGGCTACACAAAAGCACCACGAATCCCCTATGGGTCATGTGGAGGATGTGACCTCCTGTGAGACCATAGCGCAGCATGGCTGCACTCGCCGAGCGCCCGGCCGCAACAACGATCTCCGAAGACGCCACAAAGAGTGCTTCGGTGCTGTCTCGCCTGCTTCATCAGCGCTTCGCCGTGGCAGGGCTGTCCTTGGTTCTTCTGTTTCTCGCGGTCGCAGCCTTTGCTCCCGCGCTGACAACGCAGGATCCCGCTCATATTGACCTCACCGACAGGCTGGCGACGCCTTCGCTCCTTCACCTCTTCGGTACCGACGAGCTGGGTCGGGACATCTATACCCGCATTCTCTTCGGTGGCCGGATCTCGCTGGGTGTAGCTACGGCAGTGGTGGTCTCTTCGCTATCCGTGGGCGTCGTCCTGGGCGCCACTGCCGGCTTCTACCGTGGCTGGCTGGATGTCATGATCAACGTCTATCTCTCGAATGCCTTTCTCGCGCTTCCAGGGATTCTTTTGGCTGTCGCGATCGTGGCATTTCTCGGTCCGTCCCTACCCAATCTTGTTCTTGCCCTCGCTCTCCCGGCCTGGGTGGGGTATGCGCGGCTCGTTCGGGCTCAGGTGCTGGCCCTGCGGGAGCGCGAGTTCGTGCAGGCTGCTCGTTCGCTCGGTGCCTCCGATGCCCGGCTCCTTCTGCGCTCCATCCTGCCGCACACGCTGGGTCCCATTCTGGTTCAGGCCGCTATCGGCATGGCTACGGCTGTACTTTCCGAGGCCACCCTGAGCTTTCTCGGATTAGGCGTGCAGCCGCCGATTGCCACCTGGGGCTCGATGCTCAACGCCGCTCGCTCTCACCTCTTTGAGGCACCGCACCTCGTCTTCTTCCCTGCCTTTGCCGTGGCCCTCTGCGTACTCGCCTTCAACCTGGTGGGAGACGGCCTGCGCGATGCCCTGGATCCGCGACAAAGCGGGGTACGCTGATGCGTGTAGGCGTAATCTCCGACACCCACGGTCTTCTACGGCCGGAGGCCGTTGCCGCCCTGCAGGGAGTCGACCACATTCTGCACGCCGGGGACATCGGCGACCCCGACATCCTGGATCGGCTCGCGGCCATCGCGCCGCTCACCGCCATTCGTGGCAACATCGATATCGCCGATCGCTGCGCCGAACTACCGGCCACCGAAGCCGTGGAACTGGCAGGCCACCTGCTTTACCTCGTCCACTCCATCGCGGATCTGGATGTCCATCCCTCCGCCGCGGGACTGAGCGCCGTCATCTACGGCCACAGTCACCAAGCCGTTAACGAGACCAGAGACGGGGTTCTCTACCTCAATCCGGGCAGCGCCGGTCCCCGCCGCTTCTCTCTGCCCATCACACTCGCATACCTGCATCTCGAAACCGGCGAGGTCCGCGCGGAGATCGTTCCGCTCCACATCGTCAGGACTAAATAGAGCTGTTCTCCTGTAACTATGGCTTTGGTTGACACGCTCAGGCCAGTTTTCTTGGCGAAAACTGGCGTGAACCGCCTCGGCTCAGCACCCCACCTGCAGGAGAACGGCTCTAGAACCGCTTTCCTAGCGCCCACCTTCTCCACCTGTATGCGACGGCGGTACATGGCCTGGCTGCGTGTTCAAAGCTGAGTCAACTCCGTTGGGCTGAAACAGGGGCGTGACGGGTATCTTGGGCGCGGGCACCGGGTGAGGCCCGGCCTTTTCCCAATCCAGCTGGACGGTGGACAGAATGTTCGCCATGCGTTGGTCAATCTGTTCCATCTCTGTCTGCGTAAGATCGACGGCGCCACTGGAGATGGAACAGAACGTGTTCATCGTCAGATCGAACCGGTAGCACGCACCCTTCCTGTAGGCCGTGTACACCTCGTCGCGGGCTTCCACGCAGATCTGTCCGTGCTCGTCATGACCGTGCGCGAAGTTCATGCCGCCGATGTCCTGAACATCTTTGTCGTGGGTCTGATTCAGGGCAACGCTCTGGACAAAACCGGTAGCCTGGCGCGCACACTCCACATCCGTCGTATGCGGTTCGACGCTGAAATAGAACAGTGCGCCGCTGAAGGTCGAGTACGGGTAAGGATTGAACTCGATCGACGCGACACTGCGCATCAGCGCCTTTGGCGAGGCGGTACGGGCATCAAGGTGAAACGTGCTCACGAGCTTGTCTTTACGGGCCAACGACCAGCCCTCCGGCACGTCGAAACGCACACCGAAGTGACCATCGTGAAAGGGTTGCACCTTGGCGCTCGGCGGAGGAATCTCTGGAACCGAGACCTGGGCAGACGACCCCACGGACAAAGATAAAGCAAACCAAATAACCAGCCAGCACCATCCACGAGGGAGGGTCATAGCGCACCTCTAAGGACGCATTCTAGGATCCGCTAAAGCGTACATCGAATCGGTAAGGAAATTCACCATCACATAAGTAACTCCAATGGCCAGAATGCAGCCCTGCGCCAGGGCATAGTCCCGATTGGCGACCGCCGAGAGTGTAAGACGACCCAAGCCAGGCCAGCTGAAGATGGTCTCCGTGACGATCGCACCCGCTAAAAGCGAGCCAAATTGCAAACCCATGACGGTCAGCACAGGGTTTAGTGCGTTGCGCAGGACGTGCCGGTAAATGACGATGTTTTCGGGCAGTCCTTTGGCTCGCGCGGTACGAACGTAATCTTGTCCAAGCTCATCCAGCATTGCGCTCCGGACCATGCGGGTCAGAATCGCCGCCACCCCCAACCCCAGCGTCACCGCCGGAAGCGCAAGGTGGGGCCAGAAATCCGCAAAGCCCACTCCCGCTCCCGCTACCGGCAACCAGCCCAAAGCGATCGAAAATACGAGGATCAGCACAGGCCCCAGAGCAAAATTTGGCAGACTCAATCCAGCCAGACTTCCGAAACTCAGAACACGGTCCGGCCATCGTCCCCTGGCCCGTGCTGCCGTCACACCCGCTGGAATCGCGATTGCTGCCCCCAACAGCATTGCTGCCGCCGTTAAGGCAAGGGTGTACGGATACCGCTGCAAAATCAAGTGCACAACCGTGTCATGCAGGCGCAACGAATGTCCCAGATCGCCACGCATCAATCCATGCCAGTACCCAAAATACTGTTCTCCCAGGGGCCGGTCCATGCCGTAGCTATGCCGCAGCGCCGCGATATCGCCCGCAGATGCTCCCTCGCCGAGCATCAACACGATGGGGTCACCCGGCACCAGGTGAATCAGCAGGAAGACCACTGTGACCACCAGCCACAGAGCCGGCAAGGTAAGCGCCAGACGCCCGATCGCTCGCCATAGCGCTCCCGCAAACCCCCTCCACCTCAAGCCGCGACCCCGCCCACCAGGGCCGCACCGTCCCCTCCGCCGGACTCCGGCTCAGGTGAGGTGACTGGGTCGACACGGACCCGCGCGATCCTGTGCCGATCCATCCCCAGTACCTCGAAGCGCCGGCCTTCAATCTCAATCGCCTCACTCACCTCCGGAATATGCCCAAACCTGGCCAGCAGCAGGCCCGCCAGGGTCTCCACGCCGGGGGTCTTGGGCAGCTCCCACCGGAGTTGCGTGGCGACATCCCGCAAGGTGATGCTGGCATCCAGAGCCAGGCTGCCGTTCGCCAGCGCCACATTCGGTTTGCCGGTATCGTGCTCATCCTCAAGCTCACCGACCAGCTGTTCCAGCGCGTCCTCCGCGGTGACCAGCCCCAGCGTTGACCCGAACTCATCCACCACGATCGCCATCTGTCGCCGTCGCGCCTGAAACTCCTCCAGCAGCTCCAACACGGGCTTGGTCTCCAGCACGACCAGGATGTCCCGCATGACCTGCCGCAGGGTCAGCCCCGAACTCCGCAGATGCCCCATACTCATCGCCACGCCGCGGAAATGTGTCAGCCGGAACAGATCTTTGGCGTAAACCACGCCGATAAAGGCATCCACGCCACGTTCCGGGTCGTATACCGGCACGCGCGAGTGTTCCTCCTCCACAATCCGCGCCGTTGCCTGCTCCAGCGGCATATCCGCCGGCAGCGCAAAGATCCGGGCCCGCGGCGTCATGATGGCACTGGCCGAGACCTCGCCCAGCTCCAGCGCACGGTGCACAATCTCCTCCTGGTAGACCGGCAGGAGTCCCAGCCGCCGGGTTGCCGTCGTCATCATCTTCAACTCTTCCGGAGAGTGCGCCGCGCCGGTCTCGCCGCGCAGGGGTGCCCGGAACAGCCGCAGTACCAGCCCCGCTGAGGTATTCAGTAGGCTGACCACTGGCCGCGAGATCCGGATGAATACGTCCACCGGCCCAGCGACCGCCAGCGCAATGCGCTCCGTCCGCTGCAGGGCCAGGGACTTCGGCACCAGCTCGCCCAGCACCACCTCCAGAAACGTGATGAAACAGAAGGCCAGCGGGACAGCGATCCCGTGGCCAATCCACAGGGGATGAGCCGCCTCCCACATGCCGAGGGCACCGTGCGGTGAGACGGAGGTGAGGCGATGCTCCAGAGCTGCTGCTACGGTCGGCTCGCCCACACCGCCCAGCACCAGGTTTGCCAGGGTCACACCCAGCTGCACCGCCGGCAGCACCTGATCGATCTCACGCTTCAACCGCAGGGCCGTCAGGGCTGCCGGCCGTTTCCGCGCCACCAGATGCTGAACGCGCGTCTCGCGCACACTGACCAGAGCAAATTCGGCCGCCACAAAAAAGGCGTTCGCCAAAATGCAGAAAGCGATGAGACTTCCCCGTAGCAGCAGCCAGTCCAGCATGTCTCCCTAGTCTATTCACCGGCACGGCAGGCGACAACGGTTGTGTCGACATGGGACAGCAATGGGAGTTCTGTCGCCTCCAGGCATCGTTTCCTTCAAAGAAAAGGCCCAGTCTCAAGGACTGGGCCCGCACTGCCGCAAACGGAGCTAGGCGTTTACGCCGACAACCTTCTGCAGCTTCTCCTCAATCTGCGCCTTGGGCACATACCCGGTAATCTGCTCGGTGACCTGACCACCCTTGAATACCAGCAGGGCCGGGATGCCCCGGATGCCATACTTGCTGGGCGTGATGTTGTTCCGGTCCACGTCCATCTTCATGACCTTGACCTTGCCGTTGTACTGCTCGGCCACCTGGTCCACGATCGGGGCAAGCGCCCGGCAAGGGCCGCACCACGCCGCCCAGAAATCGACGAGCACCGGCGTATCGGACTTCAGCACCTGTGCTTCAAACTCCGCATCATTGACTTCGCTTACAAACTGACTCGCCATTCTTCCCTCTCCAGGCCTAAAGTGCCACAGCATTAGAGTAGATGCAGCCTTTGCCGCTGCGATGCAATCCCCGTCCCTCCTGCGCCGCCTTGGAGGCCAGGAACAGAGGATCTCTCAGGACGAGAGCGGCTCCACCTGCGCCCGTCCGGCGATGCGGACCGGCAGGATCTCCACACCCTTACCCAGAGCGGCTCGCAGTCGCGCCTGGGCGTCGTGCAGCGTCGCGCGCTCTCCCAGGATCGCCAGCAAAGCCGGTCCCGCGCCGCTTAGAGCGACACCCGCAAATTCGTCAGCGGCCTGCAGCTCGTCCAGGTGCCCGAGCAATCCGCAGACCTGCCGCCGGTACGGCTGGTGCATCCGGTCGTCCATTGCCACAGTCAGGAGGTCCAGACGCTCCTGTGCAAAGGCGGCGGTGAGCAGGGCCACCCGTTGCACATTGAAGACTGTGTCTTCCCGTGAATAGCTCGCCGGCAAGACGCCTCGCGCCTTCTCAGTCGCCAATCCCGCCTCCGGCAGCGCCAGCAGCAGCTGCCAGGTACCGTCACAGGCAAACGTCGCCATCGCCACCCCGGCCGCATGGGGCACACTCACCGTGAAGCCGCCATACCAGCAGGCCGCCACGTTGTCCGGATGACCCTCCAGCCGGCTCGCCAGGGCGACGATCTCTGCGTCATTCCAGCCGCACCCACCGAAGTGGTTTGCCAGCGCCACGCCCGCAAGCCGGGCCGCCGCGCTCGACCCGCAACCCATGCCCAGCGGAATCTCGTTTTCCACCTCGAGCGCCAGCGGCATCACCTTCGCCTCGGCTGCTTCGGCCAATTCCATCGCCGCGCGATAACTTTCCAGGATCAAGTTGTCCTTCAGTTGCCCACACAGCGCGGCATCGCGTCCGGTCGCCCGCACCCGGTTACGGTCCGCTACACGAGCCTCCACCGTCAAAGCCAACGACAACGCCACGCCCACGGCGTCGAAGCCCGGCCCCAGGTTTGCCGAGGTCGCCGGCAGGGTCACCCGTACGCCACGGGGAGTATGTCCGGCCTCGCTCAAGCTCTCTGCCCTGCCATCGAACGGGCAGATCTCACAGCCTGCACGGACCCGACCGCATCCAGCGCCCGCAACACCAGGTCCACCTCAGGCTCCAGCACCACCGGCTCACGCCGCAGTGGAGCGCTCGCTGCTTCCATGGCTGTATCTGTGCTCGACGCGCCCCCAAACAGCTCGCCCTTATGGAACTGGATCGTGTACTCCGGATCCTTGAGCGTATGACCGGTCAGCAGCAGCACCGCGGTCTCCTCTCGGCCTACCCGCCCGTTCGCGACCAGCTTTTTCAGGCCGGCCAGCGTTACAGCGCTTGCCGGCTCACAGCCGATGCCCTCCGCGCCGATCTCCGCCTTGGCCAGCGCAATCTCGCGCTCATTGGCCTGCTCGCACCAGCCGCCGGTCCCCAGCAGCACCTTGACCGCCTTCTTCCAACTGGCAGGATTACCGATCCGGATCGCCGACGCACGGGTATCCGCCACCACGGGCTCCAGGTGCGTCCCACCGTTCTCCTGCATTGCCCGGTAGAGCGGATTCGCGCCTTCTGCCTGCACGACGCTGATCTTCGGCACCTTGTTGATGAAGCCCAACTGCTTCAACTCGGCATAACCCTTGCCCAGCGCCGAACAGTTTGCCAGGTTGCCCCCGGGCACGATGATATGGTCCGGTACGCGCCCATCCAACTGCTCGCGCAGTTCAAAGGCAGGGGTCTTCTGCCCTTCAAGACGGTACGGATTGACCGAGTTCAGCAAGTACACCGGTGCTCGCCGAATGACCTCGTTCAGCACCCGCACACAGCCATCGAAGTCCGTCTTCAGCTGCACCGTCAGGGCGCCGTAGTCCATGGACTGGGACAGCTTGCCCCAGGCGATCTTGCCCTCCGGGATCAGCACAAGGCTCTTCAGCCCGGCCCGCGCCGCATAGGCAGCCATCGCCGCGGAGGTATTGCCCGTTGAGGCACACGCGACCCATTCAAAACCGCTCGCCGCCGCCACGCTCAGCGCCGCCGTCATGCCGCAGTCCTTAAAGGACCCCGTGGGATTCATGCCCTGGTGCTTGGCCAGCAGCCAGTTCATGCCCAGCGACTCGGCCGAGCGCGGCATCTCGTATAGCGGCGTGTTGCCCTCGCGCAGCGTGACGATCTGCTCTTCGGCGACGATCGGCAGCAGATCGCGGAAGCGCCACACGCCGCTCTGATCCGCCGGCTGTGTCGAGGTCCGGCGTTCCTCCCAAAGATGCTTCAGCGCCGCCGGATTGGGCTTCCATACAGCCTGGAGTCCACTCGCCGCACTCTCGCTCCACGGGTACTCGATCTCAAACAGCTCACCGCATTGCTGGCAGCGAAAGTTCTTTGCCGCTTGCGCCGCACCGATGCGTGCGTCACATCCGATGCATCTCAAAACGTGTGAGATCGATATTGTTGAGCCTGACGACATGCGTTCTTCTAGCCTACCGTAAAGCTCCCCGCCAGCCTCTTAACGCTCCTCGCGATCCTCTAAAGGCTCCCTGCTATCCTTCGAAAATCTTTCACCACCCTCCGAAGAATCTGCGTCACTCCTTTGTCCTCTCGATCGAAGCTGACATCTGTCAGCGCAGTGGAGAGATCCGCAGGTTCAGCCCACACCGGGCACTGCTTGGCATGGGGACCGCTCTGCTCCTGGCCATACCGTTCCCCGCCGCCGCCCAGGCCACGCACGATCTGCACATCGCCGCCGCCGCCGATCTGCAGCCCGTTCTGCCCACCCTGGCCGTCGAGTATGAGCATCGAACCGGCGTTCACATCACGTCCACCTTCGGCTCCTCGGCCACACTCACCCAGCAGATACAGAACGGCGCGCCCGCGGACCTCTTCCTCTCCGCCGATTGCGCCCACCCTCAGCAGCTGACCGACGCCCACCTCACCGCTGATCCGCGGCCCGTGCCGTACGCCACCGGTGTCCTCGTCCTCTGGGCTCGCAAGGACTCCCCCGCCCAGCCACTCAGCCTCAGCGCACTTACCCAGGCCAACGTCACCCGGGTCGCCGTCGCCAACGACCTGCACGCTCCGTACGGTCAGGCTGCCACCGCCGAGCTCCGCGCCCTCAATCTCGAAGGCATCCTCGCGCCCAAGCTCGTCAAGGGCGAAAACATCATGCAGACCGCCCAATTCGCCGACACCGGTAACGCCCAGGCTGCCTTCATCTCTCTCACCATCGCCTCCAGCCCGCACTTCCGCGAGACCGGCAGCTTCATCCCGCTCCCCCGCAAATACCCGCCCATCCAGCAATGCGCCGTGACCCTGCGCAACGCCTCAAACCTTCCCGCAGCCCAGGCCTTCGTCCGCTGGCTAACAAGCCCGGAAATCCAACACCAACTCCCCCAGTTCGGCCTCGAACCAGCCCAGTAACTTTGCCCGACCACCAACAGCTCCCCAGCCGACCGTTTCCTAGCCAACCGCTTCTTAGCTGACCGCCTCCC
>CAXTGE010000003.1:0-1827 GCA_964243645.1 uncultured Acidobacteriaceae bacterium | reverse complement strand
CTGGCGTTCACCTTTACCGGCCTCTTGTTCGGTTCGCTGCTTTACAGCCTCCCCTTCGCTGTCCAGCCGCTCACCGCCGCCTTCACGGAGGTCGACCCGGAGCTCCGGGATCTCGCCCGTGTCCTCGGGGCATCGCCCCTGCAGGTGGCTTGCCGCGTCACCCTGCCGCTCGCCCGCCGCGCCTTTCTCACCGCCGGTCTGCTCACCTTCTGCCACACCGTGGGCGAGTTCGGCGTCGTCCTCATGCTCGGCGGCGATATCCCCGGCTCCACCCGCACGCTCTCCATCTCTCTCTTCGACCAGGTGCAGGAGGCCAACTACGCCGCCGCAACCCACACTTCCCTTCTTCTGATCGCGCTCAGCTTTCTCACCCTACTCGCACTCCAGACCCGCCGCCGCAACACCATCCTGAACTGATCACCCAGCCGAGCGCATGCCCTCACCTTCGTCGCGTACCTTTGCGCTCTTCGCGTCCTTTGCGTTGGCCTTTTTCCAATGCCACTATGACTGCAGGCTCAAGCTCCCGTGAAGTTCACCACCCCTCATCACCGCTTTACCCTTCAGGGCCGCCATGGCCAGCTCACCCTGTCGGTCCACGCTACCCTTTCTTCTCCCTGGACCATCCTCTTTGGCCCGTCCGGCAGCGGCAAAAGCACGGTCATCCGTGCCCTCGCCGGCCTTACGCCCCACCTCACTGCCACCTTCGAGCGCACCGCCGCTGACGGGACCTGGCAGCCGCTCCAGACCACTCCTACGCAGGACCGTAATCTCGCCTACGCGCCCCAAAACGCCACACTGCTGCCCCACCTAAGCGCACTCCAAAATATCCGCTTCCCCGCATCCCTCCGCCACGCCTCACCCTCGGCAGCCCTGATCCCTGAGATCATCGCGTTGCTACAACTCGAGTCGCTCCTCCCTAAGCGTCCCCACGAGCTCTCCGGCGGCGAACGCCAGCGTGTCACGCTAGCCCGCGCCCTCGCCGTGCCGGACGCCCGCCTGCTTCTCCTTGACGAGCCCTTCGCCGGCCTCGACCGTACCCTGCGAGACGACCTGCTTCCCCACCTGCAGGCCTACCTCAACGCCCGCGGTCTGCCCGTCCTCTCCGTGACCCATGACCCTGACGAGGCTCTTCTGCTCGGAGCCGAAATCCTTCGCCTCCACGACGGCCACCTCACCGCCCAGGGCCCCGCACCTCACGTGCTCGCCGACGAGATCGCCCGCCTCGCGGCGATCCTATCCAGCACCCCCGCCAAGCTCTAGCTTCTCTGCTCTTAATGCCCGAACGGGGGATCTGCTCTTGCCCCAGCTCGGCAGGCGCTACCCTCAGCTCCATGTCACTTCGCCCATGCCGAAAAGCCCTCCCTGTAGGCGGCGAACCAGACAGCCTCGCCTGGGCCGTAGCCCCATCGCCCCACTAAACGTAATCCCAAACAAACCCATCCCCTGTCATCTCGACCGGAGCGAGACAGCTTCAGCGTCTCGCGCAGTGGAGAGACCCCTGTCTTTCTGACAGACGACCACGCTTGGTCTTTCTATCCAGCGGTGCCACCATCCATCACCGAAGCAAGCGGCTTTAGCCGCAAAGCACCGCCCACCCCATCCGCAAAAGCCACGGTCTACACTGGCACCCATGCGTCTCCCCGTACTCGCCGCGCTGGCCCTCACCGTCCCCCTCGCCTCGCAAGCCCAATGGCAGATCCAGGACGCCCACACCACCGCCGACCTCCGTGGCATCGACGCCGTCGGTAACGGCGTCGCCTGGGCCAGCGGCACAAACGGCACCGTCCTCCGCACCGAGGACGCCGGCTTCGTCTGGCAGCTCTGCAC
>CAXTGE010000002.1:30185-43542 GCA_964243645.1 uncultured Acidobacteriaceae bacterium | reverse complement strand
ATGATGAAGAGATAGCAGAGGAAGGGGAGAAAGAGCGCGTGATGGATCCCGATTCTGTCTGCCAGGAAACCCATGAGGACGGGGAAGACGGCGCCGCCCACGATGGCTTGCACGAGAAGGCTTGAGCCTCGACCGGTGAGGGTGCCGAGGTCGGCTACCCCGAGGGTAAAGATGGTCGGGAACATGATGGAGTTGAAGAGGCCGACGGCAAGGATGGTGACCGCGGCGAAGTGTCCGGTGCCAAGCAGGGAGCACATGACCATGACGGCTGCCCCGACTCCACTGAGGGCGAGCAGGGTGGGAGCGGACATGCGCTGCATCAGGGCTGAACCGACAAAACGACCGACCGCCATGCCCGCCCAGTAGAGCGTCACCAATTTTGTTGCTTTTTGGAGGGCATATCCAGTGATGGTGGGGTCGGCGATGTATTTGGCCATGAAGCTGCCGATGGAGACCTCCGCGCCGACGTAAATAAAGATGGCGACCGCGCCGAGGTAGAGGTGACGGTGATTCCAGAGGCTGTCTCGCTTGACACCGAGCTCACCGGGGCGGAAATCCTTGGTGACCTCCAGGCGCGGAAATCTATAGAAGGCGATGGCGAGCGCGAGGACGATGAGGATCCCGGCCAATAGAAGGTAGGGTACTTTGACGCTGGCTGCTTGCTGAGTGCGGCTGACCAAAAGAGCCGCCCCATGGAGCTTGGTTGAACTCTGGGCGGCTTCGGCTGCGCCGCCAAGGATCAGAATGCTGCCGACATAGGGGGCCATGACATCGCCGATGGTGTTGAAGGCCTGCGTCAGATTGAGGCGACTGGAGGCGGTTTCGGGCGGCCCGAGGATGGTGACGTAGGGGTTGGCGGCCACCTGCAGAAGGGTGATGCCGGCGGCAAGGACGACCTGCGCGCCGAGAAAGAACGGATACGAGGCAAGCGAGGCAGCCGGAAAGAAGAGCAGGGCGCCCACGGCCATGGTGATCAGGCCGACGACCATGGTGCGCTGGTAGCCGATGCTCTCAATGAGCTTGCCGGCGGGCTGGGCGAAGAGAAAGTAGGACCCGAAGAAGAAGAGCTGAATCAGCGAAGCGCGGGTGTAGTTCAGATTGAACACGGACTGGAGATGCGGAATGAGGGCGTCGTTCAGCACCGTACAGAAGCCCCAGATGAAGAAGAGCGTAGTCATCATCGCCATCGCGCTATAGTTCGTGGTGCCGGGGGAGTCACTCAGGGAGTGCGTATTGCCTACGCTGGTCATGGCCATCGGGGGAAACAGATCACTTTCTGCCGTAAAGGGTCCGCGCATGCTCCTCACGCTGCGTGCAGGTGCAGGATTGGGAGCTGAGCCTGAGGCATGGTACCTGATGAGCTTCATTTCTGGCTTCTTTTGTCGGCGGTGCTGAGGGATGCCGTGTACCGCGACGGCGGTGATGCCGGCAACAGGTGGGCGTGGGATAAGGCGTGGCTTTACGGACGTGGGGCTTCGGAGGTGGGCATACGGGTGCGGATTTGACCCGTACCATGTTGGGAGGCATGCCTCCCCCACCCCCTCTCGACACCATTGCCGCCATTGCCACACCGCCCGGGCGTGGCGGCATTGGCATCGTTCGTCTTGCCGGGCCGGAGAGCCTGGCCGTCGTCGCGAAGCTGGTGCGGCTGGCCCGTCCCCTGGAGCACGCGCGGGCCCGTTTTGTGCGGGTGCTTGATCCTCGGGCGGCGACCGATCAGGAGGCCTCGCCGATCGATGAGGCTGTGGCGACTGCGTTTCTGGCGCCAAACTCCTATACAGGGGACGATGTGGTGGAGATAGCCGCCCATGGCTCGCCGGTGATTCTGGACGCGATGTTAACCGCCGCTCTGCGACACGGGGCCCGGCTTGCGGAGCCGGGGGAGTTTACGCAGCGTGCGTTTCTTTCCGGCCGGCTCGATCTAACGCAGGCCGAGGCGGTACACGACCTGATTGCGGCCCAGACGCTGGAGCAGGCGCGTGCCGCGGCACAGCAGCTCGGGGGCGCGCTGAGCCGGCGGATTACACCCTTTAAGGAGCAGCTTTTGCACCTGATCGCGCTGCTGGAGGCCGGAATGGACTTTGCCTCCGGCGAGCTGGACGACGTGGACGTGGTGCCTCCAGCGCAGATCGCGACGGCCATCGCTGAGGTTCAGGGTGGGCTGGGCGCGCTGGCTCGCAGCTACCGGGGCGGCGCGCTGCTGCGCTCAGGCGTATCGCTTGCCCTGGTGGGCCGGCCCAACGCGGGCAAGAGCTCGCTGTTTAACCGGCTGCTGGAGCGCCCTCGCGCGATTGTGACACCGCTGCCGGGCACCACGCGCGATACGGTGGAGGAGTCGTGGTCTCTGCAGGGCGTCCCCGTGCGCCTGGTGGACACCGCGGGCCTGCGGCTGGGGGGCGAGCGACCCGCCGATGAGGCCGAACAACAAGGCATCGCCCGCTCCCGGGAGGCCCTGGCCGATGCCGACCTGGTGCTGCTGATTCACGACGCCACGGCGCGGGAGACGCCCGAAGAGCGTGAGCTCGCCGTGGAACTCGAGGGCCGGCCGCACCTGCTTGTCCGCAACAAGGTGGACCTGCTGGGTGGCCCGGGGGGCTCTGCCGAGGTCCGGGCAGGACACGAGGCGGCGCAGCAGATGTCTGCCGGGATGGGTGGACAGACGAGCGCTGACACGGGCGCGATCACGGGTGGGATTCCGGTCGAACCTGCAGGCGCCGTGCTGTCGGTTTCTGCCCTGACGGGACAGGGTGTGGACTCCTTGAAGGAGGCCATTCTGCGTTGCCTGCAAGCGGCGGGTGGCCTGGCCGAATCGGGCGCTCTGAACAACCGGCGGCAGCAGGAGCACATCCTGGCGGCGCTCGCCGCTCTGGAGGCGGCGATGGAAGCCAACGTCGCCGGCCTGCCACACGAGATCCTGCTCGTGGATCTATATAACGCTCTCCGTGCACTCGACGCTCTTACCGGAGCCACGACTGCCGACGACATCCTGGGGCGTATTTTTTCTACCTTTTGCATCGGCAAATGATGCTAGCTCCAATATGGTCCAGTGATGTTCCACAAAACCCTAACCCAATGCAATACCTATGCCGGTACTTCGTCCTAATACTCTCCGAAGAGGAAACAGGTAAACCCGAGCGGAATGTGTCCACAAGACTGCGGTGAACACACAAGGCCATTTCGGTGGACACAGGCAGGACTTAAAACATGGCTCTTTCAGTCACTTACATCGACGGTCTCAGCCGAAGACAGCGCGCTACACGATCCTGATGGGCAGGGGCTCACGATATGTGGTGATCACAGCAGCCGTCGTTTCTGTAATGTTCGGCTTAGCACTGGGCGTTCGGGTGTGGAGCGCCCACGATGCCCGAGTATGCATTCAATCCCCAGCGCTGCAGATGCCAGCGGACGGTCGCTTCCACCGTGTTGGATTGCTCGCCCTCTCTGGTAGTTCTCCGCTGGAAATCGGCTCAATGGCTGCAAGTGGTTTGACGTCTCACATTTCGACGAATCGGCGCGGTGAAACCGAGCTGGCGGTGCAGGCTCCGGTTCTTCCAGGAGAGCGGAGCGTTCGCGTTACTTACGGCAAGAGCACCGCCGCATTGAAGATCCACTTTGTTCCCAGCACAAGCGATTCGGTGGGTGATGGCACTCCGGATTTCCTGCGCCTCCACACCGCTGAGGATCGCGGCGCTTTCCGCAGATGGTTTACCGGAATGGCCGAGGCTGCCGCCGACCTGCCGGCCGACAAGCTGCCTAGGGAGATTGACGACTGTGCGGCGTTGCTTCGCTGGTGCTATCGGAATGCGCTGCATGCGCATGATGAAACGTGGCTCAGCGAAGCTCCGGCAGGACTGGATCTCGCGCAGCCTTCGGTGCGGCAGTATGCCTACCCTCTCACGCCACTGGGGCCGGCGTTATTTCGGGTGCGGGAGGGTGCGTTTACCGCGGATGATGGGAGTACTAGTGCGTTCGCGCAGTTTGCGGACGCGCGGACGCTTTGGCGGCTCAATACCTTTTTTCTAAGTCGCGATGTGCGCAGCGCGCGGCCGGGGGATCTGCTCTTCTTCCGTCAACTGGAACAGAACTCGCCATACCACTCCATGATCGTTACCGGTAGCACGCAGCAATGGGTCGTATACCACACGGGCCCTATCGGTCATGGACCGGGCGAGATGCGTCGCGTGCTGATCGGCGACCTCCTTGCTCACCCCGACCCACGTTGGCGGCCAGTGTCAGAAAACAGCAACTTTCTTGGCGTGTATCGTTGGAACATTCTTCAAGAGGACCCTCGATGAGACCGCGCGTTGTCTCGCTGTTTGTCTTGCTGTTTCTGGCTGTGGCCTCGCTGCATGCCCAGGATGACACGGTGTCGTTCAGCCTGAGCACGACCAAGACCTTCGCACCAGGCGAGCAGCCCTCGATCCACCTTTACACGCATAACGTGGACGCGCTGGAGTTTCGCATCTACCGCGTCAACGACCCGGTGAAGTTCGTCGAGAACCTCCGTGAGTTGCACTCCTTCGGACCCGAGGCAAGCCTCTTAGGCCCGGAGCATGTCGACGAGAAAACCTGGCTGGAGCGCTTTCACGACTGGAAGACCGATCTGTGGAACAGCATTCGCTCGTTCTTTCGGCACCAGTTCTCGCATGACGCGCGGCGGTCACTGCGCCAACAGCAGACGAAGCTCAATCGCCGGAGCCGCATCGTCTCTGCGGCGGAGTTTGCGCAGATCCCCGTGCTGAACCCTTCGCAACTGGTGGCGCGCTGGCGCATGCAGGTGCCCGCCACCTATATATCCGACGCTAACGACCTGCCCGTGGGGAAGCTGGATTCCGATCTATACCTGTTGGAGGCGACGGACGGGCGGTATAAGGCCTACACGCTGTTGATGGTGACGGATATGGCGCTGGTCACGCGCACCTCCTCCACCGGCATCACGGCGTACGTGGTGAACCGGGCTACCGGGATGCCGATCGCCGGCGCGAAGGTGGACGCCGGCTACGGCCAGAGGAGCTTTGCATCCGCGACGACCGATACCCATGGCCTTGCCGACCTTCCTGTAAGCGGCAAGAAGGGGGAGAACGACAACCTTTGGATTGTGTCTGCGAAGGAGAAGGAGGTGGCGGTCTCCACGCCGGGCGGCTACATGTTGAGCTACACCGAGCGGAACGACACGGTGGGCTATGCCTTTACGGAACGGCCGGTGTATCGGCCCACGCACACCGTTCACTGGAAGGCAGTTCTGCGGGCGAAGACTGGCAACTCGCTTGCGATCCCGACAGCTGCAAAGGCGCATGTCACGATCCTTGACGGCACGGATAAGACGATCTTCGAGAAGGACCTGCCGCTCACGAACGGCAACGTCTCTGGCGACTACGCTCTACCAAAAGATGCCACGTTGGGTTACTACACGCTGCGCGTGGGGAGCAGTGCAGAGGACACAATCGTCACCGCCGGCTTCCATGTGGAGGAGTACCGCAAGCCGGAGTATCGCGTGCAGGTGACCCCGCAGCAGAAGCGCGTGCTACAGGGCGCAACCGTGCCGGTCACCATTGATTCTCGCTACTTCTTCGGTGAGCCGGTTGCGGGCGCGAAGGTAAAGTACCGCGTATACCACAGCCGTCATTATTGGTGGGGTGAGTCGGACGAGGATGATACGGCAGCTGATAGTGATAGCGGCGACGACACTGGCAGTAGGGATAACGGCGATGAAGAAGCCGAGAAGACAGCCGTACTGGACAGGAACGGCACCCTGACAGTGCAGGTACCCACACACGGAGAGGGCAAGTCGCACCCAGACCTGGACTACACCGTTGAGGCAGGCGTCACAGACGCCGCCAACAGGGAGATCACCGGCCGTGGACGCTTCCTGGCTACCTACAGCACCTTTCGCGTCAACGTGGAACCGGTCAGCTACGCCGTGCGACCGAATGAGGCAGCGAAGGTGCGCATCACCGCGGTCGACTACGACAACAAACCGGTAAGCACGCGCGTGCATCTGCAGATGCGCTTCACGCGGTATGAGAACGGCAATACAGCGACCATCGACGGCGCCTCAGCCGACGTGACGACCGATGCCACAGGTCATGCGACCGGAGAGCTGGCCATAGGCAAGCCCAAGTACAGCGTCGCCGAGATCGTGGGGACGGCAGCGGCGATTCAGAGCGGGACGCCGAACCCGTCGGACATAAGTTCCATCTACATCCTGGGCGCGGGCGAGGAGTCGTGGGACAGCGGCACCGGTACGGCGCAGATCGTTACCGACAAGAAAAGTTACGCGCCCGGCGATACGGCGCACGTCAGCATTGTGTCGGAGGTCGAGGGCTACCATGCGCTCGTCATCACGGAGGGCGCGTCGCTGCTGAAGCGCGAGGTGATGCACACCGACAGCAGGACACTCTCCTTTGACCTGCCCATCACCGCGGAGGCGCAGCCGGACATCACCGTCTCTGTGCTCTTCATGAAGGACAACACGCTGTACCAGGCTACAAAACGCATCCAGGTGCCGCCGGCGCAGCAACAACTGCAGGTTGAGATCACGCCCACGAAGGATGTGTTTCAACCGGGGCAGAGCGCGAGCTACGACTTGCTGACGAAAGACTACACAGGCAGAGCTGTCAGCGCGGACGTCAGCTTCGGGGTGGTCGATGAAGCAATCTACTCACTGTATCCGGACAGCAGCGGCGACATGGTGAAGAGGCTATATCCGCAGCGATACAGCAGTGCCGAGATTACCTCGTCGCTGGAGTACTACTTCAGTGGCGAGGCGGGCTCGAAATCGCCCTTGCTGGCGGAGCGGAGTCGGCGCTTCCGCCCGCAAATGGCGCAGGTAAAGCCCGGCAACGAGGCCGCCCCAAAGGTGCGCAAGGCCTTTCCGGATACCGCCTACTGGGCGCCGGATGTGCACACAGACGGCAGCGGCCATGCACGGGTCACGATGACCTTCCCCGATTCGCTTACGACGTGGCGCGCCACGGTGCACGCCATCACCAACGACTCCAAAGCAGGTTCAGCCTCGAGCAAGGTGCTGGTGCGCAAGGATGTGCTGGTGCGCCTGGGTACGCCGCGCTTCATACTCAAGGGTGACGAGATCACCCTGCCGCTCATCGTGCACAACTACCTCGACACGGCTAAGATCGCGAAGGTTTCGCTCAACGTCACCGGCCTGGACGTGGTGCACGCGCCCGAGGCCAGCGTAACGGTTCCAAGCAAAGGCGAGGTCTCCGTTCTTTGGCGGCTGCGAGCATCACGGGTGGGTACGGCGAAGCTAGTCGGCTCGGCGATCACGGATGCTGAATCTGACGCGCTGGAGGTCAGCTTCCCGGTAGAGCCCGCGGGCGTGGCCAAGTCGCTTGCCTCCAGCGGCGTGATCACCCAAACGGCAACGCAGGGCAGCACCAATGTGAACTTCCCCCCCGGGACAGATGCCGCGGCACACTCGCTGCGGATTGAGGTCAGCCCTTCCATCGCCGGTTCGCTCTTTCCGGCGCTTGGGTACCTCACCAGCTTTCCCTACGGCTGCACAGAGCAGACGATGTCCAGCTTTCTGCCCAACGTCATCGTCTCCGAGACGTTGCAGCAACTGAAGCCTGACACGCACATCGACCAAGCCGACCTCCATGCCAAGATGGAGGCGGGTCTCGACCGGCTAAAGGACTACCAGCACGACGACGGCGGCTGGGGCTGGTGGAAGGAAGACGACAGCCGCGTGTACATGACGGCGTATGTCGTAGGCGGCCTTGGACAGGCGGCCCAGTACGTGCCGATCACCCCTGAGCAGAAATCCATGGTTTCGCGTGGCATGGACTACCTACGCGACCAGATCAAGCAACATCCCAGGATGCGGCCGGAACTTCGTGCGGCGGTGATCTATGCCCTGGCGTATGCGGGCGAGACGAACCTGAAGGAAGCACTGGATGCGGAGTGGGAGCGTCGCAAGGATCTGCAGCCGGAGGCGCTGGCGATGACCGGCTTGGCCATGTTGCAGGTGCAGGACGCGCGTGTAGGTGATGTGGCAGACCTGCTGCGCCAGCGAGCGGTGCACAAGGGTGACCTTGTCTCGTGGACCGGCTCCTATGTGCCGCTACTGGATGCGAACTATACCAACGACTCCGAGGCAACGGCCTATGCGTTGCGCCTGCTGGCCAAGGTGAACGCGAGCGACGCGCTCCTGCCCGAAGCAGCACAGTGGTTGATGTTGGCCCGCAACAATGGTGGTTGGTGGGAGGGCACGGAACAGACGGCCATGGTGATCTTCGGTCTTACTGACTACCTTGCGGCCTCGCATGAACTCGAAGCGAACTTCCGCGTCGATGTGCTGGTCAATGGCAAGTCCGTGGGGCAGCGCAGCTTCACAGCGGACGACGCGCTGAGTGGTGCTTCACTGAAGATCAACCTCGACAGCGCTCAATTGACGGCAGGTAGGAACAGTGTCCAGATTGTGCGCAGCGGTGGGGTCGGAAACGGTGCTGGCCGTGCGTATTGGTCGGCGCGAGGGCGCTACTTCTCCACCGAAAAGAAGGACTACCAGGCGGGCACGCTGTCGCTGAACCTGACACGCGACTACTACAAGCTGCAGCCCACACAGAAGGACGGTCGAATCGTGTACGGTCTTGTGTCACTCTCGGGTGACGCCCAGGTAGGCGACGTGCTTGCCGTGCATGAGGCCATCAATGGATCTCCCATGCGATATTTTTTGCTCGAGGATCCCATCCCTGCAGGGGCCGAGTTCATCACCAACGAAGACAGCTACGAGATCGACAAGCGCCCCGGCGGCTGGATGGACTGGTTCACGCGACGCGAGTTCCACGATGACCGCGCCGCGTTCTTTGCAAGCGACTTCAGTGGACGGCAAGAGGTCTTCTATCTCATTCGCATCGTGAATCCTGGCAGCTTCAACATCAGTCCGGCGCATGTGGAGGCGATGTATCAGCCGGGCGTGGAGGCTTCCAGCGATGCGCTGCATCTGAACGTTCCTGCACCGGTCCCCGCCTCTGGAGGTACACAGTGATTCGGTCGCAGACGTCTCTCCGCGGTATGGCATGGATCGGGTTGCAGCAGATTGCCTTGGCCGCCGGGCTCTCCCTGTTGCTCCTTGCCTGGCTGCATGTTCCCGACGCTAACGCCTTTGAGGTGATCATCAGCGTGTTGCTTGCGCTGTTGCTGGCGAGTGTCGCGGGAGCAGGAGAGAGCGTCCTGGCCTTGCGCTTGACGAACCGCAGCGTGACCATGCGCCGGCTTGTGGTCGGCACCGTGGCGGTGATCGTGGCAGCGCTGCTTTGGTATGGAGTCTCGCTTGGGATTGACAGGCTCAGCGCAAACGAAGGGCTGCGTGCCGGCTATCTGAATTCACGCTTTCCGGCTTCATTACGGAACGTTTTCACCTACGAGCACATTTCCTACGGCTTTGGCCTTTTCTGGAGCGCGTTGCGGTGGCTGGTTGCGGGCCTGCTTGCAGCCACTACGTTCGCCCTGATCACGTGCAATGTACCCTTGCGCGGTCTGCTTGCTATCATCCGCTCCGGCCGGTACTGGTTCTCTCTGCTGTTACTGTTCGTCACAGTCTCGATGATCACTGGATCGCTGATGCACTGGACACCCGGGCACGGCTTAGGCGTAGAAACACTCAGTCTGGTGCTGCGCCTGCTCTTTGCCATTCTGCTAAACGCTGCGGCCGTGGCGTTCCTTTTGCAGGCGATGGCGGCTGCGTTGCAGCGCTTTCATTCCAACGGTACCGACGCACCCGAGTTGACCCAGCCTCGCACTGTCGCGAATCCATAACGCTCGACCAGCCTGCGCGTGCGTGCACAGGCGGCCTGGTGAGCGGCCTGACTTTCAAGGCGACTTCCAGCGCTTCGCAACAGGCGCTCGGTCTCGCTCGCAGAGAGCGCGGGTACAGTGGCTGAAGCATCGCCTGCCAGCACCTCAACTAAGCCCTCCCGCAACCACAAGGGCGCCTTGTCGTTCGCGCTTTCCTCCACCACGACATGCAACATCTCGTGCCGTAGTGTGGACGCCAGCGAGACCCGGTTTACTGCCAGCACTTCTCCAGGCTGGAGAACCACTGTGCTGCCGGAAGTGCTTGCCAACTGCCATCCCGGCTGCGAAGTCATCTGTCGGAATACCTCCGTGGTGGGGGTGAAGACGACGGTAGGTGTGATGGCCTGTTTGGGAGGGAATCGAAGCCTTGCCCACCTCCACTCCTGCACCGCTTCGTCAGCCAAACCTGAGGTGAGCGCACCTGCACCCATGATGTGAAGACCATCTCGCGAAGATCGCTGCCAGCCGTTGTCTGCACGCCGGATGCGCACGACTGTATTTGGGTAGTGAAACGCGAGCATGTCACGATAGCCCCTACCAAGCCGTGCCATCTCTGCTGCACCCTGCAGACAGCGGCCATTGCCATAGCTGGCGTTGACGATATTCTGCGCACGCCGTGCACCGAACCAGAGTGTTTCGCCGGTCGTGCTGCGCACCGCTTCGCTGACTTCACCGGATACCGGACTAAGCGTCATGCGCTGACACGCCGTGCTGTCGCACGTGTCGCTAGCCACATAGCCACCTTCCTGCTTCTGGGCAAGTGAACCGAGAGCAAGCGTTCGCGCGACAACGGCTTTAGCACGGAGAGACTCTATTGGTTCACCCCTCAACGCCTCTGCCGTAAGAACCGCGGCAACATAACGCTCGCTCGGCAGCGTGAGTACGGCATCGATGTTCTTCGTGCTGCCGACGCGAAGGTGCCACATACCATTAGCGGTGCGCACCTGTCCGCGTACTTCATCGCGAACCGTGACCGGACCGCCCGCGATGATCTCAGGAATGGCAGGCATGTGCAAAGCGAACGTGAGAGGCCGTCGAGTACAGCTGCCGCACAATGCCCACCAGGCACCCGGCCCGGCCGCAGTCACAACGACTTTCTGGGGAGGTGCTGCAGAGAACAGCGCGATACCCATATCTCGGCCGCCATCGTCCTGTTGCGCGTGGCAGGCAATCACGGCATATAGCAGGGCTGGAACGGTCGTTCGCTTCAACATTCTCACCTACAGTAAAGATCCGCCGCGGATGAATGTGCTGCCCTCGCCTGACACAGCTTGGCTCTGAACACTCTAAAACAAGCAGTGATCCTGCAGCCTTTAGGTAGGGGTGACCTCGCCGCACCCGTGCAAGGAAACGAGCAAGGCAGGTCTCCTTCCCGCAACCCAACGCTTTCGCTTCCCAACTAAGCACCCTCGGCAGACCAGGTTGATATATCTTGTGCTATCCTGCGTCCGGTCTTAGACAGTCACGCCTTGACTCGCTCCTTCCCAGGTATCGGGGAGGTGGGAACGTATCACTCTGCATGAGCGGCTCTCGGGATCGATCTCGCTCGCAGGTAAGTTACCAGAATGGCAGCACATCGGCGCGTCCCGTTTTCTCTTCTGCTATCCACGCTTACACGTAAGTCCCTCAGGGGTGTTTTGGGTTGGTCGACCGGTTTGGGACCGCTATGCGCGGTGCTTGCGGGCGTCGGGTCGGTAGCCATCTCCCAGGCTCAGGTTGCGACCTCTTGCGCTCTGTCTGAAACTTCGGGGGGAGCGGGGGTCACCACCCTATCTTCCGGCACCGTCCTGACGGTCACCGCCACCGTTTCAGCGTCCGGTACACCGGTATTTCCAGGCCAGGTCAACTTCTGCGACGCGACTGCCTCTCTGTGCAGAGATTCTCATCTGCTCGGAACGGCGCAAGTGACGCGCGCGGGCACGGCGACCTTGAAATTACGCCCGGGGATGGGCACTCACACCTACAAAGCGATGTTTCTAGGCACGAACAAATACGCCGGAAGCACCTCCGTTCCTGCGACGCTGAACGTCACTGGTACCATCGGTCAGCTCGCAAGCGTGTCCACCATTGGCAAAAGCGGTTCCTGGGGGACCTACACGCTTTCTGCCACGGTTGCCGAATCCGGTAACACGGTCCCGCCAACAGGCAACGTCTCTTTTCTAGACACGAGCAACGGCAACGCCGTGCTACAAACTCTGCCGCTAGGGTCCGGAACTCCCGGCATTGACTGGCCCGAACCGCAGGAACTCACAACCAACACTGGCACTCAGGCCGTGGCACTGGGCGATTTCAACGGTGACGGCATTCCCGACATAGTCGCGTCTGCGGGTGGACCTTCAACACCGATCTCGATCTATCTGGGTAAGGCTGACGGAACCTACACGGAGGCTGCGGGGCCTGCGTTTTTTGTCTACGACTTCGGTCCGATCCTTGTGGCCGACTTCAACAGTGATGGCAAGCAGGATATGGCCGTGCTCAACCGCGACAATGGCACTGTAACCATCTTCCTTGGAAGGGGTGACGGAAGCTTCGATGTCGCCGGTCCGAGTCCGTCCACAGGAGCCACACCGATGCAGCTTGCCCTCGGAGATTTCAAAGGTGACGGCGTTCCCGACCTGGCCGTGACCAGCGATGCAAATAACACGCTCAGCATCCTTCTTGGCAATGGTGATGGAACCTTCACTCCGGGAGCAGACAGCCTTGTGCTGGGGAAGTTTCCGAACTTTATTGCGGTCTCGGACTTGAACAACGATGGCAAACTCGATCTGGCCGTCACCGACGTGTACGACGATTTCGTGTGGGTCCTGCTTGGCAAGGGAGACGGAACTTTTACGTCCAGCCAGTTCCATGTTGGAACGCAGAACTCTCCGCTTGCAGCAGGCGATTTCAATGGTGACGGCAAGCCGGACTTGGCTTTGGGATATGTGAGCACTGGTGGAATCGACTCCGTGACCATCCTTGCCGGAAACGGCGACGGAACTCTGACATCCCCTTCGGGAACGCCTGCGGTTACTGCAAGCCAGATTAGTTCGTTGACGATGGGTGACTTTAACGGGGACGGCATCCCTGATCTTGCTTCGACGGACCTGAACACCGACGCTTTCACCGTGTTCCTGAACAACGGGAGCATGTCGTTTACAAGCTTTACAGAGGCTGTTCCGCTCTCCGCGTACCCTCAACTAGTTTCTGCAGTCGGAGACATCAACGGAGACGGACGGTCAGACCTGGTGATCGGAGATCTTAGCGATGACCTCGTCGGAATCTATGTTACTCAACCCACGCAGACAATTACCTCGACCACAAACCTCGCCATCAACGGAGTCGGGCAACATCTCCTTGCTGCAAGCTACAGCGGAGACAGCAACTATGCCCCAAGCATGTCCGCATCAACCGCCGTTTGGGGCCGGCTACCCGCAACCGCGACATCGCTCACGATTTCCTCGGCGGGCGCACCGGCCAATAGCGTCCCTGCAGGTACCGTGGTCACGCTCACAGCCTCCGTTACTGTTGGTGGCGAACCTTTCAAAGCTGGCATCGT
>CAXTGE010000002.1:12104-30085 GCA_964243645.1 uncultured Acidobacteriaceae bacterium | reverse complement strand
TCTCTCACCGCCAGTGTCATCGGGTATGGGGCCGGAGCTCCCACAGGCAGCATCTCTTTCCTGGATACCAGCTTTGGCAACACCGTGCTTGGCACAGCTAGCCTGGGGCCAGCCATTCCCGGTCAGGGCTTCCTCATCTCCTCGACTCCAGCCGTCAACGCACAAGCCGCTTTCGAGCTCACCGGAGACTACAACGGGGACGGCATCCCTGATCTTGCCGTCATCACGGCAGACTACACATCCCAGACCCAGACTGTCACCATACTGTTCGGAAAAGGGGATAGCACCTTCAGCACGGGCCCTGTGACACAGCTCACTCTTTCCGGGATCGCCTCCGCTCTTGCCGGTGATTTCAATGCGGATGGCAAAACCGATCTTGTTCTCATCTCATCTGACATTTACCAATCGAATGGCACCAGCAGCAGCGCAACGACGCTGCTGGGAGATGGCGATGGGACGTTCACCCTCTCGAAGGCGAGCACGATCTACTTCCAGCCCGCTACGGGAGGCGATGTACTGTCAACTTCTGTAGCTGTGGCCGACTTCAATGGGGATGGCAAGCTCGATCTTGCCGTCGTCGGTGATTACGTCAGCAGCGGAGGGGTAACGATCGCTTTGGGCAATGGCGATGGGACCTTTCAAGCAGTCACGCCCAACTTCGCCGTCGCTGGGGGCTTCAGTGCCGTCGCGACCGGTGACTTTAACGGGGACGGCGTTCCCGACGTTGTAGCAGCTAACGACTTCGCTCCCGGGGGAGCCACTATCTTCCTGGGCAACGGCGATGGCACGCTGACCACACTTCCGGCGACTCTGCCCGAGACGTTTGGGGGTTCGATCCTTGTCGGGGATTTCAATGGCGACGGAAAGCCCGATCTGGCTTTCGGTTCCGAGCTGGGTTTGCAGGTTTTCACCGGAAAGGGGGACGGCACCTTCAATCAGATCCCGGGCAGTCCTGTACCAGGAGTGAACAGTGCCATTCAACTCGTCGCAGGCGACTTCAACCACGATGGCAAGCTTGACATCGCCACCATTGATAACTACGGTGGCCAGCCAGACATTCTCTTGGGTGCGAATGATGGCACATTCACGGTGCAAGTAGCGACACCCCGTGATCCTTCTCTCACCAGTCAATATGGGACTCCTGTGGTCGCCGCCGATTTCAACGGAGACGGCCGGACGGATCTCGCCGTGGTCAGGTCTAACCAGACTACCGTTGCTATCCTCACCGAGGTGCCCACGCAGACCGCAACCGCTACCCTTACGGGCGTCGCCCCGGTGGGTGTCGCCGACCACTACGTCAGTGCAAGTTTCTCCGGGGACAACGACTATCCCGCTGCCATCTCAGGCACAACTCTGCTCCTAGCTGGCCTCGCCCCTTTGAGTGTCACCCCCACCGCGGGTAGCTACTCGGTAGGCCAGTCCATCACCATCACCGAATCCATACCGGGCGCCACCATTTACTACGCTCTGAGTGGCCCGGTGAGTACAAACGGTTTCGTCCAGTACACCGGTCCTGTTCAGCTCACCAGTTCCGGCACAGAGCTGCTCGATGCCTACGCAATCGAAGATGGCTACCAGCAGACTGATGACGTGTCTGCAACATTTGCTATCACCGCACCCGCTGCTGCCGTACCCGTGTTCTCGGTACCAACAGGAACCTACTACGCCCCACAGACCGTGACGATTACGGACGCAACAGCAGGGGCAACGATTTACTACACCACTGACGGATCGCAGCCCACCTCTTCTTCGTCCGTCTACAGTTCGCCTCTCACCATATCCGCAAGCCAAACGCTCTCGGCGATCGCGGTAGCCTCCGGCTACTCCACAAGTCCGGTGGCATCTGCCGCGTACAACATCAGTCCGCCGTCAGCGCCCGTGATCACCTGGCCAACCCCGGCGTCGATCCCGTACGGAACCGCGCTCAGTGCCACACAGTTGAACGCAGCTGCAACAGTTCCGGGCAGCTTCGCTTACTCCCCCGCTGCGGGGGTCGTGCTTCCGGTCGGTCAGCAGCAACTTAAGGTGAAGTTCACCCCGACGAACACGACCCAGTACACAACAGCGACGGCCACCGTAAGCCTCACCGTCACTCCGGCGGCGCCCGTGTTGGGTACCCTGACATCGTCTCTCAACCCGGCGCTCGCCGGAAATCCCGTCACCTTCAGCACCGGCGTGACGTCCCCTTTGGGTACCCCCACAGGAACCATCTCCTTCTTCGACGGGCCTGCCCAGTTAGGATCGACGACCCTTATCTCAGGTCAGGCAAGCCTCACCACATCAGTTCTCACGCAGGGAACGCACGCGATTACGTGCGTCTACTCTGGCGACTCCACCTTCTCGGCTTCCACCAGCGCAGTCTTCTCGCAGAGTATCGAGAGCTACACCATTGTGACCGCAAGCGGCACATCTTCAGCTCAAACTGCCTCGCCCGGTGGCCACGCAAGCTTTCTCTTCGCCGTATCCCCGCCCAGCAACGGTGCAGCTCTGACGTTCAGCGTCACTGGCTTACCCACGGGGGCGACAGCAACCTTTTCGCCTTCCACCATCCAGGCGGGTTCCTCGCCCGTGAATGTCACGATGACGGTGAACTTGCCGAACACGGCCGTACTGGGGCGGCCGAACCTGCCCTCCAGGCAGCCTGAGTGGCCAGTTTGGTTCGCACTCATTGCTCTCCCGCTTGGAGGCCGGCTCAGGAAGAGCCGGCGCAGACGGCTGGTAGTCCTGGTCAGTTTCTTCTCCCTAGTCACCGCTTTCGGGATCAGCGGTTGCGCTGGAGGAAGCTCTGACGGCAGCGTTGGTTCGCCGATTGCGCCCGAGACGTACACACTCACGGTCACCGCCTCATCCGGCTCCCTCACACAATCAACAGTTGTCACCCTAACAGTTAAGTGAAGTAGCATGACCCGCACTCGCTCAGTTCAGCCTCATCGAACACCCGTCGAGGGTGGCCCGCGAAGAGCAATGCGTAGAGCAGTGCTTTATGCCTCTCTTATGCGGAGCGATGGAGGATGGAGCCGTTGCGGGTTTCTGTAGAGACGTTCAGAACGCAGCTTGGAGATGTGCGAACCGCTCCAAAGGACAACGCTACAAAGGCTAAAGGCTCCAGAGGACAAATGATGAGCTCACGTTTGCAACCGCCGGATATGTCAGAGAAAGCGCAAGAAAAGCTTGTTCATGCGAACCCGCTTGCCGCGGTATTGCGTGATGAGCTGAGCCGTCTCCAGGAGCACTCTTCGCAGGTGGCAAAGAATGCCCGAATACACGAGGAGGTATCCAGCGCGACTGCGTTAAAGGATCTGATGCAGCAGGCCGCCGAGGTTCAGAGCGCATTGCAAGCAGTGGAAAGCGGGCGAGGTATCGGTTCTGCAGGCCAGACCGCGAGCGTAACTTCTCGAGACGCTAGCTAGCCTTTGCATTCGCTAACCTCTGCGTGTCGATTTGTGATGGCATTTGGCTCATTGAGCCGAGGGGACAGGGGCAGGCAGCTGTGGCTTCCTTCGCTGGGTATCGCTTGCACGCCTGGTTGCGTAAAGCTACGGCAACACATACGTCTGCGCGGATGTTCTGTGAGAGAGTGACGTGATTCGGTCCCAGCCTGCCCCTGTAACGAAGTTTGTAATTCCAGTGACAGTGATGCTGTCCTTTGTCTCCTTTTGGAGAGCCTCTGCCATCGTGTTGTGCGATCTGGGCTCGTCTGCCTTCTATGTGGGGGGCATCGCGGAAAAGGCCATCGGCAAGGCCGCGCCGTGGTTCATTCTTGCGATCATGCTGTTTTCTTATGCCGTGCGGGCTATCTATATCGAGAGCTGCAGCATGTTTGTGCGCGGTGGCGTGTATCGGGTCGTTCGCGAGGCCATGGGCGGCACAGCCGCCAAGTTTTCCGTCTCGGCCCTGATGTTCGACTACGTGCTCACGGGGCCCATCAGCGGTGTAAGCGCGGGCCTTTATCTGGCTGCGCTGCTGAATGAACTTGGGCAGCACTTTCACCTCGCCTGGATGCACGTCACGCCTCCATGGTTTGCAGCCGTGTTCGCGGCGGTCGTCACGGTGTACTTCTGGTACACGAATCGTATCGGCGTTCCGTTCTCCAGCACCAGGGCCCTTCGCATCATGCAGGCGACCACGGTCATGGTCGTAATTCTTGTTGCATGGTGTCTCTACACCATCGTCACGAAGGGCTACCATCCGGTACCCCTGCCCGTCCCGTCCAACCTGCATTTCAGCGACTCCGCTCTTGGATGGCTGAAAGGTACGGCTCTGCCTGGATTCACCGTGGTGGTTGTGGCTGTTGGACTGGGCCACTCCGTGCTGGCGCTGAGTGGCGAAGAGACGCTGGCGCAGGTATATCGGGAGATCGAAGCCCCGAAGCAGAAGAATCTACTGCGGACCGGTTTCATCATTTTTATCTACAGTCTGCTCTTCACCTCCCTTGTCTCCTTCTTTGCCGTGATGTTGATTCCGGACTCCCAAAGAGCACAGTATCTCGACGACCTGATCGGTGGACTCTCCATGTTTCTGGCCGGTCCGTTTGCTTTGCGGCTGGCCTTTCACTGTTTCGTGGTGGTCGTGGGCGTGCTGATCCTTTCGGGAGCGGTGAATACCGCCATCATCGGATCGAACGGCGTTCTTAGCCGTGTTGCGGAGGATGGCGTGCTGCCGCCGTGGTTCCGCAAGCTGCACCCGGAGCATGGCACGTCACACCACATCCTTGGCGTCATCGTCGGGCTGCAGCTGCTCACCATCGCGCTCAGCCGCGGCAATGTGGACATGCTCGGCGAGGCCTATGCCTTCGGCGTCGTGTGGAGCTTCGCGATGAAGGGCCTGGCGGTGATTGTGCTGCGCTTCAAATACCCCGAAGCCGATCGCTGGAGGTTTCCGCTCAACCTGCAATTCGGTCGTTACGATATTCCGCTTGGGCTGATGGCGACCACGGGCATTCTCTTCGTGATGGCGTTTGTGAACCTATTCACCAAGAAGACAGCTACGGTCGCGGGCGCCCTCTTCACTTTCCTTTTCTATGTTGTCTTCACGGTCTCTGAACGGAGGTTTGCTCGCCAACAGCAGGCGACCCAGATCAAGGCCAAGCCAGATCCCAGGGACACCTTCCGCGAGACTTCGCGCGAGCGCTTTCGCTTCCAGGTATGCAACGGTCTGTCCAGAACTTCAATGGAGCTCCGAGGGGAATGCATCCTCGTCGGGGTTGGTGATGCCGGTGATCTACGGGCTATGGACAAGGCCCTCTCCGGAGAGACGCCGGATGGCCACGAGGTCGTGGTCACCTTTGTGAGCGAGCTGCCGATAGACCGGATCGAGGCTGAGCCGCATGATGATGCCACCGTTGACGATCGCTTCAAGGACATCTTCAGTGAGGTGGTGTTCTCCGCGGAAAAGCTGGGACGGCCTGTCCGTTTGCTTGCCCTTGCGGGGAAAGATCCCGCGCAGGTACTGCTGCAGGCCGCGACGAACCTCCAAGCCGGCCAGCTGTGGCTTGGCGTTTCGTGCTCGGGAGCTCTCGAGCAGCAAAGATCGGATCTCACCTCGCGCTGGGACTCACTCTCCCCTCATCCTCGCGATTTGAACGTTCTGCTTGTCGGCAATCCCGACCGGGCACCGGAAGAGTTCTGCCTGCCGTGCCGCTCGCGCCCATAGGCACGATATTTGATCCCACAACACAGGATCACTGAACGACAACGCTAACGCGGCGCTGCCGTCCCGTGAGCCGATGCGTCCCTTATGCACTTCTTATAGATGGGGTGCGATAGTCGTTCCTTGGCCGGCAATGCGGGGCCAGAGGTTGAGTTTGGACGAAGGCCTGAGTTCCACGCGCAAGGTGCTGTATGCGGCCATGCTTGCCAATATAGCCATTGTGATTGCGAAGATGGTCGCTGCGGCTGCCACCGGCAGCTCGGCCATGCTTTCCGAGGGGATCCATTCCCTGGTAGACACCGGCAATGGTGGGTTGCTCCTGCTTGGTTTGCAGCTGAGCCGGCGACCGGCGGATGAACTGCACCCTTTTGGCTATGGCCGTGAGTTGTATTTCTGGACGATGGTCGTTGCCCTTGCTGTCTTTGCGCTCGGTGGCGGCATCTCGATCTACGAGGGCGTGGTTCACCTGTTGCATCCAAACCCACTGGAGCACGTGAAGGCCAACTACATCGTGCTGGCTTGCTCCGCGGTCTTTGAAGGAACATCGCTGATCATCGCCCTGCGTGAGTTCCGCAAACTGAACCCAGGCTCGCCTCTGCTGAAATCGCTACGGGGCAGCAAGGATCCCGCCTCCTTTACCGTGTTGTTTGAGGACTCGGCCGCTGTGGTGGGGATTGCGATTGCGGCGGCCGCAACCCTCCTGGGCCAGCGTTTTCACCTGCCCTGGCTCGACGGCACCGCTTCGATTCTGATCGGCGTGTTGCTGATGTGCGTTGCGGGCCTGCTGGGATCGAAGACCAAAGCCTTGCTGATCGGCGAAGGCCTGGACCGCGCCGCACTGCATGCCATCTGCAAGATGGCGGGCGAGGTACCCGGGGTCGAGCGTTCCGGCTATCCCTTTACCACCTTCTTCGGCCCCCAGGATGCCTTGCTGGCGATGACGGTGCAGTTCCGCAAGGGGGTCAACAGCCGCCAGGTGGAGATCAGCGTGGATGAGATCGAAGACCGCGTCCGCGCACAGTACCCGGAGATCAAACACATCTTTCTGGAGGTCGATACCGTACGCGAACGACTGCCGGAGGATACGGGAGACACGCCGCTTTCTCCTCAGAAGGAGATCGAGCTTACGCCGCTTAAAGATGTCGAGCTTATGCCGCTCATGGAGGAGTGAAGGCTGCGAGGCAATCCTCTTCAGCCTTCCAGCTTGTAGCGGGTCTCTCCGAGGCGATAGAGCGGCCGCCAGACCAGCCGGTTGATCGTCACCACCATGAGCGCCATCACAATGGTCGAGAGCAGCAGGATCTGGAACTGACCGCCATCCGTGGCGGCACTGATCTGTGCGCCAAGACCGACGGTCTGCATGGTGTGGCCCTTCAGATGAAAATACTCCGCAATGATGCTTGCATTCCATGCACCGCCGGAGGCCGTCACCATACCGGTGATGAGAAACGGAAAGATCCCGGGCAGGATGACCGTGCGCCAACGCTGCCATGAGGTGAAATGAAAGAGCTGCGACACCTCACGCAGATCCGAGGGAATCGCCATGGCACCGGCGATGACATTGAAGAGGATGTACCACTGTGTGCCCAACAGCATCAGCAAGACGGCGGCGGTCCCCATGCCGCCGCCGAACCGCAGCAGAGCCAAAAGAACGACGGGAAACAGTGCCGTGGCAGGAACGGAGGCGGCAATCTGCGCCAGCGGCTGCGCGATGCGGGCAAGGCGGGGATTGAAGCCGATCGCCACGCCCGCCGGGATCGTCCATGCAGCCGCGAGAAGCAACGACGCGTTGACCCGCAGGAAGGTGGCCGAAGCTCCGCGCAGAACCGCTCTCAGCTGCGGCGCATGCACCTCGCGTAGAAGCACGAGGGCATCAGAGGCAAGATACGCGACACCCGCCGCGGCCAGCAGCAAAAGCGTCCATCGCCACCACGCAGCCTGTTTGCCTGGCCCTACGGCAGCGGAGATCCTTGCTTCGTCGCCAGGGCGCCTGCCCAGCCGGCGGTAAATTGTTTCAGAGAGCGGCACGATCGTGTGGCAGCGCAGCGATTCCAGCGCGCCGGAGTGCGAGAGCAGATGAAGCACAGGCGAGTGCGTGCGCCCGGAGCTCTCCACCTGCTCAAACTTGAACTTGTTGCTCCACGCAATCGCGGGACGCCAGACGATCTGATCGATCGCAATAATCAGGCCGACCATTACAGCCAATCCCATCACGATGGCCGCTGTATTGCCGGCACTGGCCGCCGTTTGCAGATACGAACCCAGTCCCGGGAGACGGAAGTCCCGTGTACCCAGAACGAACATCTCGCAGGCCATCAGAAAGAACCAGCCGCCGGCCACGGACACCATGGAATTCCACACCAGACCAATAGCCCCGTAGGGCAGCTCCAGCTGGAGAAAACGCTGCCAACGCGAGAAGCCGTAGATGGTTGCCACCTCATCCAGTTCGCGGGGGATGCTCTTCAGCGAGGAGTAGAAGCTGAAGGCCATGTTCCACACCTCGCCCGTAAAAATCAGCAGAATGGCACCGAGTTCCACGCCGAGCTGCCGCGTGGGAAACAAGGCGACCATGGCCAGCATGACGCCGGGCAGAAAGCTGAGCACCGGGATGGATTGGCAGATGTCCAGGCCCGCCACCAGAAGCGGCTCGAGCCTGCGGGTATGTGCGGCGACATATCCGTAACCAATGGCAAAGCAAAGACTCAACACATACGCGAGACCGACGCGTACCAGCGAGTAGAACGCATAAAGCGGCAACGCCCGGGGGCTGAGGGAGATCGCGACCTCCGGCTGCGCCTGCCCCGCCCAGTAATGCGCCACGCGAACAATGGCATAGAAGCATGCCAGGCCGATGGCAGCCACGCATACATCCATGACCACGGGCCACGTGCGCGTCAACGCTTGTGTGCGGCCCATGGTTTCGCGGCTTCGGGCAAAAGTCCAACGGCTCGGCAGATGCATTACGCGTTGCCCTCCGTGACAGACGCCGTCTCGACGAAACGACGACGGGTGGCGTCGAAATCGAACAGCTGCGCATACCGGCCCCAGGTCACCGCCGTCGCCAGCTGGCGAACGGTCTCATCCTCGCTGAATTGCTCGTCGAGCATATCGTGAAAGAAGTCTTCCGGCACGCTGTGGTCCTTCTTTGCCTCAACGGCGCTGAGGATCTGCCGGATAAGCAGAATGTGTTCGACCGCCGCGTCGCGGAAGAGTTCCCGCTGATGCAGGCCTTCCGCGTTGGCATACGCGGCACCCTCGTGCGTGATGGCCGCCGTACCTTGCTCGACGGTGAGAAATCCCAGGATCTGCGCGGCATCGACGATGGGCAGCAGGTGATCGATCTCCAACGAAAGCTCGTCCGCCAGTCGATAGACCTCGTATCGGCCGTTATGATCCTCCAGCATCTCCAGCAAGCCCGCGACACCGCCGGGTCGAGCGTGCGGCAACATCTGGTACGTTGCCGCCGGAGCGGGCTGCGGCTGCGCATCCTTCGTTTGCGGCAGGGCCGGCGGCTGCGCCTCCGGTTGCGTCAGCACCTTGTAAATGTAGTCCACCAGCTGTTCAAAGGCCGGGCCTTTGCGGTCTCTCGGATGAGCAAGCCCCACGTTGAAGTCCGTCCGGATCCGGCCAGGATTGCGCCCCAGAACCACGATGCGGTCGGCCAGCATCACGGCCTCCTCGATGTTGTGCGTTACCAGAAACACGGCCTGGGTAGGGATCGTTTTCTTCTGCCACAGGGACAGCAGCTCCCCGCGAAGATTCTCTGCCGTGAGCACATCCAGGGCGGAGAAGGGTTCATCCATGAAGAGGACCTCCGGCTCGACGACCAGCGCACGCGCAAAGCCCACCCGCTGCCGCATGCCGCCCGAAAGCTCCTTCGGATACGCGCCCTGAAATCCATCCAGACCCACGGTCTTCAGCATGGCCAGCGTCCGGCGCTTCCGCTCCTCGGCGGCCATGCCGCGGGCCTTCAGCGGCGCCTCCACGTTTTCGCGGACTGTGAGCCAGGGAAAGAGCGCAAAGCTCTGGAAGACGATGGATACATTGGCATCGGCCTGCGCCATCGGTTTGTCATGCCAATACACCTGCCCTGCCGAAGGACTCGACAGGCCGGTGAGCATGCGCAACAGCGTTGACTTTCCCGATCCGGACGGTCCCAGAAGTGCCACGATCTGCCCTTTGTAGATGGAGAGATCCGTCGCGGCAATCACCTGGATGCGATTGTCACTGGGCTGGGCGTAATACTTCTGCACCTGGTCGGCGCGAATGATGGGGCTTCTTGTCTCTTCTTGCAACGGATGTTCCTTTACGGTCTCGAGATCGGGGACACGCGCCCATGCGTCGCGCTGCCCTGCTGACACGTCACTTGAAGGCAGAGTCATGGGTTTTGCAGCCTGCATCCGCTCAAGGCTGACGCTCTTCACGGGCCACGGGCTGGCTTTCCCCAACCGCGTCGAGAAAGACATAGCCCAGGTAGTTCACGGTTTTTAGATACTTTGGCTTGGCCGGGTCGTCCTCGAGCTTTCGGCGCAGTTGCAGGATGTAGGTGCGTAGATACTCGCGCTCATCGCCATACTCCGGGCCCCACACCGCACTGAGGAGCTTTGAATGGAGGATGGGATGACCTGCATGCTTCACGAGATATGCGAGTAGATCGAACTCCGTGGGTGTCAGGCGAATGTCTGCCCCGTGCTTTTTGAACGAACGACGCCCCAGGTGTAGTTCAAAGGGGCCGATCTGAATGAGTCGTTCCGGTTCAGGCAATCGCTCTCGCATGCGTCGTAACGCGGCGCGGATCCGGGCCGTGAGCTCGCGAATCTTAAAGGGCTTTGTGACATAGTCGTCCGCGCCTGCCTCCAGCGCCTGCACCTTGTCATCTTCGCTACTCCGCACGGTGATCACAATCAGAGAACAGGTGGGATGTTCATGGCGCACGCGCCGGCATGCCTCCATGCCGCCCATGCCGGGCATATTCAGGTCCATCAGCACCACATCAAACGGGCGCTGACGCAACGCAAGCAGCGCCTCCTCCCCGGAAGAGGCCTCGCCGACTTCAAACTGCAGCTCCTTGAGGATCGTCTTCAAGCTACGACGAATAGATAGATCGTCCTCAACCAGCAGAACGGCTCCTTGCGGGCTATCCATGCGTTCCTCCTCGTAGCCGCGGCACGCTTAAAAAGAATCGGGCTTTCCCTTCGCTGCACTCCACCCAGGCGCGTCCGCTATGGGCTTCGGCGATCTTCTTCACGACCGAAAGCCCCAGTCCCGTTCCGGCCGGGCCATAGTCATCTCGAATGCCTCGATAGAAACGATCGAAGATCTTGGTCGTCTCCTCCGGTCGAATCATGAAGTCGGTCCTGCCCACATTGGTTACGGAAACCACCGTCTCCCACCTGTCCTGCTCGACCGTAATCGTGATGGCCGTGTCAGGAGCAGAATACTTGGTTGCGTTATCGACCAGCTGCTGCAAGGCCAGCTCAAACAGCGGAGCGTCCACGTCATCCTCGGCGGGTGTCTGTGTGCCCTGCAGGGCAATGCGCCCCTGCACATCGGACGCCTGAGCCCACACTACCCTGTTGATGAGGTCTACGATCGAGACTTTCGTTCGGTGCAGGCGAATCTGCTTTGCGTCCAGGGCCGCTGTTTGCAGCAGCTGCGTCGTGAGCTGTGACAGCATCGTCGCCCGGTCGTCGATGATGGAGATAAGTTCGGATTGCATCGCACTCAGGTTCCCCACGGCCAATAACCCGGAACTCGCCGTCTGGATGGCCGTCAGTGGTGTCTTGAATCCATGGGCCAGACCATCCAGGACCGCTGTTCTGAGTTGCTCCGCGTCCCTGGCGATCTCGGCCCGGCTCTCCCTGCGATTGGCGCGAGCGCGTTCAAAGGCAAGCGCGGCCAGAGACGCAACGGCATCTGCCATCAAAGGGTCCGGCTGCCACCCCTGCAGCGTCATGCCCCCGATCGCCGTCACGCCCAGACGTAGGCTACGCGAAGAGCGGCGGTTCGCCACGTCATCCACGTTGCGATCCAGCAGGTAGGCGTCGTACGCGGTTTGGAAGGGTCCACTTAAGGGTCCGACATCCTCGGAGGCATTTCCCTCTGTCTTGATCCAGAAGGCGACCGTCTCTACCCCCAGCAACTCACGGATCAAAGGTGAGAGCTGCTCTGCCATCGGCCGCTGCTGCTCGACATAGAGAATGGCGCGGCTCAACTCATAGAGCGTCAAAGCGCGCCTACCCTGCTCCTCCGCCTCTGCGGCGTGAAGGCGGACCCTGGAGGAGAGGCTGCTCACAAACAGCGCTATCGTTTCGAAGGTGAGCAGAGAAATCCAGTTCTGCGGGTCAGCAACCGTGAACGTGTACAGAGGCTGCGTGAACAGGTAATCCAGGCACAGCACCGCCACAACAGACGCAACGGAGGCCTGCAGCAGACCCAACCGAAGCGCCACCAGAAGGACCAGCAACAGCTCAAGCGGTTCGGCCGCTGAGAGCGAGAGGTGAAGGAAGAAAGCGGGGATCGCAAGCGCCACGGCGAGAACCGCCGCCAGCAACGCCCCGGCCACCTCTTTCTGTGGGCTACCTGCATCTGTCGGCCCGAAGACCCGGCTCGCCACGCGGGACCTTCGTGCCGGATCCACATTGACCGCAATCGTATTCCTATGCAGCCCAGATACCGTCATGAGTTCACGCGCTTCGCCCGCCATCATCGTTTGCCGACGTTCCCATACTAGGCACCCCTGCCTAAAGAGTCCGTAAAGATCCGCGGCCTCCAGGAAGGCATCATGCCTCCCTTATGCATTCTGCCCTTTACTGGCGTAGCGAAGTGTTCTTCGCACCAGAAAGGCAGATATGCTCCCGCAGAAAGAATCCCGCTTCCTCACTTCAACGCAACATAGACTCTCCGCCACCACCGTGCATGGCGGATCGAGCCTTTTGAAGTTGTCGGCTGCCTCCGCGTTGTGCCTGTTCTGCCTTCCCTGCTCCTCGGCATTGGCTCAATCCACCTTCGGCAGCGTTCGCGGCACCGTGGCCGATTCCACAGGCGCAGCTGTCCCAGGCACGACCATCACACTGCACAGCACAGACGAGAACTCCGATCGCGTGGTTACCACCGACAATGATGGAAGCTTTCTCTTCTCCAACATCAAGCCCGGCCACTTCCGCCTGAACGCCGTACACGCGGGTTTCTCTCCCACGGCCCTGGCCGGCATCGCTCTGGATGCTCGTCAGGATCTTCGCCTGCCCATCGTGCTGGGCGTGGCAACGGAGACCACAACGGTTGAGGTCAACGGCGCTGCCGATCAGATCAACACCGAGAGCGCGGTCCTCAGCGACTCCAAGGACAACACGCAGATCACGCAGCTCCCGTTGAATAATCGCGCCGTGACAACCAGTCCCCTGGGAGCGCTCTCGCTTTCGCCCAATGTGCAGCAGGACAGCCAGGGCAACATAGCGCTCGATGGCGCAAGCTCCTCGCAGGTGAACTTTTCCGTCGACGGCATCTCCACAACCAACGTTCGCCAAAACGGGCCGCTGGCCGATGCCTACCCTTCGCAGGAGGGCATCGCGGCAGTGAAGGTCACTGCCTTCAACAACAGCGCGGAGTTCTCGCAGGTCGGCGATGTCACGTTCGTCACCAAGAGCGGCGGCAACCCGTACCATGGCAGCCTCTTCGAATACTTTCAGAACGACAGATTCAACGCGAACCCCTACGGCTTCTCCAGCAAAGCGCCGCTGAACTACAACACCTTCGGCGGCTCGTTCTCCGGCCCGGTCTCCATCCCGCATCTCTACAGCGGCAAGGATCGGACCTTCTTCTTTTTCGACTACGAAGGCAATCGTCGCACCTTCTCGGCGTCCGAGCAGTATGCCGTTCCCTCCGTCAACGATCGCATGGGCGATCTGACGGATATCGGCGGCCCCGTCACCCCGCAGGCGGGCATCAACAGCACCGCCCTTGCACTGCTCAAGTTCTATCCGCTGCCCAACATCGCCGGTGCCGCGGTGGGTTCACCGAACTACGAGACATTCGTCGCAACCCCTGCCAGCACCGATGGAGCTGATCTGCGCGTCGATCAAACGATCGGCTCCAAGCAGTCGCTCTACGCCCGTTTCAGCCGCAAAAACATCTCGCAGCAGTTCGTCAATCCCCTGCTGCCCAACGATGTCGACAGCGTTCATAACCGGAGCCTGCTGGTCTCCTACACCTACACGTTCACACCGCGGCTTTTGAACGAGTTTCGCTTTGGCCTGACCAACGCGACCACCGGAGTCGGCTTTGCCATCCAGGGTGCGGCCGCGTTGCAGCAGCTGAATCTTGAAGGCGTGAACATCAGCCAGCATCCACTGACCAATGCCTTTCCGACCTTCAATTTCAATAGCGGCACCAATTTCCAGACCATCGGTCGCGACAAGACCGGTGTCACGCAGTCGAAGACGTACGAATTCACGGACAATCTCACCTACACGCTTGGGAAGCACACATTCAAAGGCGGGGCGGACATCCGTCACGTCCGCTACTTCGACATCGAGACCTTTGAGCCTTCCGATGACTTCGGCCAGTTCACCTTCCAACCCACCTTCACCGGCAACGCCTTCGGTGATTTCCTTGAGGGCGCACCGACGACGCTGTTTTTTGCGGTGTCCAGCCCGGATGTCGCCGGAACCGCCGTCCAAAGCAGCTTCTTTCTCCAGGACGAGTGGCAGCTGACCAATAAGCTGACCTTGAGCTACGGCCTTCGCTACCAGCTGCTTCCGCCCTTTATTGAGGATGGGGGAAACCTTGCCAACTTCGACGGGACCACGAACTCCATTGTCGTTCCGGATAACCTGTCGGCATACCTGCAGGGGCAGAAGATCGGGGCCTCTAACCTCGGCTTCCAGCAGTCCTTCAATGCCTGCAGTCTGAACAGCGGAATTGTGCCTTGCACCAAATATGTGACCGCCTCACAGGACGGCCTTCCCCAGGGACTCCGCCAGACCTACAAGGGCAACGTCCAACCGCGCATTTCGCTCGCCTATCGTCCGTTCAGCGACGGCAAGACCGTGCTCCGCGGCGGTTTCGGCGTGTACACCATCACCAACCTGGGTCCGCTCTCCTTCAATAACAGCGGCAATCCTACCTCGGCACTCCATACCTACACGAACAGCATGACCGCAGCGGGTCAGCCGCTCATCCAGTTTCCCAACACGGCGCCGCCGGTCAGCGCGCAATGCGCTGCGAACCCAAATGCGGCAGGCTGCGTGCAGTTCGGCGGTGGCACGCTGGACCAGGGCGTCGATCCCCACTATCGGGATCCGCAGGCCAATCAGTACAGCCTCACTGTAGAGCGTGAGCTCACCGCCAACAACTCGTTGCGCGTCAGCTTCGTGGGTATGCACACCTATCGTCTCAGCATCACCGAGGATCTGAATCAGATTCCGGCAAGCACGACGGCCTACAACAGTGCCGCGGCAGGCACGGCAGGCGTCAACTTCGGCAGCGGTGCCTACGTCGACAGCCGTGCCGCCTACCAGAACTGGTTCGAGCTCTGGAGCACCTTCAACCACGGCAAAGCGAACTACGATGCGCTGGAGATCGAGGCCACGCATCGGATGGCGCACGGCCTCTATTACGACGCCAACTACACCCTGGCCAAAAACCTCGCCGATAACCAGGGCGATACACCCAGCGCCTTTGCCGGTGAGGTGAACTACGGCACGCCTATCGCCAACCGCTTCGATACCCGCAGCGACTATGGCAACGTCGAGGGTACGCGCCACCATCGTTTCCTGCTCACGGGCGTCGCGCAGCTGCCCTTCGGCGCCAATCGCAAGTATCTGAACAACAATCGCTTGGTGGATGCCTTCCTCGGGGGCTGGGACCTGAACACCGTCACGCTGCTGGAGAGTGGCCCCTGGCAGACGCCCAGCATTAGCCAGGCGCTCGATCAGTCCAACACCAACCTGCAGAACCGCGGCGCGTATGCACGGCCCGACCAGCTGTCGAACAATTTCACCCAGGGGCGCTCACGGTCGGCCTACTTCAACGCCGCGGCGTTCGGGGCTACATCGGCCGGTGCGGGACGGTTCGGCAACGCGGGGGTCGGCATCCTGGAAGGTCCGGGAACGAAGACCGTGGCGCTGGGTGTTGCCAAGAACTTCCGCATCACCGAGAGCTCTCACCTCCGGCTGGAAAGCACCTTCACCAACGTTCTCAATCACACCAACTTCGCTCCGCCATCCACCCAGCTTCTAACCAGCGGCTTTGGCGCGCTGACCGCCAGCACCACCGCCGAGGGGGCAGGCAACCGCACAGGGCAGTTCGCCTTGCGCTATGACTTCTAACGAGGGAGAACCAAGGGTATGCGAGACGTCGAGTCTCGCCTACCTTTTTTCGTTGAAGATTGTTCATTGTTCGAGTCGGACGCCAGATGACCTTTGCCGCCGGTCTACCCCCGTTCGTAACCCATCCTCATGCCTTCCTCATTCGGCCAGTTTCACAATCATCTTCGGAGATTTGCGATGCCCATCCATGAAGACGCCGATCGGTTCACCACACCACTGAGCAACCCCACCTCGGACGATAGCTCCCGCATGTATGAGGTTCAATCAGCGATGCAGGCTGATGAGATATCCCTCGTGAAGCACATGCAGCGTGTCCACGATCCAAAAGCTTTGGAGATGCTTCGCCGCCTCCGGGCTGATTCCTCGCGCTAGGGTTATCGGGCCTGTCCGGTATTTTTCCAAAGAACTCTCTGACGCGCCCTTGCAAGGCAGTTTCTGCAGGCGCATCGTTTACATCAGAAGCCACACGGCCCTGCCTCATCCCCATCCAGTGCGTCAAACTGGACGGGGACATCGGCCCGGCCTACTGCAGGCGCAACATGGGAAGACCGTGCCGTGTCTTCTGGAAGTAACAGATTTCCACCAGCGTAGGCCAGAGCTCCAGCGAAGCTCGGATGACACCGACGGCATCATCGACGATCCTTACCAGGTTGTGCTGAAAGAAGTCCGGCTCAAAGCCGTAAAAGGCTTTGTCGAGATTGGTGGCGAAGAGACGCAGCGACTCCGCCCGTTCTTCGCTGGACGCAACCCGGGCAGCCTCAACAGCTCTCCGGTGCAATGTCGTGATCTTGGTAAGGATCTCCTCCGCATCGTACGCGGTGATCTCTCCTCGATAGTCAAAGCTCACGCCGAGTTCATCGATATGCGTGACTGAGTCCTTGATCTTGCGCTTGAGGAGGTTCGCAACCTCCTCGTTCAGGACCTCCGAGGCAGGCGGGTTGCGCATGTAATTGCTCTTCGTGTGGTGCTGTGCCGCATCCACGTGGGCCGCCACGATCCCTTCCTGCTGAATCCAGATGCGATAGATGTAGTCCTCGAAACGAAGCCGCGTTGGAAAGAAGGGCGGCAGGCCGAAGCTGTTGTCGTAGCCCGCCACGCCGCAGTCCATGCGCCAGTTCTTATTCGTGAGCACGGGACGGAAGTTCACAAGCACGTAGAGGTCATTCAGGTCATCCGGATTGAGCTGCTGCTCATTGCCGAGAAACATATCCACGTAATCGATCGCGTCGATATCGTTGGTGCCGGAGCGGAAGGTCTGCGCAATCTTCACGATAGAGTCTTCGCGCATCGCGCCGCGCTTCAGCATCATCGCATTCTCTTCCGCAAGCCCCTTGGTGGCGTTGGTCTCCAGATCCATCGCCGTATCGATGAGCAGGTCTCCCTTTTCGTAATTCTCGGGGACCTCGGAGACGGGCTTGCCCAGGACGTCGAGAAAAGCAGACATGATATCGAACGACTTGCGCGTGTATCCGTTCTGTCCGACGCGGTGCAGGCGTCCCCGGCTGATCTCGTCGTCTTCGAGCGATTCAGGGCTGGCCTCCATGAGCGAGTACGGCCGCATGTCGTCGTCGGAACTGACCATGAGCCCACCCAGGGAGTACATCAGCGTGTAGTTACGATTCCCGCCATAGCTGGGCCGAAACAGATTCCTCACCAGCGGTTCCAGCCGTTTGTTTCGCAGGCGCGAGTTGATGTAGGTGAGAAACTCTTCCTTCTGCTGCGGGCCGATATAGAACAGGTCGGAGCGCGTCTTCAGTTCGCCGAGCGGTGAGAAGTACTTGTCCACATTTGACGGCGTGGAGTCGTCAAAAACCATGATTTGGGGAGAATGCCCGTTGCGCCAGAAGTGCTCATCGTACTCGTGGACTGTCTGACCCACGTCTCGAAGCCGGTGCGTCGGAATGGCAAAATAACTTTCAGGTTCGTTCATACAACCACTTTTCCGCCCTCACGGGCTCACTGCCGTTCGGCCCGAACGATTCCAGGCCAACAGTGAGTGGAAAT
>CAXTGE010000002.1:6969-12004 GCA_964243645.1 uncultured Acidobacteriaceae bacterium | reverse complement strand
GAACCGGCTCACATACGTAGCCGGGCCTGCGACCCGGGGGCTCAAGTGACGCACATGGGAGATGTATTGGGGAACACGGTTTCAAAGAACGGGAATCTCGAGATCAAGGGAAGTGGTGCCGAGAACGCTCACCAGAACACGTCGCTCAATGACCAATCAACGCCCTCTCTATGGCTCGCCGTGGTCTGTTTTGCCATCGCGGCCCTGTGCATGCTCATCCTTCACCTGTTGTCTCAATAGGTCGTCACACGCTGCCGTAGCGTAGAGGAAGGCAACGATGAGCCGTGGCGTGACCCTCGCGATCCTCGTCCTCGCCGCCTCTCTTGAGGCAGGCGGCGACGCCCTCATGCGGTCCGGGCTTCATGCCACGGGGTGGGGTGGTCGACTGGGTCTGTTCAGCTGTGCCGCACTCGTCCTCTTCCTTTATGGGTGGACCGTGAATGCGCCGCCCTGGAGCTTCGGCAGACTGCTTGGCCTATATGTCGTCTTCTTTTTCCTGATCGCCCAACTGGTCGCGTGGCTCTTCTTCAAAGAAGCCCCCTCCCTCGCGCTGATGCTGGGTGGCTCGTTGATCGTTGCTGGCGGCCTCGTGATTGCCCTGGGGCGAGCCTAACGTCGACCCGTGACCCGGCCGGAGGTGCCGCGACAAAGGGATCCCGGAAGCCGCGAACCGCTCACAGCAATCGGCGGAGGTGTTGGCGGTACCCGTCAGCGATAGGCTAATAAATCAATCCGGAAGCCAATCGAGAGCCTATTCAGGGACATCGGCCCCGCATGCCGGTGCCCTTTGTGCGCCGGGTCTGGAAGCATTTTGCCGGATCGGTAAAACTTTCTCTCCCGTTTGTCACATCTACCTTGGCATGATGTGTTGGCAAGAGCTGGATCCCTTCCATCCAGTTTGATCGACGCTGTGAGGCTTTTGATGGAAGACATGACCGCCGACGCGCTTCGGCAAAGACTCACCCAGGCGGAGCAGGCCCTGGAACGCTGCGAGCGCCTCGGGCTGGCCAGCCAGTACTCAAGTGCCGTGATGCACGAGGTGAACAACCCCCTTGAAGCGATCACAAATCTCGTCTATCTAACGCAGCTGCAAAAGGATGAACCGGATCAGGTCTTCGAAAACATGAAGACTATAGAAGAGCAACTTGCGACGTTGTCACGCGTGACAAGTCAGGCGCTCACGTTCCATAGAGAGAAAGCCATGGCGCGTGACTTCGATCTGGTTGAGATTGCGGTCTCCGCCCTGAAGCTCCATGCCGACAAACTTCTTCGCCACGGTGTCTCCGTGGAACGCCGCTTTCATACCCCGGCCATGGCAAGGGTGCACGGCAGCGAAATCCTCCAGGTGTTGTCAAATCTCATTCTGAATGCGGTGGATGCCTTGCCGCCGGGACAGGGTCGGATATGGGTCAAGATCAAGGCGCACCGCGCCTACGCCACCATCACCGTGTGCGATAACGGTCCCGGTATTCCCCAACACTATGCCGACCGTCTGTTTGAACCCTATGTGACCAGCAAAGCCTCCGGCACCGGCCTTGGACTCTGGCTCTCCAAGCGCATCGTCAACAAGCACCGTGGCAGTCTGCGATTTCGTACATCGAGGCGGGAAGGCCGTGCCGGAACCATCTTTCGTATCTCTTTGCCGCTGTCGAAATCTGCATGAAGGGGTGCATGCTCGCCCTTTCACACAGACCTGGAATCAGCTCTCCATGGGCTTTCTGGCCTTCGACGGCGGGACGATGTTGAGGGACTGCGGTGAAGCTGATCGGCGCACTCGACCAGGGCACAACCAGCACACGCTTCCTTGTCTTTGACCGAGACGGGAAGAGGGTCGCCTCGGCACAAAGGGAACACGAGCAGATCTACCCACATCCCGGCTGGGTAGAACACCGGCCGCGGGAGATCTGGCAACGCACCGTCGAAGTCATCGAGCAGGTCTTTGCGACGGGGGCAGTCCGGCCGGCACAGATCGAGTGCCTCGGCATCGCGAACCAGCGTGAGACCACGGTGATATGGGACCGCCGCACCGGCGAGCCCGTCTGTAACGCCCTTGTCTGGCAGGACACGCGAACCCGTGAGCTTGTCACGAGGTTCACGCTCGAAGGCGAGGGGGCTGTACCGGCAAGGGACGGGCAGGACCGCTTCCGCGCACGCACCGGCCTGCCGCTTGCCACCTACTTCAGCGGGCTCAAGATCCGGTGGATCCTGGATCATGTACCCGGCGCGAGGGCCGATGCCGAGCGAGGCCATCTGCTCTTCGGCAACCTGGATACCTACCTGCTCTGGAACCTGACCGGCGGCGTATCCTCCGGCCTGCACAAAACAGACGTCACCAACGCGAGTCGCACACAGTTGATGAATCTGGACACGCTGGACTGGGATGAGGCGATGCTCGCCAGCTTCCGTATTCCCCGCTGCATGCTGCCCGCGATCTGCTCCAGCAGCCACCTCTTCGGCGAGATCAAAACAACCAGCCTCGCCGGCACACCGGTGACGGGCATGCTGGGCGATCAGCACGCGGCGCTCGTCGGGCAGACCTGCTTTTCCCCGGGACAACTAAAAAATACCTACGGCACAGGCTGCTTTCTGCTGATGAACACAGGCGTGCGCAGGGTAACGTCACAGCATGGTCTGCTGACCACGGTGGCCTATCGCTTCGGCACGCAGCCCACGGTCTATGCCCTGGAAGGCTCGATCGCCATCACCGGGGCACTGGTGCAGTGGGTGCGCGACAACCTGGGTCTCATCACGAACAGTGGAGAGATCGAAACGTTGGCGCGCACCGTGGCAGACAACGGCGGGGTCTACTGCGTGCCCGCGTTCTCCGGTCTATATGCGCCGTACTGGAAGGACTCCGCGCGCGGCGTCATCGTTGGCCTCACCCGCTATGCAAATCGTGGCCACATTGCCCGTGCCGTGCTGGAGGCCACGGCGTTCCAGACACGCGAGGTCGTGGAGGCCATGGAGGCCGACTCCGGCATCGTGCTCGAGCAACTCCGTACCGATGGCGGCATGGTGGCCAACGATCTGCTGATGCAGTTTCAGGCCGATCTGCTGAATCGACCCGTCATTCGGCCCGTAATGCGCGAGACCACCGCGCTGGGCGTGGCCTACGCGGCCGGCCTGGCGTGCGGTGTCTACGCGGGTCTCGGCGAACTGGCCTCGCACGCCGCAATTGATCACGTCTGGGAGCCACAGATGGCCGAGGCCACCCGCGAACGGCTGTACCGGCAGTGGAAGAAGGCCGTCACGCGGTCTTTCGATTGGGTCGACGACGCCGAGTCTCAGAATGACAAATAGCCCAATTCAAGAAGTGTGCTTGTAAAAAGAATCCTTTGGTAAGGATATGTGTCTATCTTCTGTGTGCTTATGTCACAGGAAAAGAAACGCAGCTCGGCAAGAACAGGCCCAGGCGAAGGAGCAGTCTCTCCGGGACTCCGGCGGCAGCCCACGCCGGCGCAGGTATGGATAGCGCTTGCGCATAGCTATCGCGCCATGAGCTCGTCGATTGAGAAGAGCTTCGAGAATGCAGGGTTGAGCCTGACCGACTTCATGCTGCTGGAAGCGCTTCTGCACAAGGGTCCCATGACCATCACGGAGATTCAGGCGGCTGCCTTGCTGGCGACTGGTTCCATGACAGCTGCCGTCGATCGACTGGAAGCAAAAGGTCTGATTGTGCGGACCCTGAGCAGGCAGGACCGCCGAGCACGCGTGCTGGAGCTCACAAAGGAGGGCACCGCCGTGATTCGCATCGCTTACGAGCAGCACAGCAACCAGTTGAAACGATGGATGAACGTTCTATCGGCCGAGGAGCGTGCTGTCACCTTTGCCAGCCTGCGCAAATTGGAGAAACAGCTGAAGACCATGGACAGGAAAACATCGCCGTAGCACCGTCTTCCGTTGTCCGCACACGGATGCCCGACCTATAGCGGCGTGCAGAGATGCTTCTTTGTCCCTTCCCTCACCTTGCAACACCTCCAAAGGAGCACGTCCATGAAAACGCCCATTGTTGGTCTCCACCACGTCACGGCCATCGCTTCGGACCCCCAACGCAACCTGGATTTCTACACGCAGGTGCTGGGTCTACGCTTCGTCAAGCGGACCGTCAACTTCGACGATCCGGGGACCTATCACTTCTATTTCGGCGATGACACGGGCACGCCCGGCACCATTCTCACCTTCTTTCCATGGCCTGGCGCGACAAAGGGTCGCGTCGGGGCTGGAGAGACGGTAGCCACGGCCTTTTCGATTCCGGTGGGCTCGATGGCGTACTGGCGCGACCGCCTGAAGGGTATGGGTCTAGCCGTGGAGGAGAGCCTGCACTTCGGCAGCACGCATCTCCGCTTCCCTGATCCGGATGGCATGGTGCTGGAGCTGGTGGAGCACGCCGAAGCGCGACCGACCGCGGCGCCCCGCTACAGCGATGTGCCTGCGGGGCATGCAGTCGGGGGCTTCTTCGGGACCACGCTGCTGGAGCGGCGTCTCGCGCCCACCCAGGCCCTGCTGGCGACCATGGGCTATCGCAAGCACGGCCAGGAGGGAGATCGTTCACGGTACGCGACGGAGGGTGAGGCCCTGGGACGCTTTCTCGATGTCGTGGTGGACCCAACCGCGCAACCCGGGCGCATGGGGGCGGGCACGGTGCACCACATCGCCTTCCGCGCCAGCGATGATGCGGCCCAGCTGGATTGGCAACGGGAGCTCGGCCTCACCGTGGAGGTCACGCCGGTGCAGGATAGGACCTACTTCCACTCCATCTATTTCCGCGAGCCGGGAGGTGTTCTGTTCGAGATCGCTACCGACGCACCGGGCTTCCTGATCGATGAACCCGCCGAGTCGCTGGGCGAGGCACTGCGTATACCGGAGTGGTTCGAGCCGCAGCGGGGCCTCATCGAGGCCCGCATTCAGCCGATCACCCTGCAGAAGGCGAGCCTCGGCACGGCAAACGCGAATAAGGAGGGACAGTGAACCCGGACCCACACGGCACGCGACCCCTGGTGCTCGCCGGTACACCCCTTGCCCAGAGCGAGGGCGC
>CAXTGE010000002.1:4895-6869 GCA_964243645.1 uncultured Acidobacteriaceae bacterium | reverse complement strand
GAGGAACCGCTGGCGCTGAGCGGCGACCTGGCGGGCACGCCCTTCTTGCTCAGCTCCGGCGATCCTGACCCGCATGTGCCATGGGCACGCGTGGAGCAGTCGGGTGCACTGCTCCAGGGGATCGGGGGCCAGGGTACCCTGCGCCGCTACCCGGGCAGGCCGCATACGGTGAGCGCGGAAGAGGTGCGGGTCGCGCGTGATCTGCTTGCGGCCAGTGGGCTACTTCGTAACGGAGGAAGCTGAGGTATCCGGCTTCGGGGAGGCGTGGGAAAGCAGATCGGGAATTTTTTCCTGCAGATAGTTCCGCAGGGCGCCGGCAAAGACCTTTGAGGCGAGCGGTACGAAGTCAGGGCGGATGTGAGCGTAGTACAGGTCGCCTGCGAAGTCCGTTGTGGGCAGCAGCGCCGGTGGCTCCGCACCCAGACGCGCAAAGGCCTGCATGCGGAGATCGCCAGTGTTGGTGCAGTGCGGAATGGGGGCCATGTAGACCATAACCTTAAAGCCGGAGGCCTCGTACTGCTCGCGTAAGGCCTCCACCGTCTTCGTGCTGTCCTGCTTTAGGTAGCTCGAAGGAAGGCGGCACAGGTTCTCCAGCGGACCGTAGGGCTCGGTGAACGGTGCATGCCCCAGGGCCGCCTCCGCGTCCCGTGCACGACTCGTACCGTGCAACATGCCCACGATCATCTTGGAACCGAAGGTACTGTACATGCGGATCGGAAACGCGATCAGCTCAAGGGGGTGCAGCAGCTCATAGCGTGCGATCTCGCCGGCGCTGCCATGGCGCAGCATCATCTCTTCGCCTTCAAAGTGACGCCCTGGCGCCGCGTGACTGAAGTCCAGGTTCCATGCGGAGAAGTACAGCACGATCAGACGGGGCTTCCTATGGTGCGCGAGGTAGTTGCGCAGCGGTGCGTCCCCGATGACGGGCAGGCTGCCGACCGTGCTCGGCAGCACCACGGAACGAATGCCAAGTTGCGCGTTCACCAGTCGTGGATCGATGCCCAGAAACGCGCTGGAATCCCCAAAAACCACGACGTCGGCATTGGGTGTGCCGGGTTGGTAGGGAAACTCAAGGACAGGCCCCCACTCGGTCTCGCCCCACTGCTCATACGAGCGCGAACACACCAGTGGAAACGCCGCCACCCACGCCAGCAGGGGAAGCAGCGTGGCCCAAAGCAGGTAGCGCAGATACCTGCGGGTACTGATGGCCGGGAGATCGGTCTTCTGTTCTGCGAGTTGTTGCGTGCTGGCCATGGGTGGTTGAGCGATGGGGTGGTCGGCTTGTAGGTCGCCCGTGCGCGGGTGTGCTCCTTAGAACTGGAAGTAGAGGAACGTGGTGGGGTTTTCCATCTTGATGAGCACCGCAAGAAATATCGCGCCCAACACCAGGCCCCAGGCCGGCGTAGGCAGCCAGAGCCAGTGAAGGCGACCCGGCTCGCGGTCGGAAGGCGCAAGCTCGAGGGCGGGCTTGAAACGCGCCAGAATCTGTTGCGTGTTCGGCATCGCCCACACGATAAAGAAGGCCAACGCGATGGGCAGAAAGGCCCCGGTAAGCGGATTGACGGCGCGTGTATCGAGGCTCACCGCGGAGCCCCTGTGCAGACCAAACAGGCCACCGAGCATGGCGAGCGCCGCGGAGACCGAGGCCGCGCGAAAGAAAATCTGCGCCAACAACACGGCAGCATAGGTGAGCAGCACGCTGCCCGCGCGCGTTGCCGCGGCCGTTACACGCGACCTCTCCGGCCTTGGTTTACCCGTGCGGAAGACCCGAAAGGCATGGTTGAGGGTGAGGTACAGCGCATGCAGCAGGCCGAACAGAATGAACTGCATGCCCGCGCCATGCCACACGCCTGCAAGGAACAGCGAAACCAGCGTGGGCAGGCCGATCATCATGGCGAAGCCGGAGGGCGTGGCCATGGCCTTGCGCGAGATCTTCATGCCACGCTGCGCGCGTTGCCGGCTGACCCATAGCGC
>CAXTGE010000002.1:0-4795 GCA_964243645.1 uncultured Acidobacteriaceae bacterium | reverse complement strand
GCCGAGTCCGCACCCGGGGCAAAGCGATCGGCCAGCAGCACCTTCTTGCACAATCCCATGACGAACCAGGTGAAGCCGACGCAAACGTCGTCCAGCCGCAACCGGTAGTCGCGATCGGCTTGAAACTGCGGCATGATCTCGCTGTGATGCAGAATCGGCCCGGCGATCAGGTGCGGGAAGAACGTGGCAAACAGCGTGTAACTGCCGAGGTCCTGCTGCACCGCGCCGCCCTGCTGCAGGTCGACCAGATAGGCGATCTGCGTGAAGGTGAAGAACGAGATGCCGAGCGGCAGCACCACGTCACCCCAGTGATGCAGGGAGTGCGTCCGGCCCGCGAGAAAGTTCAACAGTGGAAACAGGTACTTGAAGTAGCACAGCGCGCCGAGGTTGATTGCGATCGCGAAGATGAGGATGATCTGCGTGTCGATGTTGTTTGCGATACGGCGACTGATCAGCGCCCCGGCCACGTAGTTGAACAGGATCGACGCACACAGCAGAATCAGAAACGCCGGTCGCCAGTATGCATAAAATGCAAGCGAGATGAAGGCCAGCCAGAGCACAACGGCGCGCCGGTGGAAGCGCGCAGCAAGTTGATAGCCCAGCAGCGAGAGCGGCAGGAATGCAAACAGAAAAATGTACGAATTGAACAGCATACGGCGCGCGAGTTGCGCTTCTTCAGCTCCCTGAAAAGGTTCTACAACGATGCCGGCTTAGGCCGGCTGCGCGCTTGCCGCCTTGGCGTTGAGCTTTTGTTCAACAAGGCCGACCAGGTGACCGACGTTGTGCAACGACTCCACTTGGATGGTCTTGAACTTGATCTTCATCCGCATCTCGATAGCCACGATCAGATTGACGTGGTTGGCGGAGTCCCAATCGTGAATATCGGCGGCCGTGGTCTCCGGTGTCAGCACGAGGCTGTCATCGTCGAAGACGTCGCGAAAGATCTCTGTCAGCTGGCGATAGATGCTGGCTGTATCCATGCTTCTCCCTTCAGTATCTTCATGTGCGTGGGCCGCGGCCTGTAGCCCGCAAGCGGCAGCTCCCAGCGTGTGACGCCGCTTGCAGCACCGCTCTCACTGCTTTCGAGCAAGTCGAAGCCGAGCTGCCTGTAATGTTCGCGGACCATGCCGTTCTTTGCGGTGGGTCTGTACTCGCCAAGCAGACGCGTACAGCCCAGCTCCCCGGCGCGCTCGGCAAGCAGGTTCAGCGTCGCCGCTTCCACCCCACGTCCCAGCACGCGGCAGCTCATCAGCCATGTATCGATCTCCAACGTTCGGCCTTTGCGATAGCCCACGACGAGCCCGATCACCCCATTATCCCCGTGAACATCGGTCAGGCGCAGCTGCATGGTTACCGCGTCCGTGTTCCCCATTATGCCGAGCACGTCCGCTTCGGTGTAGCGCCTCGTGGTCAGGTTGAACTGGTTGGTCTTGTTCATCAGCTGCGCGATGCGCTTCAGACCGGCGTTATCGAAGCTATTCGCATAAAGCTCCATCCCCAATCCATCGAGGAACGCGCCGATGTCGGTCGACGCCGCCTTGGCTGCCTCGCGCTGCGCGTTGGCACGGTACAGAACGGTGCGCTCGCGGTCTTCCGCCGTTAAGTCAACGGCCTCGAAATAACCGGCGTCTGCCACGGCGCGCGGGTAGTCTGCAGGATCTTCGGGCAGCTCCGGTACGGCCACCATGGGCAGTTCGGCGCGCACAAGGCGGCGCTCCGCGGGATTGTCGTCGACAAAGACCAGGGAATCCAGACCGATGTTCAGCTGTTGGGCGATGGAGCGAAGATTGGTCGCCTTGTCGGTCCAGTTCGCCACGAAGCAGGCGATATCCTTGCGTCGCAGCACCATCTCCGGATGCTTCTCAAAGGGCTCCAGGGCATTGGCTTCATCGTTCTTGGAGCACACGGCGAGGAGCACACCGCGCTCGCTTAGTTGCTTGGCGTAACGCCCAAAAGCCACGTAGGCCTCGCCCGCCGGGCTGCCCTGCCCGAGCACGATGCCGTCCAGGCCGTCATCGCCAATTACGCCGCCCCACAGGGTGTTGTCGAGATCCAGAACGAGACACTTCGCGCTGCGGCCCCACAACGCGGCCACCAGCCGCCCGACCTGATCGCCATAGAGGACCGACGCGCGCGGGTGGATCTCCTGCTTGGCCTGGTACCAGAGCGAGGCGTCGAACCAGTTCGCCAGACCGTCCTCGGCCGCCCAAGTGTCCACGCTGAGCAGGGTCACGCCCTCGTCGGCCGCCACGGCGCGGATGCCGTGATTGATCCCCGCCACGATCGCGGCAGGCGAGCTTGCAAGCCGGTCCTCATTGTTGCCCAGAAGCGATGGAAAGCGCGGCAAAAGAGTCTGCTGCAGCACCGCTCTGCAGCCCAGGCTCCCCTTGGCTAAGTGCCAGCAATGCAGCAAGTTAGCCATCGCCGCTTCGGCGCTGGCCATGTCGCCGCCGGCCAGGTGCCCCGCGTCGAAGGCAAAGCACACGACGTCAGGGTGGAAGGCGTAGAGGCCGGAGTTTGGATCGGCGAGCTCCTGCCGATAGAGCCCGTAAGGGCCCACGTAGATGTCCAGCAGAAAGCCGCGCCGCAAGGCGCCGAGACGGATCCCGGGAAGCAGGTGACTCAGTGTTGAGGAGCCTAGAAGCGCAAATTTGATGACCGGGAAGGCCGTCCCAAACGCGTTTTGGGGGCCCGAAGTGCACTTCTGCACGGCCCTGTCCAATTTACCCGCGCGGATGAAGTCCATGCGGCTGTTTGCGAGTTTCCCAAAAGTCGCGAGCGCGGCGGGAAACGGCTGCGCCCGGGCCTCGTCCAGGAGACCGGACCAGTTCGGCAGCTCGGGCAGCCACAGGAGGTCGATGGACATGAGATCACTACTCCGCTGCGCTGAAAATGGCGCTGAAATCTTGGGGCCCCTGACGCTCGCAGAGGGTACGGCGCTCGGAGGCAGAGGTCGGAGCGCACCGGGGTGGTACGCTCTGATGGTATCAGGTCGTTTCGCCGTCTTCGGGGCGTGCAGCCCTTCGGAGCCGCGCCCAGGAGAGCGACCTCGGCGAACACCGTCGGCGGGCAAGGCCGAATGATAAAAGGGACCCATGCTCTTCGCGCCCGCTCCGCAGAGCCCTGCACCCACTCCCCTCTCCACCTCGCAAACTGGCCGAAGCGCGGCGTTCCCTGCTCCGGCACCGCTCTCTGCGTGGGACACCCTCGGTATGCTGGCGGGCTTCCTGCTGGTTCTCGCCATCACCATCGTCAACTCCCGTGAGCGCATCTTCTGGGAGGACGAGATGCTGGGGTGGTTGCTGCTCCGCGACCCCTCCTGGCACCACATGATCCGGGCATGGAACCTGGGCGCGGACGGTGGCGGCTTCTCCTTCTATCTGCTGGGCAGGGCGTGGTTCCGGATGTTCGGGGACTCCGCGCTGGCCTTTCGGCTGTTCAGCTCCACATGCTTCGGCGTGGCCTTTGTCGCTCTGTGGGCCGGCCTGCGGAGGTTCTATCCAATATGGATTGTCGCCTTTGCCACGGTGAATACCGTCTTCTTCAGCCCGCCGCTGACGATGCACTTCCTCGAAGGGCGCTTCTACGGGCTGCTGGTGATGAGCATTGCCTTTGCCCTGTGGCTGGCACCCGTGCTGGACGAGGCTTTGGACCCCACGCCGATACGGCTGTACGTTGCGGCTTTTTTCGTTCACGGGCTGCTGACCACCAGCCATGTGCTGGGCGTGGTGTTCAGCTTTTTCCTGCTGGGCGGCGCGGTCGTGCTCGACCGCATGCGGGGCCGTCGCCGGATGCGTCTGTACGCGACGGTGGCTGCCTCCTGGCTGCTGCTGCTGCCGGAGAGGACGTCGATCCTGGCGGCAGGTCGCGTGGGCAAGCCGCACTTCTGGACGAAGGCCCCTACGCCCGTTGAGCTGATCGGCGCCTGGTCCGGGTTCAGCAATGAGATTCGGCTGGTGCTGCTGGGGCTGGGCGTCCTGGCCACGCTCGCCCTGCTGCGTAGCCCCGCCGGCTTCCGCCAGGCACTGGGGGCGAGCTTCGCGCAGAGGCGCGCCGTGTACGTCGTCACCCTGTGCCTGCTGCTCGTTCCGGTAGGTTTCCTGTCCCTGGGTGCCACCGGTACCTGGCTGTTCACCGATCGCTACCTGCAGCCGGTCACGCTGGGGCTGGCCTACGTGACAGCCGAACTCGCGATGATTGTTGGCGCGTCCCCGCAGGTGGCGACGATAAGACGTCGCCGGCCTGGGCTCACCGGTGTTGGCTTGGCATGTGGTGCGCTCCTCTTTGCCACCTTCACCTTTGTGTGGGTCTTTCACCATGTGGCGCAGGACACCCCGGAGGCGGTCGATTTTACCAACCAGCTCACGGCGCATCTGCCGCATGACCTGCCTGTCGTGGTCGAGGACGCCTTTACCTTTGCCGATCTGATCGGTCGCCAGCCCGACTCCGGCGTGCAGTACACGTTTCTGCTGGACTGGCCGTACGCCCTGAGCGCCGACGCGCCGCGGGTGGAGGTGACGCAGTTTCACCTGATGGAGAACTGGAAGCGCGCCGGCTATTACGCCGGACACATCGCCTACGCCGCGTCGTTTCTGCGCGAGCAGGACCGCTTTCTGGTGATCCACAACGGACCGATCGATCCGGGGCCGAACGATCCCAAGCCGGAGATCGGCAATCCACTGGCGGCGCGCCTGGCCGGAGACCCGCGTTATGAGGTGCGGAAGTACTTCACGCTGGACCGGGTGAAGCGGGACAGCGCTCGCGACACGGTGTGGCTGGTGTGCCGTGGGTCTTG
>CAXTGE010000001.1:77734-86795 GCA_964243645.1 uncultured Acidobacteriaceae bacterium | reverse complement strand
CTGCGCGGCTGGCTGTACAACCTGCGCAGCTCCGGCAAACTGCTCTTTCCCACCTTTCGCGACGGCTCCGGCACGGTGCAGGGCATTGTCCCCAAGGCCCAGGTTTCGGAAGAGACCTTCGCCACGCTCAAGGGCCTCACACTCGAGAGCTCCCTGATCGTCACCGGCTCGGTTCGTGAGGACCCGCGCTCGCCCTCTGGCGTCGAGCTCGACGTGACGGGCGTATCGGTCACCCAGCGTATCTCCGAGGACACACCCTACCCCATCACCCGCAAAGAGCATGGCGTCGACTTCCTTATGGAGCACCGCCACCTCTGGCTGCGCACGCCGCGTCAGTCGGCGATTCTGCGGGTTCGCGCCGCCATCATGCGCGCGGCGGCGGAGTACTTAGATACGCACGGCTTTACCCGTACCGATCCGCCCATTCTCACGCCCAATGCCTGCGAAGGTACCTCCGAGCTCTTCGAGATGAAGTATTTCGAGGACGAAATGGCCTATCTCACCCAGAGCGGTCAGCTCTACATCGAAGCCACCGCGCTGGCGCTGGGTAAGGTGTACAGCTTTGGCCCCACCTTTCGTGCGGAAAAATCCAAGACGCGCCGTCACCTCACCGAGTTCTGGATGATTGAGCCCGAGGTCGCCTACCTCGACCTGGACGGCCTGATGAACCTCGCCGAAAGCTTCCTCATCCACATCGTCAAACGCGTACTGGAACAACACCGTGCCGACCTCGTAGTGATCGGCAGAGACCTCGCGAAACTTGAGGCCGTTCTTGCACCCTCCTCCCATGCGGCCTCTCAACCGGAGGGCGCAGCCCGCAGCGGAGAGACCCCTGTATCTGCCCCCGCCCATCACGCCAAAACGGGTGGCGCCTTTCCCCGCCTCACCTATGAGGAGGCCCACGCCATGCTCGAGGACGCCTTCAAGGCCGGGCAGATCGAGCATCCGCACACCTACGGCGACGACTTCGGCTCCCCGGATGAGACCTACATCGCCAACCAGTTCGACAAGCCCGTGATGGTGCACCGCTACCCGGCCGCGGTGAAGGCCTTTTACATGCAGCCCGATCCCAGCGACGCCACCAAGGCCCTCTGTGTCGACGTGCTGGCCCCCGAGGGCTACGGCGAGATCATCGGCGGCTCCCAGCGGGTGGACGACTACGACCTCCTCAAGTCCCGCATCGAGGCCCACAACCTGCCGCTGGCGGCCTTCCAGTGGTACCTCGACCTGCGCAAGTACGGCTCCGTCCCGCACTCGGGCTTTGGGATGGGCATAGAACGCTGTGTGGCCTGGATCTGCGGCCTGGACCACGTGCGCGAGACGATTCCCTTCGCGCGGACGCTGAACCGGCTTTACCCGTAGCAGCGCCGTCGCCTTGGATCCAGCGACCCACTCGCTCTTTATGGCCCAAGCAAGCTGGACAGCCCAATCGCGCTGTTCTGGACGCCGTACCCTGGTCCATTCGGATGGAAGTTGTCGTTGCTGTAGAGCTGCGGCATGAAGAAGTCGGGATGCGCCGGGTAGGCGAGCACCGCGTCGAAGTCCGCGATGGCCACCACCCCGGGAAGTTGCGCGCCCGTGCCCCGGATCCAGGTGTTGACCGCGCGCCGCTGCGTGGAACCGCTATTCTCCGGCCCAGGGTTCAGGTCGCCGTTGTAGGGGTCCGCTGCCGTGGGCACCGGCCCTGAGCTCAGGCAGTATTCCGAGGGTGGAAGGGTGCCCAGGATGACACGGACGCCCGCAGCGTGCGCCTGCGCAACGAGATTCGTGAGCGAGGCCTCCACCGAAGTCGCCGCCACGCAATCACTGCGGAGATCGATCCCTCCTGTGTAGACGACGACCGCTTTAATGTTGGGCAATGCCAGCACGTCATGGCTGAATCGATCCACTCCGGCTACAGAACTGCCAGAAGCCGTGCCGGCATCTTCCCCGGCCGGATTGCCGAGCAGGCCCGCATTCGCCACGCCGAGGCTGTACCCAGCCGTGTTCAGGGATTTAGCAAGCCAGTCGGTCGGCCGCTCGTCGATCTGGCTGGGGATCGCCACGTTCGGGGTCGGGTAGGAGTTTGTGTTCCCGAAGTTGGCATTGTGTCCGTCCACCGAGGAACTGCCGAAGAAGGCGACGGTGCCCCCATAGGTTCCATACGCGTCCACGCGCGCCATCAGAAACCACTCCTGATTGGTCTGCGTGAAGGAGGCGCCGGTGGCGTCCCCGGTGGCGTTGCCCGCACCGGAGGCTGTGGCGTAGTTGTTAGAAATTTGGGAGTTGTGCTGGGTCAGGGCCGGAAACTGCCCCTGCACGTACATGGAGACGGCGAGCCACTGGCCGAAGGTGTAGGTGATCTTGACCGGATCGGAGTCGATCTCCTGCTTGGGCTGCAGGGTCACCGTGGACGCGCCACTGAAGGTCAGGCCGGCATCATGCGTGGGATCGACCGCCGACCCCAGGCCGCTCACGGCCACCGCCAATCGTGCCGCGCCGATGGTGATGGGAGTGGTGCCGAAGTAGTTCGAGAAATGCACCCGCTCCTGCGAGCCCGCCACCGAGGGCAGGACCAGAAATCGAAAACTCTGCTCACTGCCGCCAGGATTCGCCGAAGAAGCGACTGCGTTCTGGGGCGATACACTCCAGGCCGCCACCCACAGCGACGCCGCCGTCGGCGTGGTTCCTGAGCCGGCTGGGCTCGATCCACCACACCCTGCGCCACACAACAGGACTGCGAGCGCAAGCAGGCTTAGGGACGACAGGGTACGGCAGAAAGATGGCATACCGCTTAACGACGCGGGCCTTCCCGCAAAAGTTGCGCGGGGGAGCAAACCAAGCTAACAAGCTGTAGCCGCGCACAGCCACTGCCTCGCTCACGAAAGCTGGCCGCCGGGCAATGTCCATGGCGACTGAGTAACACGCGCGTTCATCAGGCGTTCTCACGCGGGTAACGTGGCTTCAATGAAGCGGTCCTAGGCTACCTCTGTCCCCAGAGAACAAGAGACAAGGAGAGAGCCATGAGGCTTAGCAGGATCGCACTTTTGTGCACGGGTGTCGGTGTGTGCAGCACCGCGTCCGCGCAGGCGCAGGCAGGGCCGGGCGCACCCGGCAGCAACCCGCAATGGAATTTGTTGGTGACGGCAGCGCAGAAGGCCTCCGACAACTCCGACAGATCGGCCCAGGCGCAGGCGGCGCAGAGCTCGCCAACGTCGGCAAGCTCGTCCAGCAGCGCCGCGGGATCCGGTCCCGTGGACCCGCAGAACGGCAACGGCCAGAACCAGCCCGGCCAGGACACCAACCCCAAGAAGATCTCCGTCGACGAGACGGTGACGGTCACCGCGCCCGGCGAGGACCGCGATGTCCAGACCGTCGGCCATGACCTCTTGCAGGAGTCCGCGCCCGGCACCAGCCCCATCGCCGCGCTCGCGCACCTGCCCTCGGTCGAGGTCACCAAGGCCGACCCCTACGGCGCGTATGAGTGGGCGCTGCGCATCAGCGTGCGCGGCTTCAGCCAGAATCAGCTCGGCTTCACCCTGGACGACGTACCGCTGGGGGACATGAGCTACGGCAACCTGAACGGCCTGCATATCAGCCGCGCCATTATCGATGAGGACATGGGCCATGTGGTCGTCTCGCAGGGCACAGGATCGCTTGCAGTGGCCTCGAACAGCAATCTTGGCGCCACGGTACAGTTCTACTCATCCGATCCGGGGGACAAGCGCCGCTTCAATCTGCAGCAGAGCTTCGGCAGCTTCGCCGGCTACCGCACCTTTGGGCGCTTTGACTCCGGCAGCCTGGGCCACTCCGGCACCAGGTTCTATGTCGCCGGCGTGTACCAGCGGGCGGACAAGTTCAAGGGCGCGGGAGACATCAACCAGCACTACTACCAGATCAACGGCAAGCTGACCCAGCCGCTCGGCAACAAGGGCATGTTCACCTACTACCTCGACTACTCGAACCGCGCCGAGGTCGACTACCAGGATTTAAACAAGGTCTGGGTGAATACACTCGGCTACAACGTCGACAACTTCGGCAACTGGGGTGTGGGGCTGCAGGCAGCCAACGCCTATAACGCGCAGGGTAAGACGGGTGTGCCGTTGTTTCCGGGACTGTCTACGGCTTTTCCAGGTGCCATTCCGCTTCTGCAGCCGAAGGGTTTCGGCGATCTCAGCAACGATCCCGAAGACGTCGGTTACTACGGCGCATCCGGCCTGCGCAAGGACTTCCTCACCTATGCCAGCCTGAAGTATGCCTTTACGCCGCACCTCACCTTTGCCTTCACTGGCTACGGGCATCGCAACGACGGTCGCGGTCTGTGGTTCACGCCGTACCTGCCCAGCTTCGACCAGACAGGCACACCCGTATCGCCGATCTCGCTGCGCACGTCAGAGTACGGCATCAGCCGTGGCGGCTTTGTCACCTCGCTGGCATGGGATACCGGCAAGAACCTGCTCGAGGGTGGCGGCTGGTATGAGAAGGAGAGCTTTGACCTGGCGCGGCGCTTCTACGGCACCACGCTGGCTTCACCGGGCCACTCGCTCTATGACTTCCCCACGAACCCGTTCTGGACGCAGTGGGCCTACACCTTCCCCGAACACGTGTACCAGTTGCATATCCAGGACACGTATCACTTCACCAGCAAGCTCAGCGCCTCCGCCGGCTTCAAGGCGGTGGAGACCACCATTGATGGCCAGCTGGCGGGCTTTAACCAGGGCCTGAACCTCTCACCGTCCTCTACGGCGGCGAGCTATGCGCAGGGCAAGCTCACGTCCGGCAAACCCTTCCTGCCGCAGTTCGGCGTGGACTGGAAGCTGAACACCTCCAGCGAAGTGTTCGCCGACGTGGCCAAGAACGTGCGCGCGTTCCAGGCCGGCGGCAACGGCTTCGGCACCTCGCCCTGGGGCACCTCGCAGGCTGGGTTCAACGCGCTCACGAGCAATCTGCAACCCGAGAGCTCCTGGACCGAGGAGGCCGGCTACCGCTACACCGCCAAGACGGTGCAGGCACAGGGGAGCTACTTCCACAGCAACTTCTCCAACCGCCTGCTTGCCATTCAACAGGGTGCGGCCATCGCCGGTAATGCGTCCCTGCTGTCCAATGTGGGCGGCGTGACGACCAACGGTGTGGACGGCGCGGCCAACATCCGTATCAACAACGGCTGGAACCTGTTCAACTCCATCACCTTCAGCAAGTCCAGCTACGACTCCGACTACACGGCCGGCGGCAATACCATTGCCACAGGCGGCAAGATCGTCGTCGATAGCCCGGAGATCCTGTACAAGAACGAGCTCTCCTATCGCCGCAACGGCTTTGAAGGCCACCTGACCTCGGACATCCTCGGCAAGCGCTACTTCACCTACACCGACGACAACTCGGTCGGCAGCCGCGTGGTGGTCGACTTCGGCACGAGCTACCATCGTGACGAGATCGGGCCGTTCGACCAGCTCAAGCTGCAGTTCAACATCTTCAACCTGCTCGGCAATAGGTACTGGGACACGATCGGCACCAACGGCTTCGTTGCTAGCGATCCCACCTCGGTAAACAACAACACTTTACAGGTAGGCTTCCCGCGCGCCTTTACCGGCACGCTGACGGCGCGCTTCTAAGTACAACAGACCACCTGCAACAACGCCCATCCTCAACGCATCGTTCGCGTCGAGGGTGGGCGTCGTTTTGTTTGCTGGTCTTTTCCAAACGGCCAGGGGGAGCAGCCGCGCTACGCGACCACGCGGTATCCCAGCTGGAATGGATTGGCCGCTAGTACGCCCAGCAAATACCAGCCCGTGGCGCCAAGGTGCAGGGAAGGTCCGTAGGTGTAGCCGAAGCCGGTGTCCATCACACTCGTCGCGGCCACAAGGCCTTCGCCCTGCGGAATGGCTTTGCCGCCAGCCGTCTTGCCCGCGCCCAGCTGCTCCTGTGCATGCGCAGACTGCTGCACGAGACTGATTGCCGTTGAAACGTCGTTGTAGATGTTGTGCAGGCTGTCCCCGCCGCGCAACACCCGTGCCACCAGCGCTGCGATCATGTGCCCTGTGCCTTCAAGCCATACCGCCTGCGGGTCGTCTGCGGCCGTGCTCAGGCTGGCTGTATCGAAGACCAGGCCCCGGATGCTTTGTGAGCCGGCGAGGCTGCTGTGCGGTGCCGCAGCTGTGTCCGTGGCCTCCAGATGCCGCAGTGCCCAGTCGATCGTGACCTTGTGCTCGTTATTCAGCAGCGCCATGTAGGACCACGTCTGTACGTCCTCCGGAATGGGCGAGGTGTTGATCGTGATCTGGTCGCCGAGGGTGCCCGTGTAAAAGTACGGCCCTTTCGGGTTGTACATCGCATGCACGAACTTGCGTGCGTGGTGCGCGAGCTCGGACCACTTCATGTTCATCGACGCGGAGGCTGCATCGCCGGTGAGCTGGCTCAGCATGGTGAAGAACGCAAACGTATCGATGTTGTGTTCAGTCGATTTCCCGTTCGGCGATGGCTGTGAGACGTTGTTGTAGTCGACGTACGCGATGATCGCGCCGAAGCGGTAGCCGCCTGCGCCGACCGTATCGTAGGTGTTCGACACAATCCAGTTCGCCAGCAGCAGGGCGCCGGTGAGGAAACGGATTTGCTTCGTCCGTGCGTACAGCTGCGCCAGCGCCATGCCGGCCCAGGCCTGATCGCCCACAGCGCTGCCATAGAAGTAAAACGGCGCTGCCGCAGGCGTGACGTACGCTCCGCTGCCGTCCGTTGCCGGTACGTTCACGAAGAAGGCCTGGGGAAGGCGCCCATCGTTGAGGGGGAACGGATAGGGGTGCGCCTGCCCAGACAACAGACCATCGCCCAGGAGGATGGCACGCTCCAGCAGGTCTGCGTCCTCGCTGGCCAGGTAGGCATGGATCGCCACGGCGTTGTCGTAGGTGAAGGCGGTGGCTCCCAGGGCCTCATCGCTGTAGCTCTGGGCGAGCCGCACAGTGGAGCCGGCGGCGTAGGCGTCCATCATGAAATTCTGGAACGAAAAGGCCTTCCTTATGGACGCTTCCAGCTGCGCGATGCTGCCTGCCATGAGTGAAATCCCGGGCGGCAGGATCGCGGCCTGGGCCGGTGCACCTTTCAGAAGAGAGGGCGATGCTGCGGCTGCGGCAAATGTAAGCGCCGGGGCGTAGCCAAGCAACGCACGGCGCGACAGGTTCAACTCTGACATGGGGTTCCAACCTCCAGTTGGGGGAGCGACGCCACTATACATACGCGCCGCAACGGACGGGAACCTGGCCAGGTACAGGGTGGTTGGTGTTCTCTGGTCCGTACAGGGAATAAGGGACAGTGCTGCACGGGGTTGACGGCAGGTCTGGCGGTGCGCCTGACGCGCTGCGGAGCAACATTTTCTCCGCCTCGGTGTCTCTGTAAAGGTACGGCTTGCCCTGATGGGGCGGGTCGCCGGGCCGGCAGTGACCGGTCACGGGAGGAACGAGCAATGCGGCTTCTTCGGTATCTAGTTGTACTTTCCCTCTTCTTTGTTCCGGCCGCGTTCGCGCGCGCCCAGGTCTCCATTGGTGTAGGCGTTGGAGACGGCTATGGCTACGGGGGCGGCTATGCCTATGGCCCGCCCGCGTGCTCCTACGGCTACTACGGTTATGCCCCTTACGCGTGCGCGCCCTACGGCTACTACGGTCCGAGCTGGTTCTCGAATGGCTTCTTCATCGGTGCCGGTCCGTGGTTGCGTGGTGGGTATGGCTACCGAGGTGGCTATGGCTACGGCTACCGTGGCGGCTACGGATATCGCGGGGGCTACGCTCGCGGCGGGGGCTATGGCTACGGCCGAGGTGGCTATGGCGGTGGTCGTGGCTTCGCTGGCGGAGGGTATCGCGGCGGGGGCGGCTACGGCGGTGGTGGCTTCCACGGCGGCGGCAGTGGCGGTTTCCACGGCGGTGGCGGACGACGCTAAAACGAACGACGTAACAAAGAAAGGCTCCATCCTCGAAAGAGAATGGAGCCTTTTTACTTGTGTAGAACTGGACTACTTTACAGCGCCGTTCAGACCAGCCGGGAAGAATCCGCCCTTACCCGATCCACCCGCGTAGACGATGGACAGCACCTGGCTTGCCTTGCGAGCAAACACCAACGATCCGGTCGTTGTGGAGCCGCTGGCCGGGATGTTGACGCTGCCCGTCGTGGTGGCATTCACAATCGTAGTAGCCGGCTGATTCGTCGTTCCGTTCAGCATGACCGACTGACCTGTGAGGCCGATATCGTCAGCCTGCAGGTTGGTCGCCGACGGCGTGGACCCGTCCACCTTGGCGCGCAACGCCGAGACAGCCGACGCAAGCGTCTTCAGGGTTCCTGCGGGAACCATGGTGCCGTTTACCATGTTGGGGTTCTGGTCCAGGCCGTAGATTACGGTCCGGATCAGGCCGGCATGGTACGCCTCAACACCCTGAATGCCGGCAGCGGCGTCCAGATTGCCACTCACGGTCAACGCCGGGGCCGCGCCTGTGTAGGCCGTTACGCCGACATCTTCAAAGATGTACGAGCCCAGCAGGAAGCTGGCATCATCCGCGAAGGGATCGAACGCTGTGAGACCAACGCCCAACAGAGTCGCCAGGCCATTGAAGCTGTTGACCAGATCGATTGCTGGCTGTGCTACCGCCAGGGGTGTCGTCTGGTTCAGCGCGGCGCGCAGAAAGGTTACGTGATTCCGTTCTTCCTGGGCGATCTCCATCGCGTAGCTGGCGACGGTTGTGTTGGTGAAGGGCACCTTGCAGGAGGCTGGCCCGCCCGCTTTGGTGGTGACTACGCCCTGCGTGCCAACGCTGCCCGTGATGCCGATACCTACCTGGTCGATCGTCTGACCGGTAGCTGCCAGGGTGTAAAAGTTCGCCTCGAGATACTCAAGGTTCAGGGCGAAGTTGAGGTAATCCGAATCGGTAAGCGTGGTTTGCGCGTTGGCTACAGCGGTCAGTGCAAACCCGGCCAGCGCGGCGCCGCCCAGCGTGAGCATTTTGCGGCGGCTGCTTGCGATCACTTCATCCAGATGCTGTGTTTCTAAAGTTGCCATTGTCGATCTCCGTGCCTAAGCCGCTGTGCTCGTGATGTTGCCGTTGAG
>CAXTGE010000001.1:74464-77634 GCA_964243645.1 uncultured Acidobacteriaceae bacterium | reverse complement strand
TTGCCATTGTCGATCTCCGTGCCTAAGCCGCTGTGCTCGTGATGTTGCCGTTGAGTCCGCTGGGGAAGAAGCCGCCCGAAGTGGTGCCGCCGGCATAGACGATTGCCAGGACCTGCTGCGGGGTGCGGCTGAAGCCCACGGACGTCGTCGGATCAGCGGCGACGATCGTCGTCGCGCTAAGCACTGTTTCCTTGCCGCCACCTACGTTCGCACGCACAGTCTGCACGGCGTTGGCGGTGGTAATCAGCGCGGAACCCGCCGCCACGATCTGCGAGCGGATAGACGCCGCGTGATACGCCTCGACGGCATGGATCTCGGCTGCGGGAACCAGGTGATTGACCTTGTCGGTCAGCAGGGGGGCCGCGCCGTGATAAGCCGTCACACCGACATCCTCAAAGATGAACGCGCCGATGAGGTAGTCGTTGTAGTTGTCGAACGGGTTGAACGCGGCGCCCAGCTTGGCCAGCGTTGCCAGCCCGTTGAAGCTGTTGGTCAGGTCGATCGCAGGGGCCGGAACAGCCGCCGGACCGAGAGCCGCGCGCAGAAAGCGCACATGGTCCAGCTCGTTCTGTGCAATCTCGTTGATGTACTGCATCTGCAGGGCGGTGAGGCCGGTTAGCTGCGCATTGGCAATAATGGTTGTCTTGCTGGTGGCGTTGCCGCTGTCGGTTGCGCTCAGACCGGTGCCCGTAGCCGCGTGCAGATAAAACTCGGCTTCGAGGTACTCCAGGTTCAACGCGAAGTTTAGGTAATCCGCATCCGTCAGGGCGGTTACAGGGATAACGGGGGTGACCGTTGTTGCAGGACCACTATCAGAGCATCCTGCGACAAGTGTACCGGCGGCGACAGCACCCGCGCCGGTGAGAAAACTGCGGCGGGATACTGCTTTCTCAATTAACTCTGTCAATTTTCGTTCCACGTTCAACGTCTCCGGAAGGCCGGCTAACTGGTCAGCCCCACGTATCTGAGAACGGGTATACCTGCGGATTGGATTTGTGGCAGCTTCACGAAACTGCCTCAGCAGCATGGCACTTTGGGGGGATTTACGCGTTCCTGCAAAGTGAAATCACGGCCAGTAACCCCTGCGTGCCGCATCCGCTTTCTCTCTATGGCCTCGGGCGGTTCAGACAGCGATCACGGCGTCGGGCCGCCCGGCGTATTCAGCCCAGGAGCCGTCATACAGACTCACCTGGCTCGCCCCGCACCGCTCCAGAGCGAACGTCAGCACGGCTGCGGTAACGCCCGAGCCGCAGCTGGTGGTGATGGGAGCGGACAGGTCGACACCGGCGGCCGCGAACACGGCCCGCAGCTCGTCCACGTCTTTAAAACGACCGTTTCGCACCAACTCCGTATAGGGCAGGTTGATCGCTCCGGGCATGTGGCCGGAGGGCAAGCCGGCGCGCGGCTCCGGGGCCGTACCCGCAAAGCGGCCAGCGGATCGGGCGTCGAGCACCTGTCCGCTTCGGGGGCCATCCGCCAACAGCGCCTGCATGTCCGCAAAGCTGCGCACGGCATCCGGCTGGGGCCTTGCCCCAAACTTAGCCCTGGGTTTCGCGGTGACGCCGGACTCCGTCTCATAGCCCGCGTCGATCCAAGCCCCCAACCCCCCATCGAGTACGTGGACGTCCCTGGCTCCCATCGTGCGCAGCATCCACCACGCGCGTGGGGCGGAGAAGACGGCCCCTTGCTCATAGACCACCAGGGTCATCGCCTCACCGACGCCAAGATCGCTCACCCTCTCGCCAAAGCTCTCCGGGGACAGCAACATGTGCGGCAGCGTCGTTGCCTGGTCCGAGAGCGTCTCGATGTTGAAGAACACGGCCCCGGGAACATGCCGCTCGATGTAAAGCGCATGGACATCGGCAATCGGCTGAACGCCTACCGGTGGCAGCGTGGCATCCAACACCAATACATGCGAATCACGAAGGCGAGCAGCAAGCCACTGCACCGAAACGAGCGAGTCCAGAGGCTTTAGCGAGTCCAGGGAATGCATAGCTCCAGCTTATCTCGCTGCGGTGAACCCTTACAGCACGGACACCTTGAGGTCGTCGTCCCTGGTTTCGCGCATCATGAGCAAGCCTGCCAGGGTGAGCACAGCGGCACCCACCAGGTAATACCCCACATACTGCAGGCCGTAGTGTCCCGCCAGCCACGTCGCGATATAGGGCGTCACGGACGCACCCAGGATGCCTGCCAGGCTGAACGCGAGCGAGCTCCCGGTGTAGCGCACCGGCGTGGGAAACAGCTCGGAGATCACTGTCCCGAGGGGCCCGTAGGTGAAGCCCATCAGCGCCAGGCCAAGCACCATCATGGTCACCACGCCACCGGGTCCCGCCGTGAAGAGCGGCTTCAGCACCAAACCGAACAAGCCGATGAGGATTGTGACCCCGATCATGATCGGCCTCCGCCCACGTTCGGCAAGAACTGCCGCAGCGGGAATGGTGACCGCAAAGGCGAGCACGCCGAGCAGCTGAATCAGCAGGAACTGGCTGCGGCTGTAGCCGAGAGCCGCCGTGCCCCACGAGAGCGCAAAGACGATCATTAGATAGAAGATGACAAATGTGGCCAGGCACACTAGGATGCCCGTGATCAGCGCCCGTGGATGCCGTTGCAGCACGACCTTTATGGGCGAGCTCACACGTTCTTCGCGCTGCATCGAGGCAGCAAAGACAGGCGTTTCCGTGAGCGCCAGCCGCACGTACAAGCCGAGCAAGACAAGCACAGCGCTGGCCAGAAACGGCAGCCGCCAACCGAAGGCAAAGAATTGCCCATCCGTCAGCAGGCGGGAGAGCAGAAGAAAGACACCGGCCGAACACAGGAAGCCCAATGGGGCCCCCAGCTGCGGGAACATGCCGTACAGGGCGCGCTTGTTCGGCGGGGCATTTTCAACCGCCAGCAGCACCGCACCGCCCCACTCGCCACCCAGCCCGATACCCTGCCCAAAGCGACACAGCGCCAGCAGCAGCGGAGCCAACACGCCGATGCCGGCATACGTAGGCAGCATCCCGATGCAGAACGTGGAGACGCCCATGGCCAGCAGCGCCAGCACCAGCGTACGTTTGCGGCCGATGCGATCCCCGAAGTGCCCGAACAGCGCCGCCCCGATGGGCCGCGCGAGAAACGCAATGGCGAATGTCGCAAGGGAAGCAAGGGTCGATGCGGCAGGATCG
>CAXTGE010000001.1:72266-74364 GCA_964243645.1 uncultured Acidobacteriaceae bacterium | reverse complement strand
GAGAAACGCAATGGCGAATGTCGCAAGGGAAGCAAGGGTCGATGCGGCAGGATCGCTCTTCGGGAAGAAGAGTCGGGGAAACACCAGCACCGCCGCCGTCGCATAGATGTAGAAATCGAAGAACTCGACCGTTGTGCCCACCAGGCTGGCAAACAGAACCTGCCTGGGCGTATTGATGCCTTTTGCCAAAGCCTGCCCGCTCATCTTTGCCACTCTACCTGAGCCTCCGTTCGGGGTGACACTCCGGTCAGGCGGCACACGGACCGCGAACCCTCTAGCATGGAGACATGTCCGGAGCGGAAGACCAGGCCACCATGCAGGAAGCCGTCGCGAGTGCGCGCACGAACTGGGCGGGCAACTATACCTATCGGGCCCCGCACCTGGTTCAGCCTGCTTCGGCGGAGGAGGTCCAGCGTCTCGTGCCAACGCTGGGACGTGCCAAAGCCATCGGCACACGGCACTCGTTCAATCACATCGCGGACACCGAGGACACCCAGGTGGGGTTGTCGCAGTTGAAGTCGATGTCGCTTGACGAAGAGAGGCACACAGTCACTGTGGGTGCCGGCGTGACCTACGGCGAGCTCGCGCCGTTTCTCGAGGCACGCGGCTGCGCACTGCACAATCTGGCATCACTGCCCCACATCTCGGTCGTCGGGGCCTGCGCCACGGGCACGCATGGATCGGGGATCGGCAACGGCTGTCTCACCACGGCAGCCTTGGCGATGGACATGATCAAAGCGGACGGCACACAGATCAGCCTCACACGAGAGCGTGATCCTGAGCTTTTTCGGCTTGCGGCGGTCGGTCTCGGGGCGCTGGGCATCATCACCCGCCTGACGCTTGCGGTTATGCCGACCTTTCAGGTGGCACAGACGGTCTATGAGACTCTCGGCTTTGACCACCTCCAAAACAACCTGCGAAAGGTCTTCGGCGCGGCCTACAGCGTCAGCCTTTTCACAGATTGGCAAGGGCATCGCGCCACGCAGGTTTGGCTAAAGCACAAGCTGCCCGACTCCCTGCCCGACCCATCGCCCCGCTTCCTGCCAGACATCATGCCAGAGACCTTCTTCGGCGCCACAAAGCAGACGAGGATGCTGCACCCTCTGCCGGACATCTCCGCAGAGAACTGCACCGAACAGCAGGGCGTTCCGGGGCCCTGGTACGAGCGCCTGCCCCATTTCCGGCTCGACTACACGCCCTCGGCCGGCGCGGAGATCCAGACCGAGTACTTCGTGCCGATCGAGGATGGCTACGCCGCCATCCTTGCCGTGGAGGAGCTGCGCGATCAGATCACACCGCACCTGCTCGTAAGCGAGCTGCGCGTCATTGCCGCGGACGATCTGCCCATGAGCATGGCCTGCGGGCGTGATTCGCTCGCCTTGCACTTTACCTGGAAGCAGGACATGGAGACCGTGCGCGCGCTGCTGCCCGCCCTCGAAGCAAAACTCGCACCCTTTGCCGCGCGCCCGCACTGGGCCAAGCTCTTCACGGTGGCACCAGCGCAGATCCGTGCCCTATACCCGGGTTTCGCGGACTTCGGACGGCTGGTCCGCGACTTCGATCCCCGGGGCAGGTTCCGCAACAGATTCCTTGACGAGCTTTTAGAGCAGTTCTCCTGACACCATGAACCGCAGAAAGATGGAGAATGTCGTTTCCTTAAGGGAAAACGACGCGAACGATCTCAGTCCGCTTTAGACCTTCAGGAGAACTGCTCCAGCGTCGTGATCGCTGCTCGGGGCGTTGCCGGGGGAAGCCCAGGCGACTACTTCTCGCTGCTCGGCGGTGTCAGCCCCTTCAGGCGCATGTACAGCGCCAGCGTCGCATACTGCTCGTTGTCATGGGACACCGTGCCCCACAGCAGACCGATGCGCGAACGCTTGCCTCCCCCCGCGGTCAGCATCTCCGTCGCATTGGCATCGGTCAGTGAGGCCATCGCCTGATCGCACGTGGCGAACGAGGCCTGCAGCGCCTGGGTGAAGACGGCCTTGTCGGCGGTGTCTTCCGGCACCTTGGGCAGGGCACTCATCGCGGTACCGTTCACCGCGCCGCAGGAGTGCCCCTGCGCCTCAATGACATGCTGCACGACGCGCGCAAACGT
>CAXTGE010000001.1:58931-72166 GCA_964243645.1 uncultured Acidobacteriaceae bacterium | reverse complement strand
AAACAGCAGCAGCCTATTGGGGCTGCGGGTCTGCTGTCTTTGGCGTGACATGCAGGGCCTCGCCCACGTGCCGCGCCGACGTCCCGAGCGCGCGCCGGGTGTCGCGGTAGCTCTTTTCGAGGGCGTTCCCGGTGGAGTCACCGGCGGTCGACAGGGCATCACTCGTGGAGTTGCCCGCGAGAGAGATTGCCGTGGTCGTGTCGCGTCCGCTCATCGCCAACGCTTGCTCCGTGCTGCTGCTGTTCGCGATGATGCCCTGCACGGGGTGACGCCCGGGGTTGAACCAGGCGATGTCGGTCGCCGGCAACTCATTCAGTCGCGCAAGAGGGGCTGCGGTGAAGTTCGAGCTCGACATCTTGGCCGTCAGTGGCCATGCACTCGAAGAGATAAACGTCGATCCGTTCATGGGCCGGCCAGGCTCGCCCAGGTTGATGACCCCGGCCGGCTGCAGGGCGACCATCCGCTCGCACCGATCCGCGCCGCAGCCTTGCTGGCACAGCGTCCCGTTCAGATAGGAGGCGTGTTTGCCGGGCGAGATCCATACGGTCGCGCCCCTGTCCTCGGCGTGCAGCGTGGAGGCGCGCGCGATCTGGCTCACATCACAGACGGTGTTCTCATGGGCGGCCGCGTACCAGTACGCCGCCTTCCATGGGCCGGCGGCGAAATGCGCGTCCGAGGCGTGGACCAGCACCGCCACGTGCTCGGTATCCAGCGGGTGCCCGTGCGCGCCGCAGTCCTTCCGCCACAGGTGGTAGTAGTGAATCTCCGCTGCCGTGGCCGCGCCATGCGCGTTTTTTGCCGGAAACACCTGGCCGTAGATCGTGCCGTTCTCTGCCTGGACCTCCGGCGTCTTCACGTCCGGTTTGAACTCTGCCGGACGAACGGAGCAGTCGTGCTCGCCCATCATGAACTTCGGCACGAACTGGTTCAGCAACTGCTGTTCCAGCCCGTCGCTCAAACCGTCGTGATCGCTGTCCACATTTGCGGATTGCGGATCAGTCGCCTGCTGTGCCCGAAGCGAGAGGCAGGCCAGCGGCAGGCAGAGCAGGCTGCGGAGTAACGTACGTGTTGAAAGCAACGGCACAGTCATGGAGCCCGCCTCGTTCTCGACTCTAAACGGACGTGGCTGACTGCGCCCAAGGGGACCTCTACAGCGCGGCCGTGGGACGCAGCAGCGAGCGGACGCTGCCCAGCATAGAAAGCCAGGCGCCGCGCAGGATTACGCCGTAGACCACCGTGAGCCGGCGCAGCGACAGACCCGTGATTTCGACCTCCAGGTAGCCCTCGGCGAGCTCCTGCTCGGCTCTGGTGAACATGCTGTTGGAGCTTTCAACGGTCTCGTACCGCTGACGGTATCGTGCGTGATTCGACATAGTCACAACCTTGGAAGAGGAGTTTTGGCTGTACAGAGCGCACAGAGGCCCGGAAAGGGGGGAGAGCATCACCGGCTTCCCGACGGGGGAGGCGAAGGAACGGAACGGCAGGATCCGGGCAGCCAAGAGAGTTCTCCGATCGGTGCGCGGGGAGCCGACACCGAGAAATCGTGCTAGAGAACAACGTCGGCTGATTGGCCTTGGACGCTGCTCCTTCGCGTGTCATGAGAATGAAGGATCCTGCGAACATGCACTATCCCTCACAAGCGGGGTCATATTACCAGCCGGGTCACATCCCGTGCGACCTTGGTTGGAGCGCACCGAAACAGGGGAGTTACACTGGCTTTTATGCCGATCCGCAGCGACCTGCCCCTCGCCGACATCGACCCGGAGATCGCCCGAGCGATCGAAAACGAGACACTCCGCCAGCATGACGGCCTGGAGATGATCGCCAGCGAGAACTTCGTCTCGCGCGCCGTCCTCGACGCGACCGGTTCCGTCTTTACCAACAAATACGCTGAGGGCTACCCCGGCAAGCGGTACTACGGCGGGTGCGAATACGCCGATGTCGTCGAAAATCTGGCCCGCGACCGTGCCAAACAGCTCTTTGGTGCCGAACACGCCAACGTGCAGCCACACTCCGGCTCGCAGGCCAACGCCGCCGCGTTCATGACGCTGCTGGAACCCGGGGACACCATCCTGGGCCTGGATCTCGCGCATGGCGGCCACCTGACCCACGGCCACAAGCTCAACTTCTCGGGCAAGCTCTACCGGATTGCCGGTTACAAGGTTCGCCGGGACACCGAGGTCATCGACTACGACCAGCTGGAAGAGCAGGCCGAGCTGGAAAAGCCCAGGCTCATCATCGGCGGCGGCTCTGCCTATCCGCGTCAGTTCGACTTCCCCCGTCTGCGCGCCATTGCGGACAGGGTCGGGGCGCGTCTTCTTATCGACATGGCCCATTTTGCCGGGCTGGTCGCCGGCGGGGCGCATCCCTCGCCCGTACCGCACGCGCATGTGGTCACGACCACGACGCACAAAACCCTGCGCGGACCTCGTTCGGGCCTTATTCTCTGCCATGCGGATCTGGCCGTGGGCATGGATCGCAGCGTCTTTCCGGGCCAGCAGGGCGGTCCGCTGGTTCACGTCATCGCTGCCAAGGCCGTTGCCTTTGGTGAAGCGCTGCGCCCCGAGTTCAGGGCGTATGCCGCGCAGGTGGTCGCCAATGCCAAGGTGCTGGCCGAGTCCCTCGCCGGGCACGGCTTTCGCGTCATCTCCGGCGGCACGGACACCCATGTCGTCCTGATCGACGTCTTCGCGGGCGGGGCCGGCATGCTGGGCTCCGAGGCCGAACACGCCCTTGGCGCGGCAGGCATCACGGTCAACAAGAACGCCATCCCGTACGACACCAACCCGCCGATGAAGCCCTCCGGCATTCGCCTCGGTACGCCGGCGCTCACCACGCGCGGCATGGCCGAAGAGGAGATGCGCGTGATTGGCGGCTGGATCGCCGAGGCACTCGCCCATCGTCATGACGAGGCTCGGCTTCGCGACATCCGGAACCGCGTTCTCGACCTCGCCGAGGGGTTTCCGCTCTACCGCTGGCTGCGGCAGGAAGACACAGCAGGCGTGCTGGCCTGACACGGAGCAGGAGCTGGACCTGCTATAGGGTCACACATCGCCAGGCCATGGTCAGATAGGATGTAGCTCGCGCGTCGCCCTCCGGCCGCGCGATGGAGGTCGGGCTTTGGAGTGGATGCTTCTTTTGGGTATCGTTACCGGCTGCCGCACGATGACCGGCATCGCGGTGGTTTGCTGGGCCGCCTGGCTGGGGGCTCTGCCTGAACACGGTTGGGCCCTCTGGATCACCTACCTGGTCTCCGCCCTCATATTTACCGGCTTTGCCATCGGCGAGTACATCGGGGACACCCTGCCCAGGACCCCGAGCCGCAAGGACCCGGGCCCTGCGGCGGCTCGCATCGTCTTCGGTGCCCTGGTCGGCGCGCTCGCCGCGACCGCGATCTATGAACCCGTTGCGGGCGGCATTCTGCTGGGGGCTGTAGGAGCCGCCATCGGGACCTGGGGCGGGTACGCGCTTCGCATGGCCTCGGCACGGCGTCTGGGAAGCGATCTCCCCGCTGCCCTTGGTGAGTCCGCGCTGGCCCTGGCGCTTGCAGTCCTTGCCGTGTGGCGGCTACACCTTGGCGTCCTCGCAGACCTGAAACGCGGGGCCGTCTAGGTCACCATCAAGCTGTTCTCCTGGAGCGATGGCTTTGGTTGACACGGGCCTTGGTTGACATGCTCAGGCCAGTTTTGCTGGCGAAAACTGGTGCGAACTGCCTGGGCTCAGCACCCCACCTGCAGGAGAACAGCTTTAGCCCCCCCTTCAGGGCCGCAGCCCCAGGACGACCCGCGGGATGCCCGCGTAGTCGTCCAGAAAGCGAACCTGGTCCCAGGCGGCAAGCAGCCGCGCCAGAGCGGGCTTCTGCCCGAAGCCGAACTCCATCGCCAGCAGGCCGCCGGGCCGCAATGCCTCCCATGCCTGCGGGATCAGCCTGCGGTAGACCTCCAGGCCATCCCCCCCCGCGAACAGCGCCAAGTGCGGCTCATGGTCACGCACCTCAGGCTGCATCTCCGGCGCGTCGCCTGCGGGCACATACGGCGGGTTGGAGACGATCGCATCCGTGTCGCCCAAGAGATCGTTGCCGTTTGCAGCGCCCAATACGTCAGACAACAGGTCAGATAGCGCAAACTGAACGCGCCCGTGCAGACGGAGGCGCACGGCATTGGCCCGCGCAACAGCGAGGGCAGCAGAGGAGATGTCCAGCGCCCAGATCTCGGCCCCGGGTATCTGGGAGTTCAGCTGGGAGTTGAACTGGGACGCCAGCTGCGACGCCAGTGCCAGCGCGATTGCGCCCGACCCCGTGCCGACATCCACCAGGCGTGGCGTGCCTCGCGAGGCGAAGCCGCTCTCCCGTACCCGGTTCAGGACGGCTTCCACCAGCAGCTCCGTCTCCGGACGGGGAATCAGGACATCCGGCGTCACCCGGAGGTCCAGTCCAAAGAACTCCTGGTGGCCCGTCAGGTACTGCAAGGGGACGTGGGCCGCACGCCGTGCGACCAGCTCCGTGAAGGCAAGCAGGTGATCGGAAGCAAGTTCGGCTTGGGGATATGCTAGCAGCCACGCTCGGTCGCGCCCGGCCACATGCAATAGCAACGTTTCGGCGTCCCTGCGCGAAATCGCCAGACTTGCCTGTTCCACTGCTTCGCGTTGCGTCATCGGATCGGAGACCCTATGTGTCTGGTCTCTCAAAGTATGCGCTCGGCCGAGGCGGGCGGCGCATTACACGCTATGCAGCCTGCTGCACAGACCCTGCCCAGCAGCTCTGCTCAAAGTCGAGCATTGCCTCCAAGAGTCGTCGCTCGTCCGCCTGCAGAGATCCACGGTACGCCCTGAGGAGGGTCGTCAGCCGGTCTCGCAGCATATCGGAGTTCCTAACTTCCGTACTGTTACTCATGAGTTATGTGACGCGTGAAAACCGTCCTGTGATGGCGTAGATGGGTACCACTAACGGGGAATAGGTGTGCCTCTTCCAAGCCATTTCGCCCAGAACGCACCGGTTCTCCACAGGGCTACGGATCCCGCGATTGTAGCCGGGCTAAAACAGCTTGGGCCCGCTCACTCCAGGGACTGCAGCGGGGGGAAATACTGAGAGGGATGATCACGCCCACTACCGTTTCATCCACAGCTCAGATAGAGGCTCACCTCGCGCCGCTGCGCGCCCGCCTGGCCGCTCACCCGCTCTATGCCGCCGTACGCACCCCGGAGCATCTGCGGTTGCTGATGCAATCGCACGTCTATGCCGTATGGGATTTTATGAGCCTGCTGAAAGCCCTGCAGCGCGCGCTGACCTGCGTCGAGGTGCCGTGGGTGCCCTCTCCGTTCCCGTCCAGCCGTAAATTCATCAATGAAATCGTGCTCGGCGAAGAGTCGGACGAGTACGAGGGCCGGACCGCGAGCCACTTCGAGTTTTACCTGGAGGCCATGACGCAGGCCGGCGCCGACACGGCATCCATCCGGGACCTGGTAGCCCACGCAAAGATCGGCAAGCTGGTTCTCGATTCGGTACCGCCGGCGGCGCGCGCCTTTGTGGAAACCACCTTCCGCGTCATCCGCGAGGGCTCGATTGCAGCCCAGGCCTCCTCCTTCACCTTTGGCCGCGAAGACGCCATTCCCAACATGTTCCGTGCCCTGGTGCGCGACCTGAACCGTGAGATGGACGGCGACCTGAGCCAGTTCCTCTGGTATCTCGAGCGCCACATCGAGGTGGACGGGGATGAGCACGGGCCCTTGGCGCTGCGTATGATCACGGACCTGTGCGGGGACAATCCGGCGCTCTGGGAAGAGGCCACCGAAGCCGCCGAAGAAGCGCTTCTGGCCCGCCTGGCCCTTTGGGACGGCATCCTCGTACAGATTCAATCGGCGTGACTCGCATCCCATGCTGGAGGAGCACCGAATGATCAAAGCGTTTGGATATGCGGCAAAACACAGTTTCAGCAACCTAAAACCTCTCGAGTTTGAGCGCGAGGACGCCAGGCCGAACGAAGTCGAGATTGATGTCCTGTATTGCGGTGTCTGCCACTCCGACATCCACCAGGTGAAGAACGAGTGGGATAACACGGTCTATCCCTGCATGCCCGGCCATGAGGTCGTGGGCCGCGTAAAAACAGTCGGCTCGGCCGTGACAAAGCACAAGGTCGGCGATATCGTGGGCGTCGGCTGCATGATTGACAGCTGCCGCGAGTGCGAGGCCTGCAAAGCCGGCGAGCAGAACTACTGCGAAGGTCCGAACAGCTGGCTGGCCACTTACAACGGTCCCATGGTTCCTTCCCAAAAGGCCCCCACGGGCGGGAATCAGTACGGCCGCGACAACACCTACGGCGGCTACTCGACCAACCTGGTGGTGCCGGAAGACTTCGTGCTGAAGATTCCCGCCTCGTTGCCGATTGAGAAGGTCGCGCCGATCCTCTGCGCCGGCGTCACGACCTTTTCCCCTCTGCAGCACTGGGGCGTGGAGGCCGGCGACAAGGTAGGCATCGTCGGCTTTGGCGGTCTGGGCGATATGGCCACCAAGCTCGCCAGGGCCATGGGTGCCGAGGTCGTGGTCTTCACTCACACACCCGAGAAGATCGCCGAAGCGACACGCTTGGGCGCCACCGGTGTGCTGGCGGACGACAAGGACGGCATGAAAGAGCACAAGGCCAGTCTCGATTTCATCCTGAGCACCATCCCGGAAAAGACCGACCTCAGCCCCTTTCTTCCCCTGCTGAAACGGAACGCCTCACTGATCGTGGTGGGCGCGCTGGAGAAGCTGAACGCCTTCAACAATATGCAGATGGCAGCCCACCGCAACACCGTTGGCGGCTCCCTGATCGGCAATATCGCCGAGACACAGGCGGTGCTGGATTTCTGCGCCGAGCATGACATTACGCCCGATGTGCAGCTGATCCCCATCCAGGAAGTGAACAACGCCTACAAGAAGGTCGAGGACGGCGAGGTACGCTTTCGCTACGTGATTGACATGCAGTCTCTGAAGGACGAGGCAGCCGCTGCCTGAAGCATGCGTGCTGTCCGTTGTGTTTCAACGCAGCGGGCATCACGCGCCCACTGCTTCCGGGTTAGTATGATGCACCATGAGGTAAGGACGATGGGTATCGCGACGCTTGTTCCCATAGAAGAGTATCTCCGCACCACCTACCATCCCGATTGCGACTACGTAGAAGGCGAGGTTCTGGAGCGGACGATGGGAGAGCAGGCCCACGCGACACTGCAAAGTTTCTTGGTTGGCCTCTTTTGGGCAAACCGCGACGTCTGGCAACTTCGAGCTCTCGCGGAACAGCGCGTACAGGTTAAGGCCGAGCGGTTCCGTATATCGGATGTCTGTGTGCTTCCCCGCTCCGGCTCACGAGATGCCATCCTCCACACGCCTCCCCTGCTCTGCATTGAAGTGCTGTCCAGCGACGACTCGCTACGCACGCTGCAGCAGCGGGTGCAGGATTACGCCGAGATGGGCGTCCCCAATATCTGGGTAGTCGACCCATGGAACCGGGTCGCGTATTACGCCTCGGCACAGGGGTATTTACAGCCCACAGACGGCATGCTGCGCCTTCCCGGAACCGAGGTGGCGATCTCACTCGAGCAGATGTTTCATGAGCTCGAGATTGCCTGACAAAAGGCAGGCCTACAAGCGGCAGATCAGCAGCTGCCGCTCGTAGACCATCTCCTGCGGCAGGTGTCCATGCAATTGCAGGAAGAGCCGCTCATGGCCCATGACCTCTTCCTTCCACTGCTCGCGGTCGACAGCCTCCAGCGCGGCGAACGCCTCCCGCGGAAACTCCATTCCTTCCCAGTTCAGGTCGTCGAAGAACGGCGTCCAGCCAATCGGTGTTTCGCGCGCCGGGACCCGTCCGCGTACACGGTCCACGACCCACTTGAGCACACGCAGGTTTTCGCCATAGCCCGGCCACAGAAACTTGCCATCGGCATCCTTGCGGAACCAGTTGACGTGAAAGATCTTCGGTGTGGCGCCCAGACCGCGCCCCATCAGGATCCAGTGCCGGAAGTAGTCGCCCATGTTGTAGCCGCAGAAGGGCAGCATGGCCATGGGATCGCGACGCACCTGGCCCACCGCACCCGCAGCGGCGGCCGTCGTCTCCGAGCCCATGGTCGCACCCATGTAAACGCCATCCACCCAGTTGAAGGCTTGATACACCAGCGGCAGCGTCGTCGGGCGGCGTCCGCCGAACAGAAATGCACTGATCGGTACCCCGAGCGGACTCTCCCAGTTCGGATCGATGGACGGGCATTGTGCCGCAGGCGCCGTGAATCGCCCGTTGGGATGCGCCGCCGGCTTTCCTGTACCGGGCGTCCACTCGTCCCCACGCCAGTCCAGCATGGTCAATCCCGGGTCGGAGATCGTGGGGGGCTGATCGGTCATGCCCTCCCACCACACGCCCTCAGGCACGCCGTCGCGCATCGTCAGCGCCACGTTAGTAAAGATCGTGTTGCGACTCAGCGTCACCATGGCATTCGGATTGGTCCTGGCGGAGGTTCCCGGCGCCACGCCGAAGAAGCCGGTCTCCGGGTTGATCGCGCGCAGCTCGGCCTCCGCCTCCGGCGTTGATTTATGTGGGAAAATCCAGGCGATATCGTCCCCCACCGTCCACACCTTCCAGCCCTCAAAGCCGGCAGGGGGGATCAGCATGGCCAGATTGGTTTTGCCACAGGCGGAAGGAAACGCCGCGGCCACGTAGGTCTTCTCGCCTTTGGGGTCCTCGATCCCGAGAATGAGCATGTGCTCGGCCATCCAGCCCTCGTCGCGGGCAATGTTGGAGGCGATGCGCAGCGCAAAACATTTCTTGCCCAGCAATGCGTTGCCGCCATACCCCGAGCCGTAACTCCAGATCTCGCGCGTCTCCGGAAAGTGCACGATGTACTTGGTCTCGTTGCAGGGCCACGGGACATCGCGCTCGCCGGGCGCCAGCGGCTTGCCCACCGAGTGCATGCACGGCACCACGCGCTGAATATCCTTGTCGATCTCGCGCAGCACTGGCTCCCCGATGCGCGCCATGATGCGCATGTTCACGACGGCATACGCTGAATCGGTCAGCTGCACCCCGATACGGCTCATCGGCGAGCCTACCGGCCCCATGCTGAACGGCAGCACGTACATCGTGCGGCCGCGCATGGAACCCTTGAACAGGGCCTTCAGCTTGCGCCGCATCGTGAACGGATCTTCCCAGTTGTTGGTCGGTCCCGCATCCCCTTTGCTCGACGAGCAGATGAAGGTTCGGTCCTCCACCCGCGCCACGTCGTTGGGCGCGGACCGCGCATAGAAGCATCCCGGCCAGAGCTGCGGATCGAGCCGCGTAAAGGTTCCGCCGTCCACCAGCTCATCGCAGAGTTGACGGTTCTCTTCCTCCGACCCGTCAACCCAGTGGATGCACTCCGGTTGACAGAGCTCCGCCATCTTCTCTACCCAGCGGATCAGGTGCTTGTTGGTCGTATGCGGATGAGGGGCATCGCGACGGGCTGCGTTGGGTGCTTGCGGTGGTGTGATCGTAGCTGCAGACATCGAGAAGGCCGCCCCTTTGCACGGCATGGCATTCCCAGCCTACGCCTTTGCTGCAGCCAGGTCCGGGGCTCCGCTACCCCAAAGGAGTAAGCGGCCCCACGGGGTCGAGATCGTAGCGGGGCTTGCGTTCGCCGGCGTGGCTGGAGGCGAAACAGGGGCAGGTCGGCCTGGAAACAACCTGCCCCGCGATCGATTGAACTGCTTCAGCTGCCTGGTAAGCCGGCCGCTACCTCGCTTCGGCCCGAGCGCGATCGTCGCTCCAGTCGGTAAGGCCCACCACGGCCGCCTCCACAAAGGCATTCGCGTGAAAGATCGTCGCCGGAACCGTGCCTTCGAAGCCGAAGGCCTTGGGAATCGCGAGCGATGCCGCTGCGAAGCCGCCATCCATCTGCCCGTGAACGCTGAACGGAATCACCTTTCTGACTCCGTATTTGTAATCCGTCAAAAGGCTCTCCACCAGAACAAGGGCGGAGGTCGTCGCGGCAGCCAGGGCGGCAGGGCGGTTCCGCTTCCAGCAAACGGCAGCCACCGTCGCGAAGAACACCGCATGGCTGTAGTCGATGATGCCGTGGATCTGCGGAGAGATCACCTTGGGAAGCCTGGCTTCCAACTGGTGCAGTGCGAGCGTTCCTAAAGCCATGGTGGCAGATCCTAAGAAGATGATTTCGGCCGTGCGTCGTACGCCGTCTTTCCTGGGATGCCATCCGCTCCCTTCATGCCTCCGTGACCTACCGCCGAGACCGGGTGAGGAGGTAGAGCAGCAACGAAAGCAGAACGCTGAGCAGCAGGCTGGTGGCCAGCGGCGCAAAGATCCGCACCCCTTTGCCGCGATAGATCAGGTCTCCCGGCAGCCTGCCCAGAGGCAATCCCAACCGTTCCAGGCCCATGACGAGCAGCCCCGCCATGACCAGGAAGACCCCAATGCCCACCAGCATACGACCCATGCCCGTTAAGACGCCTCAAAACACACCCACGGGGCCCGGCATGGTTCTCTGGACTGAAAGAAACAAGGAGGCAAAACAAAGAGAGACGCGGATGGCGTCTCTCTTGTACAGCAAGGCAGATACAGCAAAGCAGATGTTCGAACTATGCCTGTTTACGACGACGGAAGAAGGTACCTGCCATCGCGGTCAGACCAGAACCCATCAGGAGCAGCGAGCTGGGTTCCGGAGTCACACCAATCGTGCCCGAGAAGTCGACGCCGGTCGCGTTCTTATAGACCTGGAACACATCGAACGTCAGCGTGTTGGTACCGTTCGTGAAGCCGCCGAAGGAGATCGTGTCCGTCGCGGTGCAGGTCGGAAAACCGGCAACGCAATGGGCCGCTCCGGTAAAGGTGCTGGGGCTGAGGATCAGAGCGCCGTTGAGGTAAACGCTGGTGGTGTCATCGGCCATCAACGACAGGGTCGCGGTCTCGTCAGAGGTCGCGGCAAAGCTGGTGCTATAGACGTAGGTGCCGTTCGGCTCGACGTTGCCGCCGCCCGGGTAGTCGCCCTTGTTGATGCCTACCCAACTCGAGTTGCCGATCGGCGCGGCCCAAATGCCGCCAGTCGGGATGTCGTAGGTGGTGTTGCCTACGGAGGTCAGGGCGGTGTTAATGACGCCGGTAGGCGCGGTGCCTACGGTGCCGTAGCTGGAGATAGTGCCGGCCGACGCGGCACCGGCAGTGACGGCCAGAAGCGCGGAAGCAAGGAAGGTGGACAGAACTTTCATGTGAGGACCTCAGTGAAGCGGTTAGGGCTGTATGTGTTGCTTTGGATGAGTGTCGCAACTTAAAGCAGGTCTGCAACGAAAAAGTAGTAACTGCGTACGACTATTAAGTAATTGGAGGGGTGTGACTAAGTGTTGTACCTGGAAGTGCGTGATGCGACAAACTAACACCCACTGCATCCAATAGCGTAGGAGTTTGCGACATCATGCCAAGGCTGAAAGCAGCGTACGTCATGCTTTTCCTGGCGACCGCGTCCGTGCCCTCCGCCCTCCGGGCGCAAAGCACGTACGGAGCCGTACCGGGATCTTTAAACTTTGTTACAGGGCAGGCCGATATCGATGGCCGCCAGATCAATACAAGGCTCAACACAGGCGTCAACGCACCAGAGCAGCCGCGACAGCTGCACATCGGCCAGACCCTGGCCACGGCAAACGGCTCAGCGGACATCCTGCTTGCGCCGGGCGCTCTGTTGCGTTTAGGGGCAGACACAACCGTCCAGATGGTAGCGGCCGATGACCACCACACCGAGGTAAGGCTGGAAGGAGGTCGTGCCAATGTCAGCGTCAATCTCGTGCGAAAGGATGATCTTCTGCTCGTGGATATGCAGAACGGCCAGACCCAGGTGCTTTCACGAGGCCTTTACACCTTTAATACCGCAACAAACACCATGCGCGTTTTTAACGGGGAGGCGTACGCCTTCCCCGGTGCCGACACGACCTCCGACGTCAAGCCGGTCACGGTGAAGGAGAGTCACGAGATCCTCCTCGGTGGCGATCGCGCCAGGCCCGCGAAGTTCGACCGGGACATGGCCGATGGTGACCTGCTGCCCTGGACCGGACCGCGGGAAGCTCAGGCAGTCCTCGCGGACAGCAGCCTGCGCGCAGGGGGCGAGGGCTTCTCTTCCGGCGCGGCATACGGCGGTGAGGGGTACGGCAATGCGGGATACGGCGGCGCGGGCGGATATGCGGGAGGCTACGGCTTCTCCGGTTACGGCGACGGCCTGTACGGCCTCGATTCGCCCTATGCCTGGGGACCCTATGGCTTCTATGGGTACCCTTTCTTCGGCGTGGGCTTCGGCTACTGGGGGGGCGGCTTCTACCGCGGCGGTGGCTATGGCTTCGGTGGCGGCTACCCCATCAGGGGACCGGGCCGGTTAGGCGGAACGGGCAGCGGCTACGCCGGCCGTGGCCTCACCTCCAGGGGCGCCGGCAGCGGGTTCAGCACTGGGCATAGCTCCTTTGGCGGCGGCGGCTTCGGTGGGGGCGGTTTCCATGGCGGGGGCGGCGGCGGTCACCGGTAAGCCTCCTGATCTCTCCACGACGCGGAAGCTGACTTGCATGGGCACCGGATACGCTCCGGTGCCCATGATTGTTACTGGGGTGAAATTGTAGTAAGTCGCGAGAACGAAAGCGCGGGGACACCCATCCAAGCCAACGTGAGCACAAAGAAAGCCGCAACCGCTGAACTGAACGAAGCGCAGCGCAAAGACCAGGCTTACGCGCAACTGGCGAAACAATTGGATCAGGATGAGGCTGTTCCGGAGGCCGTGCGCGCCCTGGCGCGTGACCGCCGTGTTGCCGTACGGCGCGGGGGCGCACCCAACCCCGAGGGCAAGTGCGTCGTGTACTGGATGCAGCGTGCGCAACGTGGCGTGGACAACCAGGCCCTGGACAAGGCCGTGGAGCTCGGCAACGCTCTCCGTTTGCCGGTGGTCGTGTACTTTGCGGGCATCAGCAACTTTCCCCATGCCAACCTGCGCCACTATGCTTTTCTGAACCAGGGTCTGGTCGACATCGCGGAGGATTGCGCCGAGCGCAACGTCGGCTTTGTCATGCGCCGTGCCCCGCATGAGGATCACCTTCGCTTCTTTGCCGACGTCCAGCCGGCAATGGTTCTCGGCGATGAAAACCCGATGCGCGTGCCGGAGAGCTGGCGCATGCACATTGCCGAAAAGCTTACGGTGCCATTCTGGACGATCGACGCTGACGTCATTGTGCCGTCCAAGCTGCTGGAGAA
>CAXTGE010000001.1:52444-58831 GCA_964243645.1 uncultured Acidobacteriaceae bacterium | reverse complement strand
TGCCATTCTGGACGATCGACGCTGACGTCATTGTGCCGTCCAAGCTGCTGGAGAAAGCGCAGTACTCTGGCGCTGTTGCTCGTCCCCGCATCAAGAAACTGCTGCCCGAGTTCACCGTGGCCTACACCAATCCCAAGGCAAACAAACCGTGGCACGCTCCCAAGGGCCTGCTCGCCGACGATGTCCACCAGGACATTACCCGGGGCTGGCGCGACTTCGATCGCAGCGTGAAGCCCGTGGAAGCCTGGAAGGGCGGTCGGAAAGAAGCATGGCGCAGGCTTGGGAGCTTTGTCGAAGACAAGCTCGAAGCCTATGCCGATAACCGCAAACACCCTGAGCGCGACACCACCAGCCGGCTCTCGCCGTACCTGCACTACGGGCACATCGGTCCACTCTCCATCGCCAACGCCATCAACGAGGCGGTGAAGCGCGATCCAAAGCTGGGTCCCGCACGCGACAGCTACTTCGACGAGGTCATCACCTGGCGCGAGCTCAGCGTGAACTTCTGCCGCTACCAGCCGGAGTACGACAACATCGGTTGCGTCGACAACTGGGCCGCGCAGACGATCGCGAAGCACGACGTGGACAAGCGGGAGGTGCTTTATACGCGCGAGCAGTTGGAAGGGGCCGAAACCTACGACGAGCTCTGGAACGCAGCGCAGACGCAGATGGTTCGCCTGGGCTGGATGCCCAATTACCTGCGCATGTACTGGGGCAAAAAGATCGTGGAATGGACCCCCGATGCGGCTACCGCAATGGAGTGGACGATCTATCTAAACGACAGATACTTCCTCGACGGCCGAGACCCTAACGGCTACGCATCCATCGCCTGGTCTGTGCTCGGCAAGTTCGACCGCCCCTGGCAGGAGCGGCCGATCTTCGGCAAGCGACGCTATATGAGCGGCGCCAGCGCAGCAAAGAAGTTCGACGCCAAGGCATACATTCGCGGCGCCACCGAGCTCCCGAAGTAAAGGTTCGCGGAAATGAACCCTATGCAGACCGCCCTTTTCGGAGAAGCTTTGGCACCGTGGGTCCAGCTTATGCGGCAGTCTGGCTGCTCACAGTTCTGCTGCGGGAGAAACGGCCGGCAGCGAGGGCCATCGCGCCACCGGTGCAGAGCAACACCCATGACTCAGGTTCGGGAGTGGGGGAGGCCGGGCCGCCAGAGAGGGTGAGGGTGCCTTCCCCGTCCGTCAGTCCATCGGCAATGGCAAAGGTACCGGTATTGAATGTGAGCCCGGTGCCGGACCCCGAGTAGAAGGGTACCAACGGCACCGAGGTGTCAATCCAGAAAAACAAGGGACTGCTAAGGTCCGTGGTGAAGGACGCCCCGACGCTGTTTCCTGTGGTGACCGTGCCGTTCTCGTCGATGGCAACGTCATTGAACGTCGTCCCGCTTGCGTTGCCGACAGCTGTTGCCGTGTTGAGAACAAACGAGAAGTCTACGGGCGAGGGGCTAAGAGCGGATGTCTCCGTTGCCTGAAACGTGTACACCGTTGCTGAAGCCATGGTGGGCAGAAGCATCATCGAAGAGATCGCAAGCAGTAATCCAGAACGCAGCATATTTTTTTCCTCTCAGTGTTTCGGATGGAGACCCTGGGGGTCTCCTGCGTCGATTATTGGACCTACAACGTGGATAAGGTTCAACTTGGTTACTTTATGGTCATATTTATTCGATCTTTGACAGCGGGCGTGGTGGCCGTCACACCCCCTCGTAACCGGGCGTCACCCTCGTCTTACGACGGCAGCGTTGTCAATGCAGCTCAGGACGCCTGATTCCGCCTCTCTTGATCAGAAACCAGCAGACGGAGGTCGTCGCCGCGTCCCATCATGCCTTTACATCGACGATTTTGGCGGTGCGCAACGGACCGCGGCGCTGGCGATTCTATTGCCGTCTAACCGCACATGGCGACAGCTGCAGGCGAACACGTGTCCACGGTAGAACTGACATTCGAGCAGAAAGAGGAACTGCTGCGCGAGGCCGACCCGGAGCCGCTTGCCGTGCCGAGTCCAGCGAACGGTGGGGAAAGCAAGGTGTGGCGGCCACGGCGGGTGTTCATCACGCCGGACGCCTACCTCACCCCGCACGGCCGGAATATTCTGGAGCGCGCCGAGAGCTTTGGGGCGACCGTGATCCGCCTGAAGAGCAACCAGCTGCGCGGCCTCACCGACCCCGTCCCGAAGAATGCCGCCCCGGACGACAAGGCCGCGCAACGGGCCTATGCGCAGGCCAAGACCTCTCTAGCGATCGTGATGTCCCCCCCATCCTCGCGCAAGCTGCAGCCCATTCCCCCCTCGGCCGACTGGCAGTTTCACCTCGCCCAGGGCTGCCCCGCCCACTGCCAGTACTGCTACCTGGCAGGCTCGCTGAGCGGGCCGCCCGTCACCCGTGTGTACGCGAATCTGCCGGAGATTCTGGAAAACCTGCGCGGCTATCTGGGGACGGGAAAAATCACCTCCACGTCAGCCGAGCGGGCCCACGAGGGCACGACCTTTGAGGCGTCCTGCTACACCGATCCGCTCGGCATCGAGCACCTGACCGGCGCACTGGCCGAGTCGATTCGCTTCTTCGGTCAATGGGACGCTCCCGTGCAGCTGCGCTGGACCACCAAATTTGACGGCGTGGGTTCGCTGGTGAACCTCGCCCACAATGGGCGCACCCGCGTTCGCTTCAGCCTCAATGCCGCCGCCGTCTCCCGCGGCTTTGAGGGTGGCACCGCCAACGTCACCCAGCGCCTTCAAGCCTTGCGCCGCCTGGCGCTGGCGGGCTATCCGGTAGGCCTCACCATCGCGCCGATCATGCCCATTGGGGATTGGCAGGGGGAGTACGGGGGCCTGCTGCGGAACGTCGCCGAAGCCCTTCGCGGCATCGACGGGGTCGATCTGACGGCCGAGCTCATCACGCATCGCTTCACGCCCGGCTCCAAGGACGTGCTGTTGAGCTGGTACCCCAAGACCACGCTCGACCTGGACGAGGCGAATCGCACGCAGAAACGTACCAAGTTCGGAGGCTTCAAGTACGTTTATCCGAAAGACCCCATGCGCGAGATGCGCGACTGGTTTCAGACGTCGATTGCGGAGACCCTGCCCGCCGCGCGCATCCTGTACTGGACCTGACGTAGCATCGGTGGGGGCGTCGTCACGTCGACAGGAGCGAGGCAATGGAGAAATGGTCCTGCCGTGCCCCGGATCCTTTGGGACGGCGTGCCTTGCAGCGCCCGGCAAAGCATTTGACAGCATCCCTTGCCCTGACGGCGTTGCTGTTTTCAACTGGCTCACCTGACTCAACGCGGCTCGCCTCAGCCCAGGGCAGAGCGACGGTCTCACTCGCCAAAGCCGGCCTGGTCACCCGAGAGATCACCCCTACGGCGCACCGCAACTGGCGCGGTGCCGCCGAACATGCCTTCCACGTCACGGTGTGGTATCCCGCGTCGGAATCCTCCATCGAAACACCCCAGGCGATCGGCCCTCCGGACAAACCGCTCTTCGATGCGGGCTCGGCCACGCCACATGCCCCCTTTGCTCCCTCGCTGGAGCCCTATCCGCTGATCCTGCTCTCGCACGGGACGGGCGGCTCGGCGCAGCAGCTCGCCTGGCTCGGTACAGCGCTGGCTCGCGCCGGATTCATCGCGGCAGCGGTGGATCATCCCGGCAACAACGCCGTCGCCGGCTACACGCCGGAGGGATTTGTGCTCTGGTGGGAGCGCGCGACGGATCTTTCGGAGGTCCTCGACGGCCTGCTCGCGGAGCCGGAGCTCGGTCCGCACATCGACAAGGAGCGGGTCGGCGCGGCAGGATTTTCACTGGGCGGCTACACCGTTTTTGAGCTTGCCGGCGCGCGCACGGACATTGCCACGTTCTACGACCTCTGCCGGAAAGACGCCAAGAATCTCGCGTGCCATCCCCCCGAGATGAAGGAGATGCCCGGCCCCGAACAGATGCTGGAGGCCGTTCGCAAGAGCAGCGGCGAGAGCCTCGCCCGCTCCGCCGACAGCTTCCGCGACCCTCGCGTGCGGGCCGTCTTTGCCATCGCGCCGGCGCTCGGATTCACGCAAACGCCGGAGAGTCTGCGCAGCCTTCGGCTGCCCGTGGCGCTTGCCGTGGGATCGGCGGACCCCCTCGCACCCGCGGAGACCAATGCCCACCTCATCAAGGCCAACGTGCGCGGCGCACGGGAGACGGTGTTGCCCAACGTGGCGCATTACACCTTTCTAGACACTTGTCTGCCGGCCGGCAAAGCCTCACTCGTTACCTACTGCACCGATCCACCAGGGATAGACCGCACGGCGGTACACGAACAGGTGGATACCCTGGTCATCCAGTTCTTCGCCCGTGTCTTTCGCCTTCGTTAGAGCTTGATCTTAGGGCCGGACGGCCATCCTCACGCGAGGGTTCAGCTGCTACCTGTCTATCGGTGCTCTTCCAGACGGGCCAGCTGGTCGTTATCCATCTCCTGACGAATCTGTAGAAGATAATGCGTCTTCGCCTTTTCGAGCTCGGCCCGTGCCTGCCACACACGATCGATCTGTGAGTTCAGCGCCGGTTCTTCCGGACTCTTTGAGTGCACCAGAGCTTCCATACGGTTCTCTTCCTGCAACACCGTGACAAGCCGGTTGGTCAGCGCCGGACGGTTCGTCTCAAAGATGGAATCCATGCGCCGCTGCTGGTCGGGCCGCAACTTCAGTTCTTTCGCGAAATGCTTGTCGTCCCACCAGCGTCCTGGCGGCCCCAGCTGCAGGCCGCCCCGCATGCCGCTTACAGTTCCGGGGGAGTCGGATGAATTGCCCGGAGCGGATCCGGAGCGGCCGTAGTCGTGGGAGTTGTAACTCCCGCCGGCAAAGCCCGGGGAGCCACCCCCATTCATGCCGCCGCCCATCCCGCCATGGCCTCCGCCCCCACCATGCTGTGCATGGGCGTGCTGGAACAGGGCAAGCAGCGCTGTCAGAATCACCGGGCGAAGCACTCGAGTGATGGGTGGGCGGGACATGGGCCTTAGTTTATGACCGCCTCAGGCATCCGATGCTCCACCCTGTGGGCCCCGTTCTGCGGGGTACTCACTGCAAGCGACGGTCGCGCCTGGTAGTTGAGCTCCTGGTCGATGGAAAGCATCAGGCGATTGTCGTCTGCCAGCTCCGTATTCGAGGGAGGGACCGTTATCGCATGCTCCGCATCCCCGTGTCGCGGCGCATGCCCCATCGGTCCGAAGCTGAAGACCAATAGGCCCGTCAGCGCCGTCGCGGCCAGTCCTGTCGTCCAGGACGGAATGCCGCCCAGCCGCAAGGCCCAGCGGGAGGGTACCGGTACGCGGGAGGGGGCACTGGTGTTTGCCCACCGGGTGCTGAACCCGGAGAAGCTCGCCAGAGATTCCTGCACCGTCTCCAGCTCGCCGCGACAGTAGTCGCAGGCCGCCAGGTGAATGCGCGTGTGGTCGGCGGGCGCTTCCCCGGCAAGCAGGTCGCTCAGTTCGGCGTCGCTGAGATGCAATGTGTGTGGGTTCTTCATCGCGCCCCTCCCACTTTGCTGCGCACCGCCTTCACCGCGCGATGCAGGTGCGTCTTTACCGTGTTGACCGGCATCTTCATCGCGTGCGCGATGTCGGCGAGCTCCATCTCTTCAGAGAAGCGCATCAGGAACACCGTACGTTGATTGGTCGAGAGGGATTCCAGTGACTGCACAACGGCCGCTGCCCGCTCGCGGGCTAGGAGTTGCCGTTCAGGCGAGCTCTCGTTCCCGGGCAGGATGGAGGCGACCTCCATGACGTCGGTAGCTGTCTTGGCCGCCTTGCGCCAGAACTGCACCTTGCGGGTGCGCTGGTGATCCCGAATCAGGTTCACCGCGATGGAGGTCAGCCAGGTAGCCACACTGGACTCCCCGCGAAAGTTCGCCCGGTTCGACCAGGCCTTCAGGAAGCAATCCTGCACGATCGAGGCCGCGACATCGTCGTCGCCTACAGAAAAAGTCACAAAACGAAGCAGCCGCGCGCGGTGGGTGCGCACCAGGGAATCGATGTCGTCGAGTTCGGAGAGCGCCCTCTCCCGCTTGCCGAGAGCGAGGAGGTCCGCGGCAGTGATAGCTGTCTGCATAGGATCCATAGACGCTCGATTCAGGCTTTTTGGTTACGCCTTCAGCTTACTCTGCTGCAAAGGTTGTATGCCGTACACACAAAAATACATGGATAAGAGAGCTGCTGTGGATTCGTTTCAGATGTGGATCCATTCGGACTTGCCCGTTGCCGAGACAGGCATGCCAGAACAGGTAGCGGATAATGGACCCGCGCGGCATCCGGCGCGGAAAGGCACCATGGCCCTCCTCTTCGCCAGCGGCTCGCCCACAGCCGAGCTATCCAACGAGCAGTTGCGGGAAGGCCTGCAGACGGCCTTCGCCAAG
>CAXTGE010000001.1:49517-52344 GCA_964243645.1 uncultured Acidobacteriaceae bacterium | reverse complement strand
AGCCGAGCTATCCAACGAGCAGTTGCGGGAAGGCCTGCAGACGGCCTTCGCCAAGCTTGGGGTGCGTCGCAAAGTTCTCGCGATCCCGCCGGATTACACGAGGTTGCACTCCCGCGCCGGCCGGCTCACAGAGATCGCCTCTGACCTGCTGGGTCCCGCGCTGACGGATATCTTGCCCGCGCTGGGTACCCATAGGCCCATGACCGAGGCTGAGATCGCGCGCATGTTCGGCAGAACGCCGTCGAGCCTGTTCCGCGTGCACGACTGGCGTCACGACGTCGTCACGCTCGGCGAGGTGCCCGCCGCGCTCATGCTCAAGATCTCCGAGGGCAAGCTCGATTTCTCCTGGCCCGCGCAGGTGAATCGTCTGCTCACCGAGGGCGGCCACGACCTGATCCTCTCGATCGGCCAGGTGGTGCCGCACGAGGTCGTCGGCATGGCCAACGGAGCCAAAAACGTCTTCATCGGCACCGGCGGCCCGCTCGGCATCCACCGCTCGCACTTCCTCGGGGCGGTCTACGGCATGGAGCGCATCATGGGCCGCGTCGATACGCCTGTCCGGCGTCTCTTGCGCTATGCCAGCGAGCACTTCGCCCAGGGTTTGCCGATCGTCTATGTGCAGACCGTCATCGGAAAGAACGAGGGGGGTGAACTTGTCGTGCGTGGGCTCTTCATCAGCGACGACGACACGGCCTTTGAGCTGGCCGCCGCGCTGAGCCTGCAGTGCAACTTCGAGCGCCTCCCGCGAGAGATCCGCAAAGCTGTTGTGTACCTCGATCCAGGCGAGTTCCGCTCCACCTGGCTCGGCAACAAAAGCGTCTACCGCACCCGCATGGCGCTCGCGGATGACGCCGAGTTGATCGTTCTTGCACCCGGGGTCCGCGAGTTCGGGGAAGATGCTGCCATCGACCGGCTCATTCGTCGATACGGCTACTGCGGCACCCCCGCGACGCTCGTGGCCGTGGGGCACGACCCCGAACTGGCGGCCAATCTCAGCGCCGCCGCCCACCTGATCCACGGCTCGGGTGAAGGCCGCTTCCGCATTCGCTACTGCCCCGGCCACCTCACCCGCGAGGAGATCGAGTCGGTCGGCTACCACTATGGCGATCTCGCCACCTACACACAGCGCTACAACCCCGCACTCCTGCATGACGGATGGAATCTCGTAGACGACGAGGAGATCTTCTTCATCTCCAATCCAGGCCTCGGGCTCTGGGCCTACGCAGGTCGTCTCCCTGACGCTAGAGCGGTTCTCCTGCAAGCGTAGTGCTAAGCCGCACTGGGGAGCGCGGCCCGTCGCGAAATGCCGCCTTGCCCACGCACCACAGCAGCAGGGCAAAGAGCGCCGTGACAGGCACCACGCGATCCAGCCTGGCCAGGGCCAGCACCGCGGCGCTCGGCGCATAGCTCCCGCTCAGGACGTACAGGCTCGGCAACCAGACACAGGCAGCCAGCCCCAGGCACGGCGCCCAGAGGCGGCCCAGCAGGTGAGAGCCTCGCAACAGCAGCAGCACCGCCGCCACGGGCAGGACGGCGGTGTACTGGTACTCCCACACGGTGGGGTAGACCAGAAAGAAGTCCAGGGACGCCGCCAGCAGCAGTAGTACGGCCGTCTCGCGCCGCAGCAGCGTGTCGCGCATCCGCCCAACCACGATCGATAGCCCCAGCACCAGCGCCGTGGGCAGCAGGTAGAGCCAGCCCGGTGTCGTCACGCCCAGCAAGCCGTCCAGAAACACGGGCAGTGAGTACACATCCACATGGCCCAGCCGAAACCCCCACTGCGCGATCAGGTTGAACCAGTGCACGCTGTTGTCCCGCATGTCCGACGTTAAACGCAGGCCATTGGCATAGATATTCATGTGCCCGCTCACAAAGCCGGGATGCCAGCTTAGCCAGAAGACCCGCCCCAGGCTGATGCGTTCCGGGTTCAGCCCGGGAACCACCTGGAAGAGCAGCGAGACCGGCACGTATACCGCCACCGCATCGAAGGCCGCCCGCCGTGTCTCCTTCATCATCAGCAGCAGGGGCAGGGTCAGCAGCACTACCGGTTTGGTGAAGAGGCTGATCAGGAGGCCGGCGCGGAGGAACCAGCGCGCATAAGGCTGCCATCGCGAGGTGCGCAGCATGCCCACAAACAATAGCGTCAATCCCAGCACCGTCAAGGCTTGCACGTTGCCCACCCAGAGCATCAGGTACCCGGGAAGTGATCCCAGCAGCAGCAGCCAGATGAGGCGACGCGTCAGGGGATCGTTGCTCTCGCGTGCCAGGAACCAGGCAGACGCGGCCATGACGGCCAGCGATACCAGCGTAAACACCCCATAGCTGTCCGTGGGATCGAACCGGCTCAGCGGCCAGCCCAGCACGACGGCCAGCACCGGATGCGCGAGGTACCACGTAAAGTGCGGGCCATAGGTCGGCGGGTCGAAGGTCCCATACAGACTGCGTCCCCCAGCCAGATTCAGCCATGCCTTCGGCAGGGAGTAGTAATCAATGCCTTGCACGTCCGCATGCGCTGTGTCGAAGAAGAAGGCGTTCAGCAGGCCAAGACGAAGGCTGACCAGCTGCAGCAGCACCCACGCGCCGGTGAGCCATGGCAGCACCCGTACCAGGGAGCCCTGTGCCGAAACATTTTGGGGCAACGTGTCGGCCGAACGCGAAGCGGACACGCCGCCCTGGGGGGGCGATGATGCCAGCCGTTGTTCTTCGGCGTTCATGCGGGACGCAGACGGGGCTTTTCTGTCTTGCCTGCGCGATCCCCTTCGCCGCCGCGCGGCTGCATGCCGGCCCGAAACAAGGCCGTGTATACCCGCACGGAATCACGCAAGGG
>CAXTGE010000001.1:45548-49417 GCA_964243645.1 uncultured Acidobacteriaceae bacterium | reverse complement strand
GCCAGCTCTCCGGCGACGCGGAGGATGTCTTCCGGGAGGTGCTGGCCGTCCGCATCGGCGGTCACCACGCCGGTCAGGCCGGGCATCGTCTTCAGGGCATGTTGCATAGCCGTCTTCAGAGCCCGTCCCTTGCCCACGTTCACCGCGTGGCGACACACATCCACGCCTCCTGTCCGGGCCAGGGCCCAGAAGACGGCATTGCACTCCGGGGCGCTGCCGTCATCCACCACAACGACGCGCGATACCCCGGCCGAGCGCAAGGCGGCCACAAGCGCCGTCAACTGTCTGTCCGGCTGCCATGCCGGAATAAGGACAGCGATACCCGCCAGATCGCGTCCCCCCCCATCCTGCCATGAGCCGATCTTCGCCATGCCTGTCATCCTAGCCTCCTTTGCCGTGAGACGGTAATGACACCTTGGCGGTACACAGACGATCTCCCGCGCGTCTCGCTCCGGCCTGCCGTTCCTCTCCGAACGGCTCAAGGCGTCCTCAACTTATACAGCGTCTCCGCATTGCCACGCAGCACCATCCGGGCCAGCTCCGCGGCACGTGCCGGCGAAATCTCCCCATCCCGTTGCATGCCGGTCAACGCGATACCCAGCGCATGGCGCTCATTGCGCGCCGCCAGCCACGTGGCCTCTTCCCAGCCCAGCGCCGCGGAGAAAGGGTAGCCATCTGTCCCGAACAACACCTTCTCCGGGTAGGTCTCGAGCCACTCCCGCACCCAGCCCGCGAGGCTGTGCGCTGGAAGAATCAGCGCCTGCTGCGATAGATCCAGGTAGAAGTTCGGCTTCTGCAACAACGCACCCGCCTCCCGCACATAGGGCCAGCCGCCATGCAGAAGCACGAACTTCGTCCGGTTCAGGCCGGAGTCGTTCAATACCGGCTCCAGCAGCATTGGGTTCACGCCGGCGATCGAGAAGTATCGCCCGCCACCCGACATCCCGTGCAGGTGCACCGCCAACCCCAGCCGCCCGCACTCCCGGGCGATGTAGCGAAACAGGAAATCCTGCAGGCTCTTATACGCAATAGGATCAGGCACCTCGCCGGCTGCCGGTTGCAGGTAGGCGCTCTCCGCCCGGTCCATCGGTACGTTCGCGAAGTCGAAGCCGCGCAGGTAGGCCACCTCGAACTTCACTGCCACGGCGCCGCCGGCCTTCTGCCGCTCCAATGTGGGCGTTACGACCCGTTGCAGGTACTCGCGGAGCGTCTTCGGCGTGGAAGGGACCCCGGCTTCACGCAGGTACCGCGTCCGCAGCTTGTCTTCCAGCGCAAAAAACTGTGCCCGGTCCGGATTGGCCGCCGCCAGGCCGGCGTTGTTCAGCGGAAACAGCAGGGCATCGTCATAGGGTACCCAGAGAAACTTCGGCGGCTGCACGCCCTCACCCATGGCGACACGATTCGCCAGCATGGTACCGATGCCGGCCTTGCCCAGCACCCACGCCGGATACGCCGCACCTTCCCGGGCTCGCATCCTGGCGCGTGCCGCCTCCAGCTGCGTCTGCTTCGCCGGGGCCAGCGGCGGTTTGCCCGCAAAGCCCCAAAGCGCCGCCCAGGCATCGGCCAATGGCGGGTAGTCTGTCCGCCACCCCAGCGGATCGGTCTCCGGCTCCATGTTGTCCACCGGTAACGCGTCGAACTCGCGGTCGGTCGCCATCGCAGGCGGTGCCAGCATGGGATGCGCATGATTGTCGATTGCCGGCGTCTCCGCGAGGACACGCGCGATCGCCGGATCCACGTCGTGATACACCGGCAGCCCGTTCACTGGCCGTTGCGCAAGACACCGATCGACAGGTAAGCCCATGAAAAAGCCCAGCAAGAGGACGGCAACCAGCCAAAAGGGGCCGCGAGGGCGAGAAATCATGCCACCAGCCTAGTCCATCGGCCTGGTCGATCGGGGCCTATTCCACGCGACAGATCAGACACTTCAGATACCCCGTCTCCGGCAGGGTCACCACCTCGGGGTGATCCGGTGCGGCGGCTCGTGTCTCCAGCACCTGTACGCGCCGGCCCGCGTCGGCTGCGGCTTCCGCAACGGTGCCCCGGAAGGCCTCGAGACTGACGTGGTGAGAGCACGAGCAGGTCACCAGCGTGCCTCCAGGCGAAAGCAGTCGCATGGCCCGCAGATTCATCTCCTTGTAGCCGCGCAACGCACCGTCGACTGCCCGCTGGCTCTTCGCAAACGCCGGGGGGTCAAGCACGATGGCATCGAAGCGCTCCGCCACCTGCATGGTGCGCGCCGTGGCCGGACTTCGTTCGGGATCGTCCAGCGCGCGCAGGAACTGAAAGGCATCTGCCTCAATCCAGTCCACCTCGCCGCGTAGCACGGGGTTCAAGCCAAGATTCCGGTCCGCCACCTCCAGCGCCGTCCGCGACTGATCCACGCCGGTCACCCGCGCGCACACCTGCGCCAGGTGCAGCGCAAAGCCGCCCTGGTATGTGCAGACATCCAGCGCAGACCCGGTAAGGCCGGACCGCCGCACCCACTCCGCCGCGGCCTGGTAGTTCAAGCGCTGATCAAGAAAAGCCCCGGTCTTCTGCCCGGCACCGGCGTCGTACCCAAACCGCAGGCCATTCAGGCGGAACTCTGTCTGCGTGGGCGCGTCGCCCGGTCCCACGTGCAGCAGCGGGCTCTCCGGAGCCGGCGGCAGCTGCTCCAACTCCCGTATGCGCGGGTCCGGCCGCTCCCACAGGGTCAAAGCCTCACCCCCGGGCGACAGCTCCGCACGCAACACCTCAGCCAGTACGGCGCGCACATCGTCCTGCGCCGTACCCTGCGTGAGCAGTTGCGCAATCACCAACTCGCCATAACGGTCCACTACGATGCCCGGCACGCCGTCGGCCTCCGAGAACAACAGCCGCTGCGCCGTAGTCTCCCCACCGGGCTCAGAGCTCAGCGATGCCACAGTACGCCGTCGCGCCAATGCCTCACGCACCCGCTGGCGCAGCAAATCCAGGTAGCCGGCACGCGTCAGGCCAGCCTCCCGCGTCACCAGCCGCAACGCAATCTGCGAGGCCGACGAATACAGCGCCGTCCCCAACACCCTCCCTGCAGGATCCGCCACCTCCGCGAGTGCGCCGGGCTCAAGTCCCGCGCCTTCCGCTCCGGGGAGCAGGTCAGATCGGTACACCCAGACGTGGCCGGCACGCAGCCGGTCTGCCGCTCGGCGGGAGATCCGCAATGGCTCGCTCATCGTGGTTCGCTCATCGGTGGCTCGCTCATCCCTGCAACCTCGGTACGTCCACGCCCAGCATCTGCGCCAGCGCCGCGACGACCAGGTTGTGATCCTCTCGTTGCGGCAGGCCGCTAAAGATGACGCTGCCCACCATGCCTGTCCCGGTCAGCACGATAGGAAAACCGCCGCCATGCGCCACGTGGTCGGCTTCACTCAGGCCGTGGCTCGTGGGCAGGGTCGTCCCATCGCGCTCCAGCTTGCGCCCTACCGCGTACGTGCTGCGGGCAAAGTGATGCACCGTGTTGCGCTTGCGGCGAATCCAGTTGGCCTGCCCCGGCGTGGCCCCCACGGTCGCACACGCAAACAGCAGGTGTCCTGCCAGTTCAATCTCGACTGAGCCGCCCGCAGCTCGCTCGATCAGGCTGGCATGCAGCAACGATCCCAGCCGCCACGCCTCCTCGGCACCAAACGCCTTGAACTGCAGCAGCCGCTCCTGTTCTTCAAGAATCGGCAGATCATCTTCAGGTGCCAAATCGTTGTCCCATCCAGAGAACTGCTCTATTGCGTCATCAGCAAGACTTCCGTGCTCTTGATGAGCGCCGTCACCGTATCGCCTACCTTGATATCCATCTCTTCCACGCTCTCGCGCGTGATGACGGATTCGATCAGGATCTCGCCCACGCGAACACTCAC
>CAXTGE010000001.1:36337-45448 GCA_964243645.1 uncultured Acidobacteriaceae bacterium | reverse complement strand
TGGTAGTTCACGGTGATCGTCGTCTCCACCGCAACGGGCGCACCGTTCAATACATACGGTTTATAGGTCCACTGCCTCACAGCTTCGATGGCTGAGGGAAGCAGTTCCTTCGGGCCGGAGATCACCTCCAGCCTTTCGATCGCACCCTCACGGGAGATGGTCGCCTGGAGCACGACCGAACCCTGAATGTGCGAGGCCCTTGCGTCTGGCGGGTACACAGGGTTCACGCGGGCAACGATATACCCGGCCATCACCCCGCCGGGAACGTTGGACGCTCCGTCCCTTGCGGGGGCACTGCTCTCCTGCATCGGGGCAACGCCCGTTCGCAGCGCCCATGCCGAAGCGCACGTGGTGAGGGCAAGCAGGCTGCACGCCGCCAAGGCAGAGAAACGACGAACGGGAGAAGAGATAGGATTCTTGCGAGTGAGGTACATAAGTCGCCTTTCCATTGCGTTGGCATCGAGCACTCCGATGGCGTGTGAGGCATGGACCGGCAAACCCGTCAGCAGGGTTGCCAACCGTAGAAGCGAGCGGGCATACGTCCCGGGCGCACCGGTCACGCGAGCGGCTAAGGCATCACAAACCCACTCGCGGCTTTCCACCAGGCGGTGCTGCGTAAACCGCTGGAACGGGTGGTAGGTGATAGGCAGGGACAGAAACGCGTAAAGCAGGTTGAAAGCAAAGTCATGGCGCTCGATGTGCGCACATTCATGCGCAAACAAGGTCTGGAGCTCCTGCGCGGACAACTCTTCCAGCATGTTCGCCGGAAGCAGAACATGGGGTCGTCGCCACCCGAGCGTGAGGGGCGTCTGCACCCGGGAGGAGACGGCCAGCGTCGCCTCCGGAACGTGGAAGTGTTCGCGGCAGGACCGCCAGATCGCCTCGGCCACGGGGCTGAGTTGCGGGAGACAGATACCTCGGCGCAGACTTGCAGTCTGCCACACTCCCCATGCAAAACGCATGGCGCAAAAGACAAGAAAGAGGCCGTACGCCATCACAACCCACCGGAGCAAATTGTCGGAGAAGGGAAGCGCGCTCAGCACCGAGGCCGGCCCGAAGCTCACTGTTACGTTTGCTTTCGCGGCGCCAGTCTGTGTCCACAGTGCCCACACCAGCCAGCGCGGCAGCCGGTGAGACCCCGCCGTGACCAGCGGAAACGCGATCTGCAGGGACAGCGTTACGGCCCAGATACGGTGCAGGGAGAGGGCGCTCCGGTGACGTAGCACATGCACCGCGGCACTGGCCGCGCCGAAGAACAGCGGCACCTGCCAAAGGGAATTCAGGAGGTAGGAGACCAGAAAAGCTTGAAGGGTTCTCATGACGAGGCACCCTCTTCCTCGGTGGAATCAGCCTGTTCTGCCTCCAGCCGCCTCGTCAAGTCCGCCAGCTTTCGCGGATCCAGCTGTCGGCTTCTGACCAGGCTGACCACCAGATCCTCGCTGGATCCACCGAACATTCGGTCCACCAGGTCACGCACTGCCTGGCCCAGGGCGCGATCTTCCGTGACCGCCGCCCGGTAAACGAAGGCTCGCCCCTCGAGCTCACGCTTCAGCTTTTTCTTGCGCGCGAGAATGTTCAACATCGTCTGCACGGTCGTATACGCCAGGGGCGGCTGTAAGTGGTTCTGGACCTCGGCAACCGTGCCCGGGCCAAGCGTCCAGATCACTTGCATGATCCTCAGTTCAAGAGGAGTGAGCGGATTCTCTGCAGGGCTGGGCAAGGGCCACCTCCTAAGTAATTAGGAGATTAGGATGCCACAAGGAAACTGTCAACTAAATTCTTAGGACCTCAGCTTAGGCATAGTCAACCTGAGCTGGCCGTTTGCAGAAAGCTGGCTTTACGCCGCCAGACGCGCGGGTTGTGCCTTGGCTTGGGGCATGAATGCTCTCAACACCAACGAAACTCCCAATGAGATCAGGATCCCTTTCAATAGGGGCGTGGCATTAAAATCCCAACCAAATGCCACGAGCGTGATCACCACGCCGATCATGTAGCTCTCGCCCAGTACCGCCTGCAGCCACTGCGCATGCTGTCCCGTCGAGAGCACCATTGCTTTGGGCGAGGGTAGAAAACGTGGCACGCGCTCGGTGTACTCACGGTATGCCTCTCCGAACCGAGCCGCCAGGAAGGACTCTTCCGCAAGCGCCAGCCGTACCTGCAGGATCCAAATCGCCGCAATCGCAAAAACTGCACCGGCCGGCGGCATCAGGAGGGCAAGGCCCACCGTGTGTAGCAGGGTACCGAGATATAACGGATTTCGCGAGTGGCGATAGGGACCGTCGGCCAGCAGCGCTTGTCCGTGCATCTCCGGCGAGTTCACGACGCCTGCACCGACGTACGCAGCCCCCCACACCCGAAGCCATGCGCCCAGTGCGGTAAACACAATGGAGAGCAGCAAGAGAAGGACGGTTGCCGGATATAAACCCAACCAGCCCTCCCGATTCATCTGCATCGCTGTGGGAAGCCACCAGGATTTGCCACTGAGCCCGAGCCAGGACTCCCAGAAGGGCCAGAGACCCAGCACATAGATCAAACCGTGCAGCACATAGCGGAGGCGGTATTCCAGTTTCGAGGCACCCATCAATAACTAGCCTGCGCCGCCGGGAGCTCCTGGTCAACTGCCGCCATGCTCGGCGATGCCACCATCTCGGGCCGGACTTCGTCCTTGTAGACCACGCCGCCCTTCATCACAAAGCTCACATGTTGCAGTGTCTGCACGTCTTGCAGCGGATCGCCCTTGACCGCGATGACGTCGGCCCACTTGCCCGTTTCCAGCGCGCCCACCTTATCTGTCCATCCCATCAAATCGGCCGCATTCAAGGTGGCCGACTGGATCGACTGCAGCGGCGTCATGCCGTACTCCCGCACGTAGACCTCAAGCTCATGTGCGTTCAGACCATGCGGATACACTGCGGCATCGGTTCCGAGCGCCACCTTGACCCCGGCCGCGATCGCCCGCTTGTGATTGGCGCGTGCCACGACGGTCGTATCCTTCATCTTCTGCGCGTACAACGCCGGAAGATGACCGTTGTCCTTGTACCAGTCGTACAGGTAGCTCGTCGGCACAAGATAGGTTCCGTGGGCCTTCATGGCCTCGATGCCGGCGTCGTCGATGTAGCTTCCGTGTTCAATCGAGTCCACGCCCGCCTCGCTCGCCCACAAGATCGCCTGGGCTCCGTGCGCGTGCGCGGCTACCTTGCGCCCCAGACGGTGCGCATCCGCGACAATGGCCACCATCTCCTCCTTCGTATACTGCGAGGCTTGCGGGTCATCGCCCTTCGATAACACGCCCCCGGACGCCCCGATCTTGATCAGATCCGCCCCATACTTGATATTTTGACGCACCATGTGCTGCACCGCGGGAATGCCGTCCGCAACGCCCTCGCCCACGACGTGATACCCGAACGGCAAGAGATTTTGATCCATGTGACCGCCCGTAATGCCCAGCGCCGGCCCCGATACCTGCATGTGCGGTCCCGGAATATGTCCTGCGTTGATCTCGTCCCGCAGCGCGACATCGGTGAAGCCGTTCGCCCCCACGTTGCGGACTGTTGTGAAGCCCGCCTCGAGCGTGGTCTTCGCGTTCTCGACACCAAGGATGGCCTCTTTGCCGGGCGTCATAGAGAGCTCAAAATACGGATCGAAATTCGGCGTACCGGTCAGGTGGACGTGCACGTCGATCAGCCCCGGCAGTACGGTCAAACCACGGAGATCGATCTCATGGTCACCTGCCTGCGCCGGCGTTGTCCGGGTCGGCGTCACGCCCACCACCTTGTCTCCCTGCACAATCACGGTGCTCTCCGGGATTTCCTTACCGGAACGCACATCCAGCACCGCTCCAGCCCGGAGGAGTGTTCTTCCATTCGCAGGGGTATACCTGGGTTGCTGCGCGCTTATCGACATGACAGTCCATGCGCTACACATCACTACGGCCGACAACCTCATGTTCTTCAATGAGCTCTTCTCCTGCGCCGCTACACTCACAGTTACGCCTCCTCAGCCGTTCTTGCCTAGTGCATTCAGGATGGAATCGAAGTCGTCGACGCCGCTGTACTCAATGATTACGCGGCCCTTGCCCCGTTTGTCTTCGATCGACACCCGCAGTCCCAGGCTGCGGCGCAGCTGCTCCTGCGCGTCCCGTACGTTAGGATCCATTGCCTTCACGGGCTTCTCCGGTTTCGCCTTGCTCTCCGGATTCAGCAGACCCTGTACCATGCTCTCGGTCGCTCGGACATTCAACCCGAGCGCCATTACACGCTGCGCGGCATTTCCAATCGCCTCAGGCGTGGGAAGCGCCAGCAACGCGCGCCCATGACCAAAGCTCAACTGCCCTGCTTCGACCATCTGCTGCACATCGTCCGGCAGTCGCAGCAGCCTTAAGAAGTTCGCCACCGTCGCACGGTCTTTCCCCGTGCGCTCGGCCATCTGCTCCTGCGTCAGGTGAAACTCGCGGCTGAGTCGCTCGTAGGCGCGGGACTGCTCCATCGCATTCAGGTCGGCACGCTGCAGGTTCTCGACGACGGTCATTTCCATCGTCTGCAGGTCCGACACCTCCCGAACGATCGCCGGTACCGTTGCCTTACCCGCCTGCCTACTGGCCAGCCAGCGGCGCTCCCCGGTGATCAGGGTGTAACGTCCGTACTTCCCGGGTCGCACGATGACAGGTTGCACCACGCCTGTCGCGGCAATCGAGGCTGCCAGCTCCGCCAGCTTCGCTTCGTCAAAGCCGGCACGGGTCTGGTAAGGGTTTCGATCAATCATCTCCACCGCAATTTCGAGCGGCTTGCCCGTTGCAAGCTCTTCAGCAGCCGCCTGGATTGTCACCGGCGCAGTTGGGCGGGAGGGCAACAAGGATTCCAGACCCTTGCCCAGTGCGCGCCGTTTTGTCTCTGCTCCGCTTTGTCCCTGCATATCACTCCTGCTTGCTAGCTAGATAAAGCTAAACGGATAGGTGCTTTCGTACTATCTGCTCCGTTTCATCCAATTCTGCAATCTTTATGGCTTAAACCGCCATTTGCCGCTTCAACCGCAAGCCATTTCGCTTTATCAGTTCGCGAGCCACCTCACGGTACGCTTCCGCACCGCGCGATCGCGGATCATAGGTTACAGCGGGCTGACCATGGCTTGGTGCCTCCGCCAGTCGCACATTCCTGGGAATGGTTATCTTCAGAAGTTTCTCGCCGAAGAAGCTGCTGAGATTTTCGCGAACCTGCTGCGAGAGGTTGGTGCGGTCGTCATACATCGTCAGCAGAACCGCCTCCAGTCCCAGCGTGGGATTGAAGCTCGCCGAGATGCTGTCGAGCGTAGAGATCAGCTCAGAGATACCCTCCAAAGCGAAATACTCAGCTTGCATGGGAACGAGCAGGCGATCCGCCGCGACCAGCGAGTTCAGTGTAAGCAGGTCCAGCGCGGGCGGACAGTCCAACAGCACAAACTCATACGAGTGGCGAATGGGTTCGAGGGCCTCGCGAAGACGAAATTCGCGACGTTCCGCGGCCACCAACTCAACGTTCGCCCCGATGAGATTCCGTGTTCCAGGAACCAGGGATAGGTCCTTGATGGCCGTTTTGATGACGGCGTCCGATGCGGACGCCTCGCCAAGTAACAGGTCATAGACAGATAGTCGTTCCACGCCGCGTGGAAAGCCAAGGCCGCTTGTGCTGTTGGCCTGGGGATCGCAATCCAGAAGCAGGGTGGAATACCCCTCAAGGGCAAAGGAGGCGGCTACATTCAAAGCCGTGGTCGTCTTGCCGACACCACCCTTCTGGTTGACAACTGCAACGACTCGCGAAACCCGCGATGGACGCTCGGTCTTTGCAGGGCGAAGATTGTCCTTAGAGGTACTTGAGGCCATGAAGGTACGGGCTCAGCCTAACAGACGAAGCATGTGGATTCCTCCTGGGTAGGCCTGTGTTCCACGTGAAACATGACGGCTTTAGCTCATTTCGGTGAAAATGCCTGATGAACATGTGAGCCGATCGGACGTTGTTCCACGTGGAACACTGACCTACTCCCTCGAACTCAGCCGCACGAAGCTACCCTCGCGTTCAGGCATTTTGAACGTTTCTCTAACCTTGCCAGGCTCTCCGGTCATCTCCAGCAACACCCCACCCTTCGCCAACCTGAAACGGCCAACCTCCACCATCGCCTGCATGCGGTCGACTGCACGTAACGTTACCGCCCCGAATCGTCTCTCTTCAGGCATGTCCTCCACGCGGGCCGCCCAAATCTCCGTTCGCAGCCCAAGGCTCCTGACCACCTCGCGCAAGAACGCAACCTTCTTTCCCTGTGACTCGGCCAGCGTCACTTTCAGCTCCGGAAAGAGCAGTTGAATCGGCAGACCTGGAAATCCGGCTCCGGAACCCAGGTCCAGCACCTCCGCCTGTGGAGTGATGAATTTGCGTAGACAAAGCCCGGCAAACAGGCTTTCTCCAAAATGACGTTGCACGATCTCCTTTGCGTCCCGCACCGCCGTGAGATTGGTCCGCGCATTCCAGCGCAAGAGCAGGTCCAGGTAGGTCGCAAGCTGTGCAAGAAACTCGGGCGGCGCCTCCGCCCCATGACCGTCGATTCGTAGATAAGGCGCAAGCAGCTCCCCTATTTGCCGCTCGGACGGACGCTGCCCAGAAATACGTTGCTCAGAAGCCAGGGTCATGCGCAGCCTCCGCGCCATGCATCTGGCCATCTCCTGCTGCGGAGATGAGCCAGGTAAACAGGGCTTGCGATGCCGGGGAGATCTCCACGCTCCTCTCGGGATGCCACTGTACACCCAGCATCGTTGCGAGCCCCACACGACCCTCCACTGCCTCAATCACGCCGTCCTGGCTGCACCGGGCAACAACTGCCAGAGGCTCGCCTGGCACACCAATCGCCTGATGATGGCTGCTGTTAACCGACAGCCGCCGATGCTCCCCCTCGGCGGGTGCCTCTGCTGCAGTAAGCAACCCCGCGAGAAGACTCTGCCCCTGCACCAGCACCGTATGGGCGATCGCCACCCCGGCTCCAGCCGCATGGTGTACCGGCATGGGCAGGAGGTCCTGCACGAGCGTCCCTCCCAGCCATACGTTCATGCGTTGCGTGCCGTAGCAGATCGCCAGCACCGGCTTCCCACTCTCGGCGGCATGCTCCAGCAGGGCAAGATCGCAGACGTCCCGCGCGGCGTCTCCGTCCCCCGTCTCCGGTTGACGATTCTGCCCGTACAGTGCAGGATCCACGTCGGCCAAGCTCCCCGGCAGCAGGAAGCCGTCACATCCCTGGACGGACGCTCTCCACTGCGCCGACTCTTCCCCAAGCGGAAGTGCGATCGCCTCACCATCGGCAAGCCGGACCGCCTTCGCGTACTCCGGAGCGCACTTCTCGTTATAGGTCAGATTTCCGGATGTTGGTGCCGGAATCCCGATTCGAACCGCCATGCCGCATCGCTCCCTACGCCCACCTCAACCGTCAGGCATGACGCAATGCTACGCTGCATCCTCTTGTCTGTACCCTTTTCGTACACTGCGGGCTGCTTGCTTTCCCTACCGCAAACCTCTACTGCGGCGCAGCCATCTCGTTGTGTTCGCCTACGCCTCGCCGGTCCGGCTTTCCACCAGCACATCGCGCTTCAGCGAGAACTCGGCGCTCTTTTCGACGGTGCTCGTGACCTTGCGCATATGCACCTCTTCTTTCAACCAGAGCTCCCGCTTCACAAGCATCCGCTCTTCCACCAGCGGGAAGATAATGGTTTCGCCCACCTGCCGAATCTCAGGCTGCGTCGTCACCACCTGCCCGATGGGCACGTGCTCCATCTCCCAACGCACATCGGTGAGCGGCACAGTGACCGTCTCGACATGCTCTTCGGTCTCGCGCCGAACCCGAACCCTTCCCGTCTCCACCTGTGCTTTGCCCACCTGCATCGCCTCCGCAACCAGTGGGATCACCTGCTCTCCACGCACCGCGCCGGGCGACGCTGCAGCAATCGCATCGTCCGGGGTCGCCGCGGGGGGCCCAACCAAAGTCCCGGTCCCAGGCGAAGTCGCGTCGTCAGCTTGCCGACCCACCAGCGCGCGCAGCAGCACCTCCGTGGACAAGACCAGCCGTTGCCCGGAGGGCAGCATCAGCGCGGTCTTGGGGGCATTGGGGTTGAACTCCCCGGTCGCCGACAGTTCGTTTTCATAAGCGCCTTCCAACTGCAGTATGGACATACTCTCCCTCACAAAAATGATGGGCCCGAAGCTAGGCTTCGGACCCGTTTAAGTCTTGTTGCCGACAGTCCTAGTACTTGCTTTTGGTGGTTGTCGTGCCGCTGGTCGCGCCCGTGGTCACCGGCTCCACATCAACCTCGGTATGCCGAACGGAGTCTTCTACCGTCTCCAGCCGATCCGAGGCCGTCTTGCCGACGAGAACCTCTTCCACCACACGGCTGCTCTTACCCACTACGGCCTCTTCGCCCATGGCGCGGACTTCGATCGGACCCGCATCGACAAAGTCAGCCTCGGTTGCCGCACGGTTCACTGCCTGCCGGTCCAGCACGACCCGCTCGTCATGCAGGCTCACGTTCTCGCTCACGTTTTCACTTACCACACGCGAGTACACGCGCACACCGCCGCGCTCCACCTGACGCTTGCCGACGACCAGATCCTCCTGAACAACCGGAATCACCTGCTCACCGGTGACGGTTCCTGCTTCGCGACGATCCGTGCCGGTGCTGGCGCCGGTCGTGGCCAGGCTGTCGCGGGAGCTTGAGCCGTAGCCGATGCCACCCTCGATATCTGACGCGCCATGCTGTTGCAGAAGATCCGCGGCGCGATCCACTTCACCCTCTGCAGCGTTTACGGCGACCAGTGCGCCACCGTTGCTCACACCCTGTGAGTAGGAGGCATGCGTGTGCTCATCGTGGCCGGAGAGACCCTGGAAGAACTGCTTGATCTTGCCACCAACGGAATCGCCGGTGCTCCCGGTACCTTCGTAGCCTGCAGACGATTCGCTCTCGCTCTGGTCGATTACCGTAACGTCGCCGCCGTTGTAACCCTGGTCGAGAAGAGCCTGCTTTACCTTGTTCGCTTCGCTTACCGTTTTGTAAAGTCCGACAACTGTCTGCATAATCTGTCTCGCATTTCTTGTCTTTGCTTC
>CAXTGE010000001.1:27198-36237 GCA_964243645.1 uncultured Acidobacteriaceae bacterium | reverse complement strand
CCCGTTGCGTCCGTATAGCCTTCGAGCCGAATCTTTGTGTCTGGATGCTGCTTCATGTAGTCGGCAGCACGCGACAGCGTCGCTTGGTTCTCAGGCGTTAGATCGGCACTATCGGTCGCGAAGTGCACGGAACCGATGTCCGGCATGCCGGATGCGCTCGCAGGGGCAGCCGCAGTCATGGGAGCCGCTGCCGGAACAACAGCATCCGTGTGCGTCCGGTGCAACAAATACCACGCCAGGAATGCCAGAATCAGCAACAATGGCAGCAACCACGCCCAGACCGGAAGCCCGCCACGCTTTCCGTCTTCGTATACCTTTACTCGTTCCGTAGCCATCGTTTGTCCTCAACCCACGTCCTGCGGGTGTCCTTCTTAAATTCTGTAAGAGTGCTGACTTTCGCGTTTCGAGCGGCGGAGCCTTCCGTACATCCACAGATCCAGAAACTAAGGATCCATGACAGACAGCAAAAATCCCGCTAATTACGGCGATTTCCGGGCAATGATTCTTCGCTTACGATCGGCTCGACATCCACCTCGGTGTGTCGCACGGAGCCCTCAACCACCTCGGTCCGATCCGACTCGACCTTACCTACGCGCACCTCTTCGACCACACGCGACGTCTTCTGCACAACAGGCACTTCGGCCGTCTCGATCAATTCAAACTCTTGGGAACCGGAGCGTACGTCGGCGTCCGTTGCTGCGCGATCGACACTGCGGTACTCCAACACGACACGTTCATCGTGCAGACTTACGCTTTCGCTCACCGGCTCTTCTACTGTGCGCCGGAACACGCGCACACCGCCGCGCTCCACCTCACGTTTGCCCACTACAAGGGACTCCTCGGCGATGGGAAGGACCACATCGCCGACGGCTTCCTTGGCCACGGGCGCGGCTAACGGGGCAGCCATAGGCGCGGCGGTTTGCAGTTCCGCCTCATCGATCTTATCGGCGCTGAACTTATGAAAGATGCGCTCAATCTCATCGCTGCGGCTCTCTGCGGCCATAAGAGAAACGATGACGCCACCGTGCTGTAAACCGTCCTGCAGATGCTGCATATCCCGTTCCGGCACACCCAGGTCAGCCAAACTAGAGCTAGAAAGCCCCTTGTTGCTTTGAGTGTCAATGCCGCCTTGGATATCATTGCCGCCATCCAGTGTGGTCACGTTGCCGGGCGTCACGCCGGACTCCTCCAGGGCGTTGACGGCAGCGTGTGCTCGCTTCGCGTCGTGAAAGAGACAGATATATCGGGTGATGTCGTCCACTGCCATTGAGGTTCTCCCGAGCGCAACAATAGGTACGCTCGCTCACGTGCATGCGAACGGAATCCGCATGGCGGCGGCCTAACAGTAGCTGACTCTATAAGGGGGTTTGCGGTTGTTCCGCCAGACAAATCACTGATGCTCTTCGGATCGATACCTGCAAGCATTCAGCGCGTTCTCAAGATAAGGTGCCTGCACCCCTTCCACGCGTTGCTCGGTGGATATTACTTATTTGTTAACGTCATCGCGCGCCGACAAGTTCCCCCTGCAAGCGGAGACGCCATGATCGACTCCGTTCAAGGCGCGGGGACCAAGTACGGCATCCAAGGTTTCGCGAGGGGAGACAGATCAATGAAAGCTGCAGTGTTGCACGAGTATGGGAGCCCATCCAAGCTGAAGTTTGAGGACGTTCCCGATCCCCAACCGGGCGCAGGAGAGGTGCGCATTCGGGTGCTTGCGGCCAGCGTCAACCCCGTGGACTGGAAAATGCGATCCGGTGAGGCGAAGGAGCGCTTTCCCGTGGAGTTTCCCGGCATCCTGGGGCGAGATGTCGCGGGCATCGTCGAGTGCCTTGGCGAGGGCGTCACGGGCTTCCGTGAAGGTGACAGGGTCTTTGCGCTGGCCCAGAAGACCTATGCCGAGCTCTGCGTGGTGAACGCCTCAGAGCTGGCGCACATCCCTGATGGGCTGGACATGGTCGCCGCGGGCACGGTGCCCCTCGTCTCCCTCACAGGGGATCAGTTGATTCGCGTCGCTACGGAGGTTCAGGCGGGCCAAACCATCCTGCTCACCGGCGCCACGGGCAGTGTCGGTCGTTGCGCCCTGTTCGCGGCGCTTGAGATCGGCGCGAAGGTCATCGCGGGCGTACGCAAGAAGCAGATGGACGAGGCGAGAACGCTGGGCGCGGTGGCCGCCATCGATATCAACGACGACCACGAATTGGCTCGCATCGGTTGGCTGGATGGCATAGCGGACACGGTAGGGGGCAAGCTCGCGCCCAAACTACTGGCCAGGATCAGGCCCGGCGGTGTCTATGGCAGCGTGCTTGGGCCACCCCAGGATGCGGCGCTGCACCCTCTGGTGCGCGTGAACGTTCTCATGGCCAAGCCGCACCCCGAAACTGTCGCGCATTACGGCGAGGCTGTACGCGATGGGCGTTTGGCGATTCCCCTCGAACGCACCCTGCCGCTGAAGGACGCGGGTGAGGCGCAGGCGATGGCCGAAAAAGGCGGCATCGGAAAGATCGTGCTGGTTCCGTAGCACGATCTTCCCGCTGGCTTCATCATTCTGTAGAGCGCCGGATGGGCTTGGTAGGCATAACCTGCCTGTCCTCCGGCACCAGCACCTGCGGAGCCGCCTGCGGGTGAGCCCGTTGCTCCTCGGTCTCGATCACGGCGCGCATCCAGTACTTGCCTTCCGCGTCGGTCTCCACGCCATGGGTTTCGCGTTCGAAGCCGGGAAAGCGCCGTCCGAACTCCTCCATGGCGATGATGAGCTTCATCACCGGGCTGTTTGCATCGCCCAATCGCTCCCCGGGCATGCTCATGGGGATGCCGGGCGGGTACGGTACCAGCATCACGGGCGCGATGCGACCCGCCATCTGTTCAAAGGGAATCTTTTCCGTCTCCCCGCGCACCAGCTTCTGGTAGGCCTGAGCGGGCGTGAGTACGGGATCAAAGTCCTCGTCGCATGAGGCGTTTACCAGACCGGCAAGATTCATCTCGATCATGGCACCATGCATCTCGTCCGAAAGCTCCCGCAGTGTCTGCTTGCGATAGCGCGCCGGGAAACGTTGCACGAGCTCGGGCATGGCTTCCGTCAGGTCTGCATCGGTGTCATAGAGCCGCTTGAACTCAAAGAGGTTTTCGAGCAACGCGCCCCATTTGCCTTTGCTGGTGCCCACCGAGAACAGGACCAACACGGTGTAGTCGCCGTTGCGGGCGATCTCCACACGCCGGCCGTCCAGAAACTCAACGAGCATTGCCGCGGGAATGCCCCACTCCTCAATGACTCCCTGCGCGTTCTGGCCAGGCATGAGGATGGTGACCTTGGTCGGGTCCAGCATGCAGTACTCGTCCGCTACGTCCGCATCCTCGAAACCGTGCCAGCTGTCACCGGGCTTCAGCGTCCAGCAGCTTGGGGTGGAGATCAGCAGCTTGTCGGGTGCTTCCTCGATCACAAACCGCTGGCGCGTGACCGGATCGGTGACCTGCTCCGGTTGGTACAGGCGAAAGAACCAGCCGTCGCCGTTGGACTCTGCCTCACGTAGGCGGTGCGCTACCGAAGACATCGCCTTACGGAAGCTGACCGCATCCGCGATCGTCTCTTCCATCAGGGTGTGGCCCGCGGGTTCATCCATCATGGCCGCCGCGACATCCAGCGAAGCAATCAGCGGATAGAACGGTGAGGTCGTACCGTGCATCATGAACGCTTCATTGAATTGGTCGAAGTCCAGCGGCGCGCGGTCGCTCAGCTTCACGTGCACCATGGAGCCCATGGAAAAGGCCGCCAACATCTTGTGCGTGGACTGCACGGCAAAGATGGCAGGACGGTTGGGCATCTCGTCCGGAACGCCCATGGCGAAGCGGCCCTCATAGAGCTCGTGAAACTTCGCATACGCGTACCAGGCTTCGTCGAAGTGAATGCGCGGCACGCTCTTCGCGAGTTGCTCCACGACCTTGTTCACGTCGTAGCAGAGGCCGTCGTACGTCGAGTTCGTCACGACCGCATAGCTTGGATTGCGCGAGGTCGCACCCGGCGTGAACGGACAGCGATCGATCAGCTCCTTCACCGACTCCGGACTGAACCGCCGGAAGGGCACCAGGCCAATCATGCCGTAGCCGTTGCGCGTGGGTTTGAAGTACACCGGTCGCGCACCCGTAACGGTCAGTACATGGGCGATCGATTTGTGGCAGTTCGCATCGGCAAGAACGATGTCGTCGTTGGCGATAACGCCGTGTCCCACGATCTGATTCGAGGTCGAGGACCCACCCAGGACGTAAAAGGTCCAGTCGGCTCCGAAGATGCGCGCGGCATTCCGCTCGGAGTCGCCCGGAGGGCCGATGTGGTCGAGCCACGAGCCCAGCGGGGCCGTGGAGATGCCGAGGTCGGCCCGCAGCAGGTTCTCCCCGAAGAAACGGTGAAACTCCATGCCGATCGGGTGCTTCAGGAAGGCTACACCGCCCATGTGGCCGGGCGCGTCCCACGAGTACGCGCCCTGGTCGGTGTACTTTTGCAGCTCGCGAAAGTACGGCGGCAACAGGGCTTCGTGGTAGCGCTCCACGGCAAAATCGACGCGGTTGGCGATAAAGGCCGGCGTGTCCCCGAAGAGATGGATGTACTCATGCACCTGGCGAACGACCTCCAGGGGAAGTTCGCTAACCAGGGTGCGATCCGCGATCAAGAAGACCGGGACCTTTTTATTTCGCTGTCGCACCGCGCGCAGGATCTGCAGCGCCGCGTGCTCGGCGAACTGGTTGTCACCTTCAAGATCCCAATCCAGCAGAATCGCGCTGTAGGAAGGGTCGGAGGTGACGAGCGCCAGCCCGTCCTCCGGGGTGGAGGTACGAACAACCTCGTAGCCTTCATCCTTGATCGCGTCTACCAGACGCTCCATCGCACGATCGGAGACCGATTCGGTCCCGCCCAACTCACCCGCAATCAACAACACCCAACGCCGCTCAGTCACTGCATCATGCTACAGCCGATCGATGAACAGGGCGTGTCGCCGCAAAGTCGGCATGGACCGCGTCAACTCAGGGTTTCCTGCAGCTTACCCAGGGTGCGAGCGAGGTCCTTGTCGTGACGCTTCTGCTCGTCGATTTTGGCGATCGAATGCATCACCGTCGTGTGGTGTTTGCCGCCGAACTGGCGGCCGATCTCAGGCAAAGACGCCTCCGTCATCTGCTTGGCCAGGTACATGGCAATCTGGCGCGGCACGACGATCTGGCGCGAGTTGTTCTTCTGCTTCAACTCGGTTACACGCATGCCGAACTGCTCGGCTACCGCACGCTGAATCGCTTCGATCGTGATCTTGCGCACCTGCGTGTCAATGAACTGCTTCAAACACTGCTGCGCCGTGGGCAGGGAGGGCTCAATCCCTTGGATGGAACACCAGGCAATCAGGCGGTTCAGAGCACCTTCCAGCTCCCGAACGTTACTCCGAACGTTCCCTGCGATAAATAACGCGACCTCCACCGGCAAACGCGTGTTCTCTGCTTCCGCCTTGCGCTGCAAGATCGCAACCTTCGTCTCAAGATCCGGAGGCTGAACGTCCACGACCAGGCCCCACTCGAAACGCGAACGCAGACGGTCCTCAAACCCATTCAGATCTTTCGGTAAACGGTCGCTCGCAATCACCACCTGCTTCATGCCCTCGTGAAGGGTGTTGAAGGTATGGAAGAACTCCTCCTGGGTGCGTTCCTTGCTGACCAGAAACTGGATGTCGTCGATCAGCAACACATCCATCGAACGGTAGCGGTCGCGGAAACCCGTCATGCCGTCATGCTGGTTGCGAACGCAGCTGATCATCTCATTTGTGAACGCCTCACCGGTGACGTAGCGAATGGCCGCGCCCGGCTGCCTTCGCTTCACCTCATGTCCGATCGCGTGCATGAGGTGCGTCTTTCCAAGGCCAACCCCGCCATAGATAAACAGCGGGTTGTACATGCGGGCAGGCTGCTCAGCGACCTGGCGAGCGGCAGAATGCGCAAACTGACATCCCGCGCCCGCAATGAAGTTCTCAAAGGTATAGCTTGTCTTGAGCTGTGCCGCGCTGTTCCAGTCAAAGCGGCTTTGCTCGGGACCTGGGCCCGGGGCCAGACCCGAACTCGGGCCCGAACCATTGGCTGTCGCTGGCTGCGGCGATGGCCTGTGTGCGCGGGGCGCGTTGGCTGAGTGTGTCGGCTGCGGCGCAAAGCCGCCGTCTTCCCGGACACGCGCCGCGGTGGGCTCCGCCGGGGGTGCCTGGAAGGTGACTTCATCGATCTCCAGCCCCAGCTGGTCGATCGCTTCATGGATGTGGTCGCCGTAGCGATCGCCGATGGTCTCGAAATCGGACGAAGGCACGCGGACGTACAACACGCGGCCTTCGATATGGGAAAAGCGAGTCGGCTTCAGCCAGGTCTCGAAGCTCTGCCGTTTTACCTTCTTCTCCAGCGCACCGAGAATGCGCACCCATTGATTCAGAACGGCGGTTGGGACCGGGACAAATGACATCGCGTGCGGCTTCCTTCGTGTCGTGACGTTCATGTTCGAGCCCGGCGTCGGTCAACAAAGAGACCTGCAATTGGGCGCAGTGGGCCGCGCAGCACGCCATCGTGGTGCTGCTGCGAATCACCGTTTTACTTGAGCTCCGCCGTCGGTACGGGGGAGAGAGTGGAGCAGAAAGGGTAGCCGGGTTTTACATCCGTAAGCCACCAATTGTCGGAACGGAGTCGATAGTAGCATGCGGAATGCAGGGTCTCGGAGTGCTCTCAAGGCAATTTCTTACGCTTGCACCACCCATGGTGAAAGTCGTTTTTGGTTGCTCTCCCCTATACAGAAGTCACGATTGGCTTTATTACGGAAGGCCATTCTCGTTGCCTGTTCTTCGCAGCTCGGCTATACTCAGGAATTGCTGCCAAGCAGGTCCGCGACTCTGCGGGACCCGGCCCTCACGCCTGCCAAGGGCAACGCGCTGCGGCAGACTCAAGATCCAGAAGCACACCAGGACAAAGACACATGCCCAAGCGCACCTTTCAGCCCAATCGCCGCCGTCGCAGCAAGGTTCACGGCTTTCTCACCCGTATGAAGACCAAGGCCGGTGCCGCCGTTCTGAACCGTCGCCGCGCGAAGGGCCGTCACAAGATCGCAGTATCGCCCGGTTTCCGGGACTAATCCTCACGCTCCATTCTTCGTGACACAGCATACGGGAGAGCGTTTCATGCAAAAGCCTGTTTCATTGATGGCAGCATGCGAAGCTCTCCCACAGCTTTGGTTTGCACAATGACGCCTTCGGTACAGCATCGTCTGCGCAAGCACCCGGAGTACCAACAGGTGTACAAGGGCGGGCGCAAGCAGTGGGCCAAGCAGATCGCGTACTTCCACTCTCTTCGAGAGCCTGGGTCGCAGGCAGCAGTGCGTAGTGCCACTACCGGTCCACGTGTGGGCCTTACCGTGCCCAAGGCACTGGGGAAAGCTGTCGACCGCAACCGCATCAAGCGACGCCTGCGCGAGATCGTCCGCAGGGCGTTGCCCCATCTCGGCGACCTGCCGGTCGATGTGGTTCTCCATCCCAAGCGCACTGTTCTTGAAGCGGATTTCGCCGGCCTGGAACGTGAAGTCGTTCAGATCTTCCGTTCGGTTCGCGCCAGAACCGGCAAAGTTAACGCCATGCCGACCGCCGACCATGCAAGCTCCGTTCAGGGTTGATGGTGGCGGCGATCACCTCCAAGGCGAGCAAGTGGCGCGAGGTCCCGGCGACCTTTCTGCTGGGCATGTATAAGAACGTGCTCTCCCCCGCTCTGCACGGCTTCGCCCTCTCGCGTTGCAGGTACCTGCCCACCTGCAGTGAATACGCCTATGTTGCCGTGGTTCGCCACGGGTGGCTGCGGGGTAGTTCGCTCGCGCTGCGCCGCGTCGCGCGATGCCATCCGTTCGGGCGGGGTGGCGCGGATCCTGTTCCATGAACAGAGGACGGAACCGAAGCGGGGGCGGCAACGTTTACCATGAGGGAAACGTTCCTGCGCGGTTTTCCTCAGTTTGCGCAGGCCATCCAAGATAGGAATCACCTTGCCAGAGATCCGTAATCCCAACGCGGGGCCCGGTGCCGGAAGCGGCAGCCAGGACAACCGTACGTTCCTTCTAATGATGTTCGTCATGCTGGGTGTCCTGTTCGGCCTCCAGTACTGGCGCTCTCGCCACAATCCGCAAACCGCGGACCCGAGCGCGCCGGCCGCCGTGACCGCACCGGCAACCCCCAATCCAGGGGTGGACAATACTACTGCGCCTGCAAGCACGGCTCCGGTTCTGTCCGGCGGGGCAGCGGCGCAGAGCGTCCAGGGCACCAGTGAGAGCACCACGGTGGTGGAGAACGAGCTCTACAGGATCACCTTCTCGAATCGCGGCGGTCAGGCCATCTCCTGGATCCTGAAGCGCTATAAGGATAACGAGGGGCATCCGCTGGATCTGGTCCACGAGGGGGCAGCCCGGCTCTATGGCTATCCGCTGTCGCTGTACACCTACGACGTGTCGATGACGCGCGCCCTGAGCCAGGCGTTGTTTGTGCCCTCCGCGACAGGATCGCTGCAGTCGCCGGCAAGTCTCAGCTTCAACTACCAGGCAGGCGACCTGAAGGTCGTCAAGACCTTCACCTTCGCCGCGGACTACGTTGTCCACGCGGACACCCAGGTACTGCGCGGCGGGGTGCCTGTCGCGGCCACCGTGGCCTGGCCTGCGGGGCTGGGCGATATGGAAACGGCGCAGGCCTATGCCGGTGCCACGGTCGACACCATGGCCAACGGCAAGGAAGATCACACCGCTTTCAAGAAGATCGTCGGTGGCGCGACGCTGACTGGGCCCTTCGATTGGGGGGGCACGGCCGATCAGTACTTCGCCGCGGCCTTTCTGCCGGACCGGCCCGCCGACGCCACCCTGGTCACGCTGCGTAACGAGATCGACGTCAACAAGGCGCAGCGGAGCGGAGCGCAGGGTGTGCCGGCCAAGGGAAAACCCATCCTGGTGCCGGTCGTTGGTGCCGCGGTGGGCGACCGCTCCGGTCACGTGCAGACGCGGCTGTTTGT
>CAXTGE010000001.1:22559-27098 GCA_964243645.1 uncultured Acidobacteriaceae bacterium | reverse complement strand
ACCATGATGACCAAGGTCGTCGAGCTGCGGCAGGCGCACTTCTGGTGGCTGCCTGACCTGTCCTCCGCTGACCCGTACCACATCCTGCCGATCGTGATGGTGGTGACCTCGTTCGCCGTGCAATTCTTTACCCCGATGCCGGGCCAGGATCCCCAGCAGCAGCGCATGATGGCGTTCATGATGCCGGCCTTTTCGGGGTACATGACGTGGAACTATGCGTCCGGTCTGGCGCTTTACTGGAATGTCGGCAACCTGATCATGATCATCCAGCAGCAGGTCATGAATCGTACCTCCCTGGGCCGCGATATGCGCGCAGCCCAGCTGGCGCGCGCGAAAAACAAACAGGTCACCTCAGGCGGCGGAAGAACCATCCAGGCCAGGCGTTAACAGGCAGGTACACTGCAAGCAGCCCTCCCGTGGGGGCTGCTTTTTGCATCCCACGGAGGTTTTCTCTGTAAGCCGAGGATCCCATGCAAGACCTGGCGCAGGCCGCCGAAACCATTGCCCAGTTTATGAGGCTGCTGACCACCACCGGTGGCCTGCGGCTTCGCTTCCGGATCACCGCAGGAGCCGGTGCCGTCGATCCGGACGGCTTTGAACGACGGGACATCTACGTCGAGTGCAAGGGTCTCGATGCCGGGCTGCTGCTGGAGCGCGATGGCGAGGTGCTGCGGGCGCTCGAGCATATCGCGGCCAAGATGCTCGACCTGGACCCAGAGGAGCACGACCGTGTCTCGTTCGACGCCCTGGGCTTTAAAGCGGAACGCGCCCGCGCCCTGCGCGGCACCGCCGACGCGGCCATCAACAGCGTGGGAGAGACCGGACAGCCATACAGCTTTCCCGCAATGAACTCCCGCGAACGGCGCATGCTTCACCTCTTTCTGAAGGAATCCGGTCTACAGACGGCGAGCTCCGGCGAGGGGCCGCGGCGGTTTGTGGTGCTCTATCCCGAGGGCTACCGTATCCCGGAGGAGCGCCCGTCAGGCGAGCGCCGTGGCCGAGGTCCAGGCTCCGATCGTCGCGGCAGCCGGCCCCGCGCCGCTCGCTACTAGAGCTGTTTTTCCTTGAGATGTAGTGGCGCTCGAACAGCGGATCCCTTCGCTGCGCTACGGGATGACAACAAGAACGACTTAAACCTTTGTCTTCCTTAGCGAAGCGGAGGAATCTGCTTTCATTCCTGGACTACAGCTGTAAGAAAGCAGCCATAGACCTGCAGTCTTCCTGAAGACCCCCGATATGAAGCGCACACAGCTGCCTCCTGTGTGCGCTTTTGTCGTTTGTACTGCCCTCTTATCTCGAGGACAGCAGGTTCATCTGCGTCTTGATCTTTCCATCGCCTACAGCTAGCCACGCTTGCATGCATCGCAGGACTCCGGCAAGGGGCAAAACCGCCTCCATAGAAGTTGCAAGCCGCAAAGGCTATTTCTGGCCGGGTTTCCTCAGAGCCGCGACAACCCCTGTTGAGAAAGGATCAGTCAATTTGCCCGGAAATAAGCACTTGGCAAGCGATTCACACAGGATCGTACCCCTCTTCCGGAAGACCGCAGCCGCCGCCATGTGCAAGCCAGGCACATCCGCGGCCGGATCTCCAGAGAACGAACCTCCGTTGCAAGGCTTCCTCCCCGCGGTACACGCGATTTGGAATATCGGGACTGCCACTAAGCTGTGAAGTCGACGGAGTTTAGTCCGCTTATCCACTTACTCACGACAAACGACGAATACGACGGGTAATAAAGAAACTTAGAAGAGGTTTTTAGAAACACTCCTCGCAAACGCCACATGACGACACGCCCAAAGTCGCTGGACGGGAAGCCCACAGAAGCGCCATACAAATCCACATGCCCGGAAATCTGCACAAAGATCCGCCAGTCGCCTAGAATCAACGCAATCGCAGGAGAAAACCTCAATCGTGTCTACCGCTACGCTCACCCCCGATGTCGCCGCCGCTCCGACGGGCAACCTGGAGATCACCGTCTCCCGCGCGGAGTTGTTGCGCGAGCTCACTGCCGCCCAGACGGTCGTTGAGCGCAAGACCACGATCCCGATCCTGTCGAACTTCCTCTTCGAGGCCACCGAGGGTGCTGACGGCAACGGTCGCCTGACCATTACGGCCACCGACCTGGATCAGTCGCTCAAGACGAGCTGTGCCGCACGCGTCAAGAAGTCCGGTGCTTGCACCATCCCGGCGCGCAAGCTGTACGACTACATTCGCCTGCTGCCGGAGGGCGACATCAGCATCAAGCTGATGGACAACCATTGGGTGCAGATCCGTGCCGGTCGCTCCAACACGAAGATGGTCGGCATGGCCCGCGCGAACTTCCCACAGGTGCCGGAGTTCCCACAAAGTCTGGGATACAAAATCAACGCGGGCTCGTTGCGCAACATGATCGCCAAGGTCATCTTTGCGATCTCCAACGAGGAGTCCCGCTACACGTTGAACGGCGCGCTGCTGGTGCTCAAGCCCGAGTCCATGGCCATGGTCGCCACGGACGGCCACCGCCTGGCGCACATCGAGAAGCTGAACGAGAACCTCGAAGGGCTCTCCGGTGAGAAGAAGACCCTCATTCCCCGCAAGGCGCTGGCTGAGTTGAATGGCCTGCTCTCGAATACGGAATCCGAACAGATCGACTTTGCCGATGATGAACAGACCCTGTTCTTCCGCATCGGCGGGCGTGTGCTCACCAGCCGCAAGCTCACGGGCCAGTTCCCGAACTACGAGGCGGTGCTGCCGAGGGATAATAACAAGTTTGTGATCGTGCGCAATGAAGACCTGATGAGCTCCATCCAGCGCGTCGCCCAGTTTGCCGACGAGCGTTCGGGCGCGATTCGTATCCGGCTCGAGCAGAACGAGCTCAAGCTCAGTGCCCAGTCCACCGACTCCGGTGAATCCGAGGACGTCATCGAAACGCCCTACAGCTATGACCCCTTGGTCGTCGGCTTCAACTCCAGCTATCTGGTCGACTTTCTCAAGGCAGTCGGTGGCACGGGAGAGGTGCGTATGGAGTTCAAGGATGCACAATCCGCCGGCCAGATGCGCCCCGAGGACGGCAACGAGGATGTGCGCTATCGCTACATCCTGATGCCGATGCGGATCTGATGTTTGGCTTGCTTGAAGACCAGAGGCGCCGGATAAGTCCGGCGCTTCTCTGTTTCTAGGGAGAGCACAGGCGCATGATGTCAGTCGATACCGCCATGTTGCGTGTTGCTCGCATCGCATGGGATGCAACGATACTTTCCCGTAAGAGGTGACTATGGCAACGAAGCATCCGGTACGTGGTGTGCTAGCAGGGGTTGCAGGCGGTCTGGTAGCGGCCTGGGCGATGAATGAATGGAGCGCAGGCCCGGGTGCCGCGCTGACCAAGCAGCTTGAGACGCCCGAGGAACAGAAGCAGGTTGCCGCCAACAGCGGGGACGACGATGCGACCATGAACACCGCCGACGCCCTTGCCGCAAAGGCGGGGGGCGGCCAGCACCTCACGCACGAGGAGAAGGAAAAGGGTGGGCCGATCGTCCACTACGCCTATGCCGCGCTGATGGGCGGCCTGTACGGCGGCCTGGCGGAGTATTCCTCGCTGGTCCGCTCCGGCTTTGGCACCACCTATGCGTCCGCGCTCTTTGTCGGCGGCGATCTCGTGGCCGTGCCCGCGTTGGGCCTCTCCAAGCCGCTGTCGGATTTCCCTGCGACGTCCTATGCCGGGCCCTTCACGTCGCACCTGGTCTACGGTGCCACCACGGAGCTGGTGCGCCGGATCGTTCGCCTGATCCTGTAACCGGGAACCGGAGCTGTGCTGTTTGACTCGTTCATGCAGAACACAGCTCTGTCCCTGCCCCGCTCAAGCTAAGGGGCTACAAGACGCGGCTGTGTCGATACCCTGCCGCGGTGAGCGCGACGAGTAACTCTTCCACCTGCTCGCGTCCGCGGGTCTCCATGGTGATGTCGATGACGGTATCGCCAAGGTTCACGCCGTAGTACGCGCGATTGTGCAGTGTGTCCACGATATTCGCTCGGTGATTGGCGATCATCTGCGTCAGGTCCGCCAAGGCACCGGGGCGATCCAGCAGATGGATCCGTAGCCGGATCAGGCGGCCATCCTGCACAAGGCCGCGCTCGATAATGCGGCTCAGCAGGGTGACGTCGATGTTGCCGCCGCACACCAGCACCGCGATGCGCGTAAAGGCGGGTAGTCCGGTGCGCCGTTGCAGTATGGCGGCCAGCGCGGCTGCACCTGCACCTTCAGCCAGGGTCTTCTCTCGCTCCAGCAGCGTAAGGATGGCACTGGCAATCTCGTCCTCGTCCACGGTCACGATCTCGTCGACATAGCGCTGTACCAGCGGCAGGGTCGTCTCTCCGGCACGCCGGACAGCGATGCCATCGGCGATGGTGGTGGCCGGTTCCAGCGAGACGGGATGGCCCTCCCGCACGGCACGCTGCATGCTGGGAAGGCGTGAGGTTTCTACGCCGATCACCTTGATCTCCGGCCGGATGGACTTCAGCGCGCACGCGATGCCGCCGATCAGGCCGCCTCCACCGATGGGCAC
>CAXTGE010000001.1:16050-22459 GCA_964243645.1 uncultured Acidobacteriaceae bacterium | reverse complement strand
ACGATGACGGAGCGGATGCCGCGCCGCGTCGCATGGTAAGCCACACCCTGCGCATGGTTGCCGGCCGAGGCAGCCACCACGCCAATCCCCGCCTGCTCCGGTGTGAGCGTGGCGATGCGGTTCAGCGCGCCGCGCTCCTTGAAGCTGCCCGTCATCTGCAGATTTTCCAGCTTCAGAAAGATGTTCTGGCCGGTCTGCCGCGACAGCGTCTCGGAGCGAGCGCAGGGGGTCTGGTAAATGGCCGTGCCCAGTCGCTCGCGTGCGGCCTGGATTTCGGCAAGCGTGACGACGGGGGCGCTCGTGGCGGATGTCGGCATGTGTGGTTCTGATGGTACGCGCGCATGCTTCGGCGACCTACACTGTTGGGTATGGGTTTGTTCGGCAAGCGGTGGGCCAAGCAGGAGTACAAGGTGATGGAACAGGCCGCGAGGAGCGGTGGCGCGGTGCTCCCGGAGTACCATCGCGCCACGCCGGAGTGCCCCCATCCAGAACGCTGGCACATGTACGACTCCATGACGGCCGAGGTGGAGGTGCTCGAGTTTCTGCGCTCGCTGGTCACCACAATCAAGCCTGAGCTTGTCGTGGAAACGGGATCGTTTCTCGGCGTCTCAACACTCTGGATCGCGGAAGGCCTCCGCGCCAACGGCGTCGGCAAAATCATCTCCTGCGAGTTCGACCCGGTCGTCTTCAAGTCCGCGAAGGAGAAGATCCAGGCTTCGGGTCTCGAAGCCTGGATCGATCTGCGTAACGAGTCGTCGCTCGGTATGCACGTCGAAGGCCGCATCGACCTGCTGTACTCCGACAGCGACCTGCCGATCCGGGAGGCTGAGGTACGGCGCTATCTGCCGCAGGTGAACCCGCAGGGGCTGGTGCTGCTTCACGACGCGAGCACGCACCTGGAAACCGTGCGAACGGCCGCGCAGAGGTTGGAGGCGGAGGGCTTGCTCTCCTGCGTCTATCTGCCCACACCGCGCGGGCTGGTCGTCGCCCAAAAGCGCGAAGGCCGCATATAGGCTCTGCCACCCGGATCTGCCTGCCCATTTGGTTGTGAAGCGTCCATGTAATCAGTTACATTGCCACGCATGCGCCTTTCTCGTGGATCCGTGTACGTCCGGCCTCGTTGCCGGCAATTCATTTCGGCAGCTCTCGCGTGTTCCGCGCTCACGCTCGGCCCCACCGTTCGGGCGCAGATTGTGGTCGACAAGCCCATTCCTGCCGAGACGAAGATCACTGTGGACACACGGACAGCCGTGCACCCCATTCCACGCACGATCTTCGGCACATTCCTTGAGCCCATCGGGAACTCCACCTACAACGGCCTCTGGGCGGAGCTGCTACGCAACCCCAGTCTTGAGCCCGAGCTCTGGAGTGTAGAGAGCGTCCGTAAGCTGCTCACCGAGGAGCCTGAGCTGGGCCGCGCCTCTCAGCTTGGCTTGCCGCTGCCTTGGGAGCCATTGGATCCGGACCAGGGCAACCGCTATGACCCGCGCCGGGGCAACGCCGCGAACTCAGACCAATCGCTGGTGGTGCTCGGTTTGCCGGACCGCGCCGTTGGAATCAAGCAGAGGGTGTATCTGCCGGCGCAGCGTGAGTTGCGCTATACCGCCAGTCTCTATGCCAAAACCGACGGAAACGATGTGCCTCTCGTTCTGGCGCTGCGTCGCCGCAACCAGAACGATGCCAGCCTGTCCAAGGCCGAGGTTACGGTGCATGGGAACGGCTGGACGAAGTACACGGTGAAGCTGACGCTGCCGAAGGGAGGCTTGGAGCGACTGGAGCCTGCGGACTTTGTCGTCGAGATGAACGGTCCGGAGACGGTGGCCGTGGACCAGATCTCGCTGATGCCGGAGGACAACCTCGACGGCCTCGATCCGGAGATGGTCGCCATGGTGCGGGACCTGCACACGCCCTTGATACGCTTTGGCGGCAACTTCACCTCGGGCTATCACTGGCGTGACGGCATCGGCCCGCGCGACAAGCGTGTGAGCATGTCCAACGTCGCGTGGGGTATCCCGGAGCTGAACACCTTCGGCACGGACGAGTTCCTGCACTTCTGCGATCTGGTCGACGCGAAGCCCCAGATTGCGCTGAACCTGGGCACGGGATCCCCGCAGGAGGCTGCGGAGTGGGTGAAGTATGTGAATGAGAGCCCGGCGTGGAAGGGTGGTGGCGGCGGCCAGATGTGGGAGCTCGGCAACGAGCTCTGGGGGAACTGGAATACGGGTTGGCCAACCCTCGACCAGCTCGCGCCGCGCACCCTGGCCTTCAGCCAAGCCGTGCACCATGTCGATCCCAAAGCCCAGCTGATCGCTACAGGGCAGGATCCGGACAACTACCGCGAATGGGATGCCAGGCAACTGGCCAATCCGGTGGGCACGGCGGACTTCCTCTCGGCGCATTTCGTGGTGACCACCGATGAGACCAAATGGCATGGCGCGACCGATGAGTTTCGCGCGCAGGCGTCGTTTGCCCTGCCGGTGCAGCTCGGGCGGCAGTTCGACGCGATGACCGGGCAGATCGACAGTACGGACGGGCGAGGGAAGGTGAAATTGGCGTTTACCGAGTGGCTTTGGGTGCAGGGGCACGGGCGGGATCACGCGCCGAACTTCACGGACTTCGCCGGTGCACTGGTAACCGCGAGCAACTACAACATGCTGCTGCGCGAGAGCGAGGCGGTGCCGGTCTCGGACATGACCGGCGTCATCGAGTTTGCGGGCATCTGGAAGAAGAAAGGGGTGGTGTACGGGACGCCGGCCTCATATGTGTTCCGCCTGTACGCCACAGCGGCAGCGGATCACCTCTTGGCGACTAGCGTAGAGGGAGGCGAGTACACCGTGCACAACGGGGTAACGCGCCTGCCGGAGATCGCTCATGTGCCCTATCTGGACGTCACAGCCGTGGCCGACAAGGATGGCCGAACCGTGACGCTCTTCGCGATCAATCGCTCACTGGGTGAGTCGATCCCGGCGGAGCTGACAATCCCGGGAGCCCGACGCGAACAGCGGGCCGAGGTCACGGAGATGGTCTCCAACGACCTTTGGGACGCAAACTCCGAAGAGCGGCCAACGGCGCTGGTACCGAAGATACGGACTGTGACAGCGGCGGAGCACTTCCGGTACACGTTTCCGCCGGCGAGCGTGACAAGAATCGTGCTGGGGATAGGACGGTAGAGCACGTGGCCGCTGTCTGAGTTGAGATAGACATGCGCGTCCCGTCTTCATGATGGGCGTCACGGTGCTAGGCTCGGGACATGGCACAAACCAAGGATCCAGAGCGCATGTCGTTTACCTTTCAGCACAATGGAGAGGCCCGCGGTAAAAGCCTGGTCCAGGCAACGGTGGAGCACCTGGTCATCCACGAGGCCCCGGTTGGGCCTGAGGCCGAACAACGTCACTGGTTCGGAACGGAAGACGATCTACCGGAGGTCCTTGCCAAGCTAGGCTTCTCGGACTTGGACATTGGGGGTGTTCTGGCAGGATTACGGGTCCGTCGGGTGGAAACGCGGGAGGTGAAGACGGTCTTGGACGATCTGGACGGGCTCGGCTTTAGTATCGCCAGGGAGCGCCGTCCAGAAGCGAGCATAGGAACCTAGGCTGCGCTTCGGATTTCTTCTGACGGGAAGCTGTCGAAAAGCTGGTTCCTCGGGCGACAGCGATCTCTCTGGCGATTCCTTCTGCCTGTCCGGGCACCCGACCTTAGCGGGTGAAGTGGGTTTCGTGTTTCTCGGCGTGGCGAGCCTGGGCGAGGTCGAGGAGCCGATCGATGAGCTCGGCGTAGGCGAGGCCGCTGGCCTCCCAGAGCTTGGGATACATGCTGATGGAGGTGAAGCCGGGCATGGTGTTGATCTCGTTGAGCACGATCTTTGCGGGCTGACCCTCGTTTGCAGGAGCCATCAGGAAGTCGACGCGGGCCAGACCGGCGCAGTCGCAGGCGCGAAAGGCGGCGAGGGCCATGGCACGGATCTGTTGTTGCTCCGCTGCCGAGAGGTCGGGGGCGGGAATGCGAGACTCGCTTTCGTCGGGCCCGTCGAGCTCGTATTTGGCCTCGTAGTCGTAAAACTCCTTGGCGGGGACGATCTCGCCGATCACCGAGGCGTCGGGGGCGTCGTTGCCGAGAACGGCAATTTCCAGTTCACGCGGTTTGACGCCCGGGCCGCCGACACCCTGCTCGATGATGAGCTTGCGGTCGAAGCCGGCGGCAAGCTCCAGCGCGGGGGCGAGCGCGGAGCGGTCGTGAACCTTGCTGATGCCTACGGACGAGCCGAGATTGGCGGGTTTGACGAAGAGCGGATAGCGGAGCTCCTTTTCGATCTGGGTCGTGGCGGCTTCGGGATCGCGGCGCCAGTCGGAGCGGAGCAGCGTGATCCAAGGGGTCTGCGGCAGGCCGGCCGAGGCGAAGAGGCGCTTCATGGCGTCTTTGTCCATGCCGGCGGCGGAGCCGAGGACGCCGGAGCCGACATAGGCAATGTCGGCGAGCTCAAGGAGTCCCTGGACGGTGCCGTCTTCCCCAAAAGTGCCATGCAGCACGGGGAAGACGATGTCGATAGGGGAGCCAGAAGCCGGGTCGGCGGCGGTGGAAGCGAGGGTGAGGGTCGTGCCGGTAGGAGCCTCGGCGGCGTTGGCCTCAATCTGCGCGGCAGTGTGGCCGTCCAGGAGGAGCGCGGAATCCTCAACGGGAAGCCAGCGGCCGGTCTTGGTAATGCCAAGCTCGACGACGGCATAGCGGGAGCGATCGATGGCCTTAACGATGGAGCGGGCGGAGCGCAGCGAAATGTCGTGCTCGCCGGACTTGCCGCCAAAAAGAATGCCGACGCGGAGCTTGCGAGAGACGGGCGCTGGGGAGGTGTTCGGGAGATTTCCGGAAGAGGACATGCCTCAGACAGTGTCGGCTATCTGGGTAGGTTGGTGGGGGATGATGAATCTTTGAGGGTACGGGGGTGCGTCAGGAATATTTATTTTGAAGGCCTCTCTGAGAGGCTCATCGAGAGCGGTCCGAGATTAAGTATCTCTGCTGTGTGCGACTAAGAAAGTACGACGACTCCGGTCTTCCATATGTAGGTTCGGATCTGTCGTAATTTACAGCAAACACGGTACTTGCGACAGTAGGGGAGAGCAAGGTACCGGCAGTTGCAGACCGGGAGCTTATGCGAAGAGCAAGCAACACGGAGGGTACGGACATGGAAACAGTTCAGAACGGACAATGCGGTCTTTGCACACATTTTGGCGAGAACCATAAGACCGACGTGCTGGTGAGCATCGTCAGCAGCCACAAGGCGGACCTGAAGGTGCTGGATGACTGCGGTCACCCGAAGCACGCGGCCCTGCACCTGAAGGTGTCCCCGATCAGCGGATGCGATGGCTTCATTCCTGCCGCTGCGGCGTAAGCTACGGAAGCTCGGTAGCGGCGATCCGGTCCTCCGGGTCGCCGTTTTGCTTTCAGCCACGAAGCGCCTCCAACGCCCTATGCAAGCGACCGCGTCGCCATCAGTCCGGCGTCCTGTGCAACGGGCGAACCCATACACGTCGCTCTAGTGGCCTAGGTGGTGACTCATCTCCTCAAGAGACAGGCCCTTGGTCTCCGGGTAAATGAAAAGCACCACAAGGAACTGTACCGCGGTCAGCGCCGCAAAGACGCCGAAGGGCGCAGCTTTAGAGTGGGCGGCGATCACCGGGAAGGCAAAGGCGATGATCGCGTTCATAATCCAGTGCGAGGACGACCCGAGGCCCTGGCCTTTGGCGCGGACGTTGGTCGGAAAGACCTCGCTGAGGTAGACCCAGATAACCGCGCCCTGCGAGACGGCAAAGAAGATAATGAACGCGATCAGGAGCGGGAGCAGCAGCGCGAGGTGTTCGCCGGTGTGGAACAGGTAGGCCACGCCCGCCAGGCATACGCTATCGCCCGCAGCGCCGATGAGCAGCAGAGTTTTGCGGCCGAGCTTATCGATGATGGAAATGCCGAGCAGGGTCGCCAGCAGGTTGGCGGCGCCGATAGCGACCGCCTGCGCGTTCGCGGAGACGTTGCTGAAGCCGGCGTTGGCGAAGATATCGTTCAGGTAATAGAGAATCGCGTTGATGCCGGTGAGCTGATTGAACAGGCCAATGGTGATCGCGAGAAAGATGGGCAGCTTATAGCGCGACTGGAAGAGGTCCGTGCTGGCGTGGCCGCCCTCTTCCTGTAGTGAAAGCTGGATGGCATCGACCTCGGCACGTGAGTCGGGCGAGCCCAGGCGGGCAAGGATGACCATGGCCTCGTCAACCCGATTCTGGCTGATCAGCCAGCGCGAGCTGTGCGGCACGGTCAGCAGCATGATCAGAAAGAAGACGGCCGGCAGAATGGTGACGCCGAACTCCCAGCGCCAGACATCCAGGCCCTGGGCAAAGTGCGCGACGATGGCGTTGGACAGGTAGGC
>CAXTGE010000001.1:14337-15950 GCA_964243645.1 uncultured Acidobacteriaceae bacterium | reverse complement strand
ACGGTGATGGCCAGGCCGGTGGGGGAGAGCCCGAACTGCCGAACCAGGGGGTGCGTGGCACCGGCGATGACGGCCGTATCGAAGCCGAAGAGCAGACCGCCGAGGGCGCCGGTGAGGGCGCTCTTGGCCAGCAGCATGACGGCTTTACGTTGGGGAGCTGTGCTCAAAGGGCAGTCTCGTGTGGCAGGTCTGTGGTGTCAAACAACATAGCATCGGCCCTGAACGCTGCGCCAGCCGCATGGTGCCAGCTGTGTCCGCTACGTGTCCCAAGGCGGCTTCGCGATGGCGCTGGCGAATCGGAACGGCCCACTCGGTTGAGCTGAAACGATCTTCTCCAGGCGCGGCATCTTTCCGGCGCTGTTGGCTCACTGCACGGAGGCAATCCAGGCGGCGTAGGGTGGCAGGGTGACGGATTTGAAAGCCGTCGCCCCTTGCAGACGGGGATCGCTGGCGGCGAGGGTATGCGCCTTTTCGCCCTTGATGCCGCTGTCCCTCAAATTGAGGGAAATCGTCTTTGGCGAGTCGCTCATGTTCATGGCGACCACCACCGGCTGCGCTCCGGCAGGGGCTGTGCGCATATAGGCGAGGACGTCTTTGTCGTCGCGGTTCAGCATGACGATCCCACCGTTGTGCAGCGAGGGGTTCTCGCGGCGGAGCTGAATTAGCTGCTTGTACCAGCTGAACAGGGAATTGGGATCGGCGGACTCAGCCGCGACGTTTACCGTCTTGTAGTCGGGAGCGACCGGCAACCAGGTGTTGGGATTGGTGGAGAAGCCCGCCTGGGGTCCCCCTGTCCACTGCATGGGGGTGCGCTCCCCGTCACGGCCCTTCTCCTTGGGCCAGCCGGTGATGCCGATAGGATCCTTGACGTCTTCCTTGCGCGTGGGCGGCGTGGTGGGCATCCCGATGTCTGCGCCGTAGTATGTCATCGCGGTGGCGCGCGGCGTCAGCAGCAGGGTAGCAACGATCTTGGCGATGGCCACGTCATGCTGCCCATCGCCGAAGCGGTCGATCGAACGGGTGTTGTCGTGATTGTCGAAGACCAGGAGCGGCTGCGAGCCGTGGACCTGCGTCTCGACCTCGGTGAGGTACTGCCGAAAGTAGGCCGCATTCAGCTGCTTCTCACCGGTCTTGCGCCCACCGAAGCCGACCAGCATGTCCATGGGAAGCTGGAGTTCATCGTGCGCGGCACCTCCGTACCACCTGTCGAGCGCGAGGGTGTTGGGCAGGTAGGTTTCGCCGATCAGGACGCGGTCGCCGGGATATTGCTTCACCATGGCGCTCATGCGGCGTATAACGTCGTGCACCTCGGGCAGGTTGTCAGTACGTTCACCGATCACCTCGGGGTCGCCCTGGGCGTTGATCTGGCCGGTGAGGGTGTCGTTGCGGTTCTGCGGGTCTTCAAACAGGGCCGGCACGGCATCGAGACGGAAGCCCGCCACGCCCTTATCCAGCCAGAAGCGCATGGTGTCGAACATGGCCTTTTCCACGGCCGGGTTGCGCCAGTTCAGGTCGGGCTGCGCCTTGTAGAACTTGTGATAGTAGAACTGCTGCCGCGCGGGTACCCATTCCCAGGCCGAGCCGCCAAAGCCGGAGATCCAGTTGTTGGGCGG
>CAXTGE010000001.1:11133-14237 GCA_964243645.1 uncultured Acidobacteriaceae bacterium | reverse complement strand
ACCTGCGGCGAGGGAAACATGGGCGCGAGCCAGATGGCATCCATACCGAGATCATGGAGATAGTCGAGGTGCTCGGTGATCCCGTTCAGGTCGCCGAGCCCGTCGCCGTCGGAATCGCCAAAGCTGCGCGGGTAGAGCTCATCGATGACGGCGTGCTTCCACCATGTCTGGTCCATGCTGGGCTTGGCCGCCGCTGCGAGGTCGGCGGACGTGTTGCCGGTCTGGGCACGCAATGGAGCGAAGGGTAGCAGCAACGGAGCGAAGCAGACGGCAAGACGAAGCGAGCGGGAACGACGTGAAATACCTAAACGACGTGAAACAAAAGACATCGGATCTCCGGGAAAAGGCGACTACGCGTGGGCGACGATAGCAGGCTATGTTGGCGTTGTCCAGAGAATGTGGTGACCGTTCGGCCGTTTTCATCGTACGCAGGAACTCCTCATTTGCCAGGGGTCAGCGCAGAACTCGTGCCCCTGCTGAGGGCAGGTCCTCGGGGAAAGCGCATCTCAAGAGGGCGAGGATACTTTCATGGGTTTGCAGGAACTGCTTGGGTTCGGGTCGGGCAAAAAAGTGCGTTACGCGATCGTTGGGCTTGGCGACATTGCGCAGGAAGACATGATGCCGGGTGTAGAGCACACGGGCAATTCGGAGATGACGGCTCTGGTCACCGCGGATGCGACCAAGGCCAAGGAGCTCGGCGAAAAATACGACATCAAGGCGACGTATACCTATGAGCAGTTCGCGCAGGCGCTCAGCTCTGGCATCTTTGACGCGATCTATCTCGCCACGCCGAACTGGCGGCATGCGGAATTTATCGTGCCCGCCTTGAAGGCCGGCATCCATGTTCTGACCGAGAAGCCCATGGAGGTTTCCACGGCCAAATGCCGGGAGATTCTGGAAGCGGAAAAAAGCTCCACCGCGAAGCTGATGGTGGCGTATCGCTTGCACTTTGAGCCTGGGACGCTGGACACGATCGAACAGGTCCGCTCCGGCAAGCTGGGCGAGGTGCACACCTTTGCCTCAAGCTTCGCGCAACCTGTCGATCCAAGCAATCACCGGGCACACTCCGGCAAGTTGGCCGGTCCGGCGCTGGACATGGGGCCGTATCCGGTGAACGCCGCGCGCTACATCTTTTCGGAGGAACCGACAGAGGTGGTTTCAGCATTTGGCATCCGGCATCCGGAGTCCGGGCTTGATCAGGACTTTGCCGATACGGTCGCCGTCACCCTGAAGTTTCCGGGTAACAAGCTGGCGCAGTTCAACGTCGGCTACTACGGCGGACCGGTGAACAGCCTGGTCGCGATCGGTCCGAAGGGCAGCGTGCTGCTGGACCCCTGCTACATGTTCGGCAAGCCGCTGGAGCAGACCCTGGCGATCGGCGAGGATAAGAAGAAGAGCAGCTTCAAGAGCACCGATCACTTCGGCGGCGAGATGAAGTACTTCTCCGCCTGCATCCTGAACAACACGGAGGTTGAGCCGGACGGAGAAGAGGGCTTTGCTGATGTGCGTGTGCTGGAAGGCGTGATCGAGGCTTTGGAGACGGGAAAATCAGTCACCTTGGCACCGTTCACACGCACGAAGCGTATGGATACGGAGAAGCAGTTAGTGAAGCTGGGTGCGGTATCGACTCCGGAGCTGGTGAACGCAAGCAATCCAGGCAAGGGCGTCGAAAAACAGCCTAAGAACTAGAAGTCTTGACTCCAGGTCAGAGCCCTTGCGAAGCCCTCGCAAGGGCTCCTGTCGTTCTCCGCGCAAGTTTGCAAGTCGGCTCATGAGGTCGTAGCGACGCCCGCCGAGCAGCCTGGGCAATGCGGAGCAGCGTTTCGTCGTCTAACACGCAGGGCAGCAAGGCTCAGGGGGTTGGGATCGATGCGTATGCAGGGTTTGGTTTGGGCAGGTATGTTGATGGCGACGGTGCCGGTGATGCAGGCACAGCATGTAAGCACAGACTACGATCACAAAGCGCCGTTCAGCGATTACCGCACCTTCTCGTTTGCCAAAATACAGACCGTCAACCCACTGGACGCAGGCGTGCTGCGAGATGAGATCCGAAGCGACCTTACGTATCACGGCTGGCGCGAGGTGCCGCACGGTGGCGACGTACGCATCACCGCGATCGGCGAGCAGAACGATACCAAGCAGTACCAGACGTTCTACGACGGCCTCGGCCCCGGCTATGGCTGGGGCGGCTGGGGTGGATGGTGGGGTGGAGGCTACGGCGGCGGGGATTCCACAACGACCGAACGCACTATCCCGGTGGGCACGCTGGTCGTCGATCTGTATGACACGCGCACGCACAACCTGGTGTGGCGCGGCACGTCACACGCGACGGAGTCAAACAGCATGAACAAGAACTCCGGCAAGCTGCAGAAGGCGGTGGATGAGATGTTCTACAAGTTTCCACCCAAGCACGCGCAATAGCAGGCGTTATGCGAAAAGGGAGGGCTCAGAGGGGCCCTCCCCTCGTTCAGCTCTGAAGACGAGCTACACTCGACCGGAAAACTCCCGGCTCTCGGTAACCAGCTTGATCTTCTCGCCTTCTTTCACGAAGAGCGGCACGCGTACCGTGGCACCGGTTTCTAGGCGGGCTGCCTTTGTGACGGAGCCGGAGGACGTATCGCCCCGCACGGCGGGCTCGGTGTACTCAACGATGAGCTCGACATGTTGCGGCAGCTCGAGGCCGATGGGATTGCCGTTGTACTTCTGGACCTGCACGAGCAGGCCTTCAAGCATGAGCTCGAGTGCGTCGCCGACCTTGGCGGTATCCAGTTGCAGGGTCTCAAAGGTGGATTGATCGAGGAAGTAGGAGCCGTCGCCATCGGAGTACAGGTAGGAGGCGTCGACCGTTTCGAGGTCGGGCTCGCGGAACTTGTCTTCAGCCTTGAAGGTCTTGTCCTGCACAGCACCGTTGAGCATGTTGCGCATCTTCACGCGCACCAGCGTTTGGCCACCGCGTGCGGTGGGGGTGGAGATATCTTTGTCGAGGCAGCGGAAGGGTGTGTCTTCAAACTCGAAGAACATCTTGCGCTTCACGTCAATGGCAGCGATGAGTTCGGCCATGGGTTCCTTGCCTTAAATGAGATGGTGAGCAAACGCCCACAACA
>CAXTGE010000001.1:5079-11033 GCA_964243645.1 uncultured Acidobacteriaceae bacterium | reverse complement strand
CGCAACCTTTGCGGCCGCGGGGCTTGCCTGCGCGCAGGCTACCGCGCCTGTCGCGAACGCCACCCCGGAGCAATGGACGGAGCAGTGGCTTGCGGCTTCGCGGGAGGCAGCCGCGGCGCGCGCCGCGCAGCTGGGCATTATGGAAAAGACGCTGGCTGCAGGGCCCTATCGTGCCGACTGGGAGAGCTTGAAGGCGCACAGGACTCCCGAGTGGTTTCACGCTGCCAAATTCGGCATCTTCATCCACTGGGGGCTGTTCTCCGTGCCGGCGTTTGCCAATGAGTGGTACGCGCGCAACATGTATCAGCGGGGCACGCCGGAGTTCGCCCACCAGGTGGCCACGTATGGTCCGCAATCCAAATTCGGCTACAAAGACTTCATCCCGATATTCCGCATGGAGAAGTGGAACCCGGACGCATGGGCGTCCCTGTTTCAGCGCGCCGGGGCGCGTTACGTTATCCCGGTGGCCGAGCACCATGACGGCTTTGCCGAGTACAGGACCGAGCTTTCGCCATGGAACGCCGTCACGATGGGACCACACCGTGATCTCGTGGGCGATCTGCAAACGGCCGTGCACCGGCACGGGATGAAGTTCGGTGTCTCCTACCATCGTGCCGAGCATGACTGGTTCTTCGACGGGGGTCGTGACTTCGACTCCGACGTGAACGATCCAAAGTATGCCGGGTTCTACGGTCCTGCGCAGAAGCGCGAGAACGAATCCAAGGACGACGCGCTGCTTACCCGCGATTACACCTACGTGCCGTCGCAGTTCAAGGACGATTGGCTGGCCCGCACGGCGGAGCTGGTGGGGCGCTACAGGCCCGATCTGGTGTACCTCGACTGGTGGGTAGGCCATCCTGATTTCCGCTCCACGCAGGAGCGGTTTGCCGGCTTCTATTACGACCTCGCCGCGCAGGGCAACCAGCCCGTCGTGATGTTCAGCAAGTACGACAACATGGCCTCAGGCGCGGGCACGATGGACGTGGAACGGGGTGCCATGACCGACATCCAGGCCCAGCCGTGGCAGACCGATACCTCGATCAGCAACGCCAGCTGGGGATACGTGGTGGGGGACACGTTCAAAACACCCCAGGTGTTGCTGGACCAGCTCATCGACGTCGTGAGCAAGAACGGCAATCTGCTGCTGAACATCGGCCCGCGCCCGGACGGCACCATCCCGGAGCCGGTCGAGAACACGCTGCTAACCATGGGCAAGTGGCTGGACGTGAACGGCGAGGCCATCTACGGCAGCCGGCCGTGGAAGCGCTTCGGCGAAGGACCGACGCAGATCCAGGCGGGGAGCATGCAGGACAGGAACGCATTGGCCTATACGCCGGCTGACTTCCGCTTCACCACCGGCAAAGGCGCGGTCTATGTGATCGAGATGCGGCCGCCCACCAACGGTGAAGCCGTGGTGCGATCGCTCGCGAAAACTGCGGGAACGGTGCGCGAGGTCACCCTGCTTGGCTCCAAGGAAAAACTCCGCTGGCAGCAGACCGAAGACGGGCTGCACCTCCATCTGCCGGCCCAGCGGTCAGGCGAGTACCAGCCCGTCTTCCGTGTGACATGGCAGTGAGCGTGGCACGCGGCGAGGGGCTACCTTGTCGCATTCACCAGATCGGTGAGTGAAGGCAGAAAGACGAACTCCACGATCGCACTGCGCTTCTGCGCGTCCTCCATCTGGGCAAGGCTTGCCCCCTTCCACGACGCCGGCGGCTTCTCGCCCTTGCTGAGATAGGCGATGGCCTGCTCCGCGACCCGTGTCAGCCCGGTGAGTTGATGCGCACGCGTCTGGGTCGCCGCAAGCTGTGGAGCGCCTCGCATCTCTTCGAGAACCGGTGAGACCGAGGCCGCCTCGTCGCGAAAGTAGGCGAGCAGCATGTCCCGAGCCTGCGCCGCGTTGCCCGTCTTGCCTCTTGGATCGGCAAGGAATTGACGGGTGGCAAGCTCTACCTTGTGACGGAGGGGCGGATCGGGGACTATCGCATCGACGAAGCTGGTGAGCGGCGTGAGCTGCGAGGTGTGCTGCTGCTGGTAGCGTTCGCCAAAGCTTGCGGGCTCAAAGGCCTGCGCGAAGGTGTGCAGCGCCTCGATGTGCCCGGAATGGAGCAGTCCACGAAGCCCTGTGTCCTCGCTCGCAAGGTGTCGCAGCCCAAGGGCTTCGAGCTCTACCGAGACCGGCTCGAGACGACGATACATGTCGTCCACGTCGCGCACGTTCTGGCTGGACCAGAAGCGTTCGGCAATGGCGGCAGTGCGCGGCCAGATGCGGGAATCGAGGGTCCGCTGATCTAACTGTTCGGCCCACATGCAGACCTCGCCACCGAGGATGAGCTTCTGCTGCGCGGGTGTGAGCGTTGTGTCGACGGGCACGGGGTCAGCGAGGTAGTGCACGCCTGCGGGCCGCATGCCATCCAGGTAATACGGTGCCGACAGGACGCCCTGGTAGCCCGCCTGCGCGCCTTTGGCAAGAGAGGCCTCGCCGCGCCATGACTGCACGACCACGTCCTTGGGCAGGGCCGGGTTGAAGATCTCATCCCATCCCACCATGCGCTTGTTCAGGCCGGTAAGGATCTTTAGCACCCGTCCGTTAAAGTAGGCCTGCAGCGCGTCGTTATTGTCGAGGTTGTGATCCTTCATGAAGGCGAGAATGCGCGGATTCTCCTTCCAGTCCGGAGCCGGGGCCTCGTCGCCGCCTATGTGGACGTACGCGTCCGGAAAGATCGTCGCCATTTCGGCGAGGAACGACGAAAGAAACGCGTAGGTCTCATCGCGTGTGGGGTCGAGCACGTAGTCGGAGACGCCGAACTCGCGCCGGATACCCGTTGGTGTGGTGCCGCTGGCGAGCTCTGGATAGGCGACAAGCCACGCGGTGGAGTGACCGGGCATCTCGAACTCCGGCACGACGCGGATGCCGCGATCGTGCGCGTACTGCACCAGGTCGCGCGCCTCCTCCTGCGTGTAAAACAAGCCGTCCGAACCCACATCGGTGAGCTTCGGAAAGCGCTGGCTACGGATGCGAAAGCCCTGATCGTCGGTCAGGTGCCAATGGAAGACGTCCAGCTTCACGGCGGCCATCGCGTCGAGGTTGCGCTTCAGCACCGGGATGGGTTCAAAGTGCCGCACGCAATCGATCATGAGGCCGCGCCAGCCGAAGCGGGGCGCGTCCTGAATGGTCACGGAGGGAATCGCGTAGCCTGCGCCCTCAACCTGCACCAGCTGCAGCATGGTTTCGAGTCCATGCAAAGCGCCAAGCGTGGAGGGCGCGTCGATGCGGACCGAGGTGGGGGTCGAAGTCAGCGTGTAGGACTCGTCCTCTCCAAAGGCCTGCACCGTCGGGCCCTCCGAAATGACATTGAGGGTCAGGGTTGCGGCAGCGCCGCCCACCAGCTGCTTGGCAAGGGGTTGGCCGGTCCTGTCTTCGAGACGACGGAGCGCACGTATGGCGGCCGCCTGCAGGCGCGGGGAGCTCGTCCCGGAGAGCCCAACCGTGAACGCTGAGGTGATGGCAAGTGAACCGCCCTGCGGGGTCACCGTGGTGGGCAGCGGCATGAGCTCGTTGCGAAAGGCCGGCGCCGTCTGCGCGATGAGACCCATCCCAAAGCAGGCGGCAAAGGCCACGGCGATCACAGAGATAGTGCGCATACGCTGATTCAAACGTACAACTCCTGCTGGTTTGGGGGGCACACCGGCAAGCCAAAGCCGTGCCGAGGTCCAATCTGCTCCAATCTAGATGGACGGAGGCCGCATGGGGATCCCCTGGGTAGATCACTAGAATATAAGGATGGGCTCCGGCATGCGCGCGGTAGATGTTGTGGTGCTGGGCGCGGGGGCGGCCGGGTTGATGGCGGCTGTGGAGACTGGGCGGCGTGGCCGCAGCGTTCTGTTGCTGGATCACGGCGAGCGGCCAGGACGCAAGATTCTCATCTCCGGCGGCGGCCGTTGCAACTTCACCAATCTGGGCACACGGGCGGAAAACTTCGTCAGCGACAACGTGCACTTTGCGCGATCGGCCCTGGCCCGCTACACGCCGCAGGAGTTTGTGCGGCTGGTGGAAAAGCACGGCATCCGCTACCACGAGAAAACGCTGGGGCAGTTGTTCTGCGACGACTCGGCGAAGCGCATCGTGACCATGCTGGAAGGGGAGTGCGGCGAGGCAGCGGTCGACATGCGGTGCGGCGTGCGCGTTCTGTCCGTATCCCGTCTCGGCCAAGGAGCACGGGCACGGTTTGCGGTCGAAACCTCGCTGGGCCGCCTGGAATGTAAGTCCGTGGTGGTGGCCACGGGCGGCCTGTCGATCCCGAAGCTGGGCGCGACGGGCTTCGGGTATGACCTGGCACGGCAGTTTGGGCATGCTGTGGTGACGCCGCGCGCCGCGCTCGTGCCGTTGGTCTTCGCACCGGAGGACACAGCGGACTGGTGCGATCTGACGGGACTTTCGACCGAAGTCCTGGGCGTCGCCTGCCCCAGAACCGACCCTGCCAGGAACAGGGTTCGGGCGCTGCCCGGCTTTCGCGAAAAGCTGTTGATCACGCACCGTGGCATCAGTGGGCCGGCTGCCCTGCAGGTATCGTCCTACTGGCAGCCCGGCGCGGAGGTCCGCTTCGACCTGGCACCGGAACGCCAGGTGCTACAGCCCCTCTTCGCGAAAGGGGCCCGGCGCGACGCAACGGCCATGCTGGCGGAGCTCCGCACAGTGTTGCCGGCGCGATTGGCCGAGCGATGGACGCATCTGCAGCTCCGCAAGGGTGAAGACTGGACCAACGCCGGCCTCACCCGCCTGGAGCAGGCGTTGCACGCGTGGACATTGACGCCGGCCGGCACTGAAGGCTTCCTCAAAGCCGAGGTAACCGCCGGCGGTATTGACACGCGCGAGCTCGACGCGCGCACCATGGAGAGTCGGCGCGTCCCGGGTCTGTTCTTCGTGGGGGAAGTCGTCGATGTGACCGGGTGGCTGGGCGGATACAACTTCCAATGGGCCTGGGCAAGTGGCGTAGCCGCGGGCGCAGCAGCCTAGCCGGTGTCAACCTATTCTCCCTCGCAAACCTGTCATGTCGACCGGAGCAGCACGGCAGGGTCGTCCTGCGTAGTGGAGAAACCTGCTTCTATGCAGGGGGCTTATCGTGCACGCGGGCCCTTGCTTCTTACGGTGTCCGCTTCATTGGCAGTGGTTAGGTAAGGTCGCGTGTACAGCCCGCTGAAGAGACGTCGCGTCACGCCGTAGCAATCGCAGCACAAGGCTTCCAGCTTCTTCCGCGCCAAAATCTTGACCTTGCCCCGGGTGTATTCGATCAGGCCATCCCGCTGCAAATCCCCGGCGATCAGCGCCACGGTGGTGCGCCGCGTGCCCAGCATCAGGGCGAGAAACTCCTGGGTAAGTCCAAAAGATTCGGCCTGGGTCCGGTCCTGCACCATCAAGAGCCATCGCGCCAGACGAGGCTCGGCCTCATGCAGCCGATTGCAGGCAACGAGCTGGTTGGTGGTCATGCCCTGTTGCTGCACGCACTCTAGGATGCGGGAGCGGATCTCCTCTGAACTCATGAAGAGCCTTCGTAGATCGCTGAGCAGGATGCGATAGCCGCTGCCCGCCACCTGCATGTAGCACTCCGCAGGCGGTTCCAGAGAACCCAGCAGCGAGAACGCCCCGGTCACACCCTCGTGTCCGATCAGACAGGTCTCGGCAGATTCTCCCCGCCCGGAACCCACTACCATGCTGGCGATGCCCGAGGTGAGAAAGCACGCATACCGAGGCATCTGCCCCTGCGCATTGAAGGGGCTCCTGATCGGCAGGTCGAACTCGTCGGCCGAACCGACAATCTGCGCTCGGCTTTCGGAAGAGAGTGCATCGAGAAGAAGATTGTTCGTTGCGGAGGGCACGGATTCCTTTGCGTACGGCAAAGGGCGTCAATCGGCACTGATCGGGCTTGATCAGGGATCTTCGGGCTCCGCAAGCT
>CAXTGE010000001.1:1165-4979 GCA_964243645.1 uncultured Acidobacteriaceae bacterium | reverse complement strand
AAGGCACTATGGTGTTCATGCGAAACGGCTTGGAGACACGGAACGGAGCGCTGGGGCCGCTGCTGGTCGTCGTCCTTGTCCTCTGTGTCGGATGGTTGCGGCATCCGGCGTCCGCTGCGGCATTTGCGGACAAAAAGGCGGAGGGCGCGGAGCTCTTCGCTACCCGGGGCTGTGCGCACTGCCACGGCAGCGACGGCCAGGGAACAGAGAGGGCCCCGGCGCTGCGCGAGTTGCGCAAGAAGCTCAGTGCGGAAAAGATCACCGACCAGATCGTGCACGGCGGGGGGAACATGCCGGCGTTCGGCGATTCGCTGAAGCCGGAGGAGGTAACGGACCTGGTGGCCTTTTTGCGGGCCAAAAACTGGGTCACGCCGCCGCAACCTTCGCTGTCACCCTCGTCCACGCCGCCGGCTGCGGCGGCACAGTAGGCCGCACGGGCTGAACTGCCGGTGATCGGTCTCTACACGTTGAACTTGAAGAAGAGGATGTCTCCGTCCTTCACGACATATTCCTTGCCCTCGGAGCGTAGCAGGCCCTTTTCCTTCACCGCCGCCTCGCTGCCGAGCGCGAAAAGGTCGTTGCAGCTGTAGCAATCGGCCTTGATAAAGCCGCGCTCAAAGTCAGTGTGGATCACCCCTGCCGCGCCCGGGGCCTTGGTGCCGCGCTTGATCGTCCAAGCCCGCACCTCCTGCACACCTGCGGTGAAGTAGGTCGCCAGATTCAGCAGACGGTAGCCGGCATGGATGAGGCGGTCCAGGCCCGGCTCGCTCAGCCCCAGATCGGTCAGGAACTCGGTCCGTTCCTCCGGCTCCAGCAGCGCAATCTCGCTCTCCAGCGAGCCACAGATGCGCACTACCTCAGAGCCCTCCTCCGCGGCGCGGGCCTCCACCTTCGCCGTATGCTGATTGCCGTCGCTCAGCGCGCCCTCATCGACATTGGCCACGTAGAGCATGGGCTTTGCGGTGATCAGGTGCAGGTCGTGGGCCGCGGCACGCTCGTCTTCGGTCAGGTCGACCGTGCGCGCGGGCTTGCCGGCCTCCAGTGCCGCCTTCAGCTTGGCAACCGCCGCTCCCTCTGACTTGATCTTCTGGTCCGTCGTGTTCTTCAGCAGCTTTTCCAGCCGTCCGGACCGCTTCTCCACCGTGTCGAGATCGGCAAGCAGCAGCTCGGTATTGATGGTGTCGATGTCGGAGAGCGGGTCGACGGTGCCGGCCACGTGCACCACCTCGGGGTCCTCAAAGCAGCGCACCACATGCGCGATGGCATCCGTCGAGCGGATGTGCCCGAGGAATTGATTGCCGAGCCCTTCCCCCTTGGAGGCGCCCGCCACCAGGCCGGCGATGTCAATGAACTCCATCGTGGTCGGCACCAGGGATTTCGGCTTGATCAGGGCGGCAATCTTGTCCAGCCGCTCGTCCGGCACGCTGACGATGCCGACGTTGGGATCTATCGTGCAGAAGGGGTAGTTCGCCGCCTGCGCCTTGGAGGCGGTGAGCGCGTTGAAGATGGTGGATTTGCCGACGTTCGGCAGGCCGACGATACCGCAATTGAGAGCCATACAAGAACAGGGTACAGGGACTGCCCGTTGGAAGGCCCTCGCCGGTAACTCACGAGCGGCTTTGCACTAGTTACCAAAAAGTTGTATGCGCGTTCGGTAAAAGTGCTACTGTGAACCTCGCTGATCAAGCCAACGAGGAGCACCAGCGAAAACGCGTTCCGGACGACGACGATTTTCGCGGCACCCATTTCCGAAAGCCAGAACACATGGCCGGAGGGGTTGCTGGCTTGAACCGGTACCGATCGTGCTTTGCTGTCATCCTGAACGACCGCTGCTGCAGGACCACTTCCGAGGAGAGCCCATGCCTACTTCGTCTCTGACTGTTCGCTCCGCCGTAATTCGCTTTGCACTTGCTGCTGTTGCCATGGGGCTCATCGCCCCGCTATCCCCCCTTGCCCAGACGTTCTCCGCCACCACCGGTACGGATCCGGTGGCCATGGCCACGGCCAGCTCTGCCCACACGATGAAGGCAAAGCCCCCGAAGAATGGCGAAGACACCTTGCTCTACGGACGCGTGCGCGATGGGGTGTATACCGTGGACGGCATGGTCGCCAAGATCCAGCTGAACTATGACGTCAATGGCGCGCTATTCCTGTACCTCTTTGTGCCCGGCGTCGGCACGGCGGTGGTTTCGCCCGTCGCGGATCCGGAGGCAGTCAACACGGAAGCAAAGCTGCACGAGAACGAGCTGAAGTTCTCCGTGGGAGACCATCGGTTCACCCTGACCGGCGTGGCACTCGCGACCGGCAAAGGCCATGAGCCCGAGCACCTCTACGTCAAGCTGGACCGCTCTGCCTGGCAGCTCAGCCGCCATCCCATGATGGGCTTTGGCAATGCGGCCGCGATGCCGTATCAGTGGCCCGGTGCGCTGGCCGCCCCGTCGGCTGCGGCCCAGACGGAAGAAAGTCAGCTGGTCCCACCGCCGCCGGCAAGCCTCCTGCCCAGCACCTCCGCCGTGACGCCGGCGCCCGCTGCGCCCAAACCGGTCTCGCTTCGCCCGGTCGCCATGCAGTAACGGAACATTTCAAAACGCCTGTCCGTGTTCTGGCCTGGCGTGACAATCTTCGGTGTTCTAGGGATGAAGGACGCATCGGCCACGCGGCAGGTGCGTCCTTCCTGCGTTCCGGGCATCCCATGCGAGGCAAGCAGTCCCTCCGGGCAAGCTACAGGAGCAGGGGATGCGCTGGGGCATTCGGCCACGCGGCACGGCAGGTGCGCCCGGAGGTGAGGTCACATGCAGGTGGGCATCGACACATTTGTTGAAGTCCTGGTAAAGCCAGGCGAAAGCGCAGCCAAAGCGGGCCGGCAACGCGTCCGGCAGATGTTGGAAGAGGTTGGACTCGCCGACCGCGTCGGTCTGGACTCCTATGCCATCGGGGAGCACCATCGTGAGGAATACATCGCGTCCGCGCCTGCGGTGCTCCTGGCTGCGGCAGCCGCGCGCACGCAAAGTATCCGTCTCTCCAGCGCGGTCACGGTGCTCAGCTCGGACGATCCTGTCCGCGTCTTCCAGCAGTTTGCCACCCTGGACCTGATCTCGGACGGACGTGCCGAGATCATCGTGGGTCGCGGCTCGTTTACGGAATCCTACCCGCTCTTCGGTTTCGATATGCGCAACTACGATGAGCTCTTCGCCGAGAAGCTGGATCTCTTGCTGCATCTGCGCGACGAGGTCAAGGTGCACTGGGGCGGCAGGCACCGGGCCTCGCTGACAGGCCAGAGTGTATGGCCCAGGCCCGTGCAGCCGGTCCTGCCCATCCGCCTCGGCGTGGGGGGAACGCCCAACAGCTTTGCCCGCGCCGGCCTGCTGGGGCTGCCGCTGACGGTCGCCATCATCGGCGGGGAGCCCCACCGCTTTCGGCCGCTCATCGACCTCTACCGCGAGACAGGCAGGCGTGCGGGCCACGCGCCGGAGTCGCTGGATGTCGCGGTGCATGCAATCGGCTATGTCGCGGACACGGATGCCCAGGCTGCCGAAGAGCTCTGGCCCGCCTACGCGCATACCTTCGGGCGCATCGGCCGCGAGCGCGGCTGGGCTCCATCGAGCCGTGCGGCCTTCGACGCCCAACGGGGACCCACGGGAGCTTTTGTCGTCGGGTCGGCAAAAACCGTAACCGCCAAGCTGCAGCACATCGACGAAGCACTCGGCGGTGTCTCCCGCGTGAGCCTGATGATGAGCGGCGGCCCCCTCCCGCACGCGGGCATGCTCCGCTCGATCGAGCTGCTGGGCACAGCCGTAAAGCCCGCCCTGGCGGG
>CAXTGE010000001.1:0-1065 GCA_964243645.1 uncultured Acidobacteriaceae bacterium | reverse complement strand
CAACGCATAGTGGTCATACCAGTCAAACCACCGCTGGTACCGATCCCGGATAAAGCTCGGCCGATTGAACCCGTGAAACTCGCCCGGATACACAACCAGCTCCGCAGGCGTGCCCACGCTGCGCAACGCCTGGTACATCTGCTCGCCGCCCTGGATGGGCACGTTGTAATCCTTGTCGCCGCCCATAAACAGCGTCGGCGTCTTGATGCGGTCGGCGTGCAGGAACGGGTACGACAGCTTGATGTACAGGTCGAGGTTCTTCCACGGCGGCGTCAGCTCGTTCTCATACTGCAGGATGTACTGGTCGATGCCGTAGAAGCCCAGCAGATTGCCCATACCGGCACCGCTTGAAGCAGCCTTGAAGCGCGTCGTGGACGCAATGGTGTAATCGGTCAGGATGCCCCCATAGCTCCATCCGCCCAGGGCCATCTTGTCCGCGTCGATGTTCCCCGTAGCCACAGCCGCATCCACCGCAGCCAGCAGGTCAATGACCTCTTTATGGCCCCAGTCTGCGTTGATCGCTTCACTGTAGGCATGGCCGCGGCCTGTGCTGCCGCGATAGTTGACGTTCAGCATGGCATAGCCGTGCGCCGCAAAGAGCTGCCGCTCCGCGCTGAAGCCGTGTGCGTCCTGCGCCGTGGGACCGCCATGAATGAACAGCAGCAGCGGTGCCTTGGTGCCCGGCGTGTAGCCGACCGGCATGGTCAGCAAGCCACGCACCTCGCTGCCGTCCGGGGTTTTCGCGGCAAGGTTCTGCGTGGGCGCCAGCTGCAGTGAGGCCATCAGCGCATCATTGTGATGCGTCAGCTGGCGCAGCTCCTTACCCTCCAGCGCATAGATCTCTGCGGAGGTGCTGTCGGTCGTCCACAATAGCGCCGTGTGTCCACCCGCCTGGTGGAGACCGATCGCTTCGCCCTGCGCCTCCGTCAGACGGCGTACGCCGCCTTTGCCATCCAGCGCGATCTCGGCGGCATACTGGACGCGATCGTCCTGTACCTCGGTGAGCACCTGCTTACCGCTCGCGCTCAGCACGGGGGCACCGACCCATTGGTCGAGCTTCGGCGC